>JBJERI010000053.1:0-16951 GCA_051882195.1 Ruminiclostridium sp. | reverse complement strand
GTTAAGAAAACCACCAAGAAATATGTTCCCGTCTACATTACAAACACAGGCAGCAATGTAAGTCAGGGGTCTGTTTCAATTCAGAATCTTTCTGCTCCTGCCGACATAATTGCAGGCACAAAGGGCACAATTACCGCTGATATTGTCAACGGCAGTCCTATCGGCGGCACAGACGCAAAGGCAATCATTACAGACACAGCAACAAAGGAAGCTATTGCCGAAAAATACATAGGCGCAATTTCCCCCGACTCCGCAGCCTCCGTTGAGGTTCCCTTTACCATTAAGGAAACAGGCAGCTATAATCTGGAGCTTTCCGTAAAGTATAAGGAAAACGGAACAGAAAAGACCGTTTCAAGCGCTTTCACATTAAATATTACAGACAGCACTCCCCTTAAAATCAGCAACCTTACTTACGAAAAAACCGCTCATACAGACGAGCTGCAGACCCTTACCTTTGAGCTTATCAACACAGGGGACGAAAGCTTCCTTGACGCACAGGCGTACATCTACAACGGCGAAAAGCAAATTTCAAGCGCATATATCGGCACATCAAACGCTCACGAAAAAACAGACGGCACTATTACCTACACTCTTTCTAAGGCTGCCTCCGAAAAGCTTACCTTAAAGGTGCAATATACAAATACGGCAGGCAAAAAGCTGGTAGCCTCCAAGAATTTTAACGTTAAGGTAATTGCTGCAAGCGAAGACAACGACGCAGGCTCTCTGAAGATTCAGAGCATTACCGCTCCCGCAAGCATACCCGTTGACGTTCTTACTCAGATTCCGTTCGCAATTACAAACCCAACAAAAACAGCCATTACAGGCGCGGAAATAACCCTTTACGACGGCTCGGGAAATGCGGTTGACAGCCTTTTCATCAGCCAGATGGACCCCTGCACCTCTGTTTCCTACAACTTCAACGTCCTCGCTTCAAGCGCAGGCACAGAAACCTACACGGCAAAGCTTGTCTATGAAAACAACGACAAGGAAAAGCACACCGACTCAAAGTCCTTTACCCTTAAAATAACCACCAAGGAAGAAGAGGAAGAAGAAGCGGAAAAGCCTGCCGATATGAGAATTGCAAAGGTAAAGAATCCTTCGCAGATTTACACAGGCGCAAATACCGAAATCCCTTACACAATCATCAACAGCGGCAAGGGCTCGGCATACAATGTTGAGGTATATCTTACCGATTCACAGGGCAATGAGCTTGCAAGAGAATATATCGGCAATATCACAGCTTCAACAAAGTATGAGGACAGCGTAAAGATAAAAATCAACGAAGAGGGCGAACAGGAGCTTACTCTCTACGTTTACTTTGAAAATGCTGACGGAACAAACAGCACCGTTTCAAAGACCTTCTCACAGAAAATTGCGGCTTATCGCGCGTCAATACTTGATGTTACGGGACTTGAATATATTTACGAGGGCAGTCAGTCCAACGTTTCATTCTCCGTTCAGAACTCGGGCGCTCTCAATATGCTCAACGCAGAGGCAACTCTTACCGACTCCAACGGTCAGAGCTACGGCTCAACCTTTATCGGCACAATCGAAGCCAACTCCAAAAAGGAGAAAATCAAGTTCAAGAACGTTATGTTCAATGACACAAGCTTATCCGAACTTACAATTACAGTTACCTACGAAAACGAGGACGCCGACGTATTCAGCTTCAGCAATTCAACTTCCGTTACCGTAAACGTTATGGATTACGGCGGAGACTATTATCCCGGCGGCGATGTAATTATTGACGGTGGAATGAACTCTGACGTGCCAATGGACGAAAACGGCGAAATTATCGGCTATGACGATAACGGCAACCCGATTTACGCTCAGAGCGGTCTGCCTGTATGGGCAATCGTTCTTATTGCCGTGGGCGGCGCTGCTGTTGTTGCGGTTGTGGTAATTATCATTGTGAAGAAGAAAAAGAAAGCAAAATCAGACGATGACGATATGGATTACTACTACGCTCAGGAAAAGAAAACGGAAGACTCCGAAAAGAAATAATGAGGCATAAATGAAAACGATAGATATTCTCAAAATGTGCTTCAGAAACCTTACCAAACACAAGGCCCGTACCTTTCTTACGGTAACGGGCGTTGTGATAGGCACCTGTGCAATCATTGTAATGATTTCGCTGGGCGTAGGTATGAACGAGGCGCAGACCGTAATGTTAAACAATATGGCTGACCTTACTCTTGTAAGAGTTTACAATTACGGCTCAAACAATCCCGACGAGCAGAACAAGGTCCCTGATCTTACAGACGATGTTCTTACAGAATTCAAACAGATTGACCACGTCAAGGCGGTAACTCCTTTCTATCAGAATATGTCTGTGGGCAACGAAATCGGCATTGCCAACGACGAGTATGCCATTTCATGGGGCAATTTTATTGGCTGCTATATGGACGAAATGGAGAATTTCGGCTACAAGCTTCAGGACGGCCGCTGGAAAAACAGCACCGACCCTAAAGCAACAGTAATTTTCGGCTCGGGAGTAGGCTCAGACCTTGTCGATATATACGATGACGATGATGAAACAAAGTATCACTGGACGGGTCAGGACGAAAACGGAAATGTAATCGACCCCCTTATCCACCCCCTTACGGACAGCTTCAGAATTGTTCCGCTGCAAATGGACATGGATACATGGATGGCGGATTATTCCATTTGCCAGCCTACAAACGCTATCAATATGGAATACGGCGACGACCTTAACGTTGTGGGCGTACTTGAGGGCAACTACAACGACTACAACACTGTCTGCGGCGTATTTATTGACATAAGCTATATGAAGCAGCTTATTGAAGCCTACAACGAGGTAAACGAAGACGGCGACTACACATTAGCCGAATTTAAAGGCGTTTACAACGACGTCCGTGTAAGAGTGGACGATATGAACAACGTTGAAGCGGTTGAGCAGGCGCTAAAGGATATGGGCTATCAGACCTCCTCAAACCTTGAGCTGCGAAACCAGATGACACAGCAGACAAAAACCATTCAGCTTATGTTAGGCGCTCTTGCTGCAATTTCCCTTTTCGTTGCCGCTCTGAACATTACAAACACAATGGTAATGTCCATTATCGAGCGCACAAAGGAAATCGGCATTATGAAGGTGCTTGGCTGCGACGTTGGCAAAATCAAGCTCCAGTTCCTCCTTGAGGCGGCGCTTATCGGCTTTATCGGCGGCGTAGTGGGAATCGGCGTAAGCTACGGCGTATCGGCAATAGTGAACGCTTTCCTTTCGGACAGTCTTATGTCCGCAATGGGCGGCGACTATATGCAGTATTACGGAGTTGAGGGAATGAACATTTCGGTAATTCCAATCTGGCTCAACTTTGCGGCACTTGCCTTTGCAACGCTGGTGGGACTTGTTTCGGGCTTCTACCCTGCAAGCAAGGGTACAAAAATCTCCGCTCTCGCCGCAATTTCTCACGAATAAAAAATCCCGAGGGGAATTTGATTTTCTCCTCGGTTTTTTCAATAAATTTTTCATAAACAGTAGATTTTACGGCCAAAATATGTTATACTGTAACCAATATATATTCGGGAAGTGAGATTATGGCAAATAACAAATCGGCAATTGCGGAAAAGCAGGCAAAGCGTGAAAGAAAGCGCAAAATCCTGCTGTCAATCGGCGCAGGAATACTGGCGCTGGCGCTTATTCTCGGAATAGTTCTTGATTCGTTTATGTATTTATCTTAAGGCACTTTTTCCATTTTTATTGCGCTTGCTTTCTCTGAAATCGGATACATGGTGTAGTTACAAAGCTGCAAAATCTTTTTACAGCTTTTTTCACCTTTTCTATTGAAATTCCAACAAAAAAGGTGTATAATTTTATTAATCACTAATATCGGAGGAAATTATAAAATGGCAGAAATTTTAATTGAAACATCAGCACGTCACGTTCACGTTACACAGGAAACTCTTGAAATCCTTTTCGGCAAGGGCGCAACACTTACAAAGAAAAAGGACTTATCACAGCCCGGTCAGTACGCTTGTGAAGAAAGAGTTACTGTTGTAGGCCCAAAAAGAGAGCTTGCTAACGTTTCTATTTTAGGACCGGTACGTCCCGCTGACCAGATTGAGCTTTCAGCAACAGACGCACGTTCGATCGGCGTTCCGATCGTTATCAGAGAATCCGGCGACGTTGCAGGCACACCGGGCTGCAAGCTTATCGGACCAAAGGGCGAGGTTGAAGTAAAGGAAGGCGTTATCGTTGCACAGCGCCACATTCATATGATTCCCGAAACAGCTGAAAAGCTTGGCATCAAGAACAAGGACGTTGTATGGGTAAAGTGTGAAACAAACGGCAGAAAGGCTATTCTCGGCGATGTTGTTGTTCGTGTAAGCGAAAAGTTTGCAGACGCAATGCACATTGACACCGACGAATCAAACGCAATCTGCGCAGGCCCCAACCTTATGGGCGAAATCATTAAGTCGCTGTAATTACATAAACAGGCAGCACTGACAGAATTTCTCAGTGCTGCTGTTTTTTTACACTTTAACTTCTCATAAAGAAAGGCTTCACATGATTATTTACATTGTAATGTTTGCGCTTATGCTTGTTCTTGCATATCCGCTCTGCATTAAAAACCCAAGCAGGCTGAAAAACGGAATTTATGTGGGCGCAGTATTTCTGATGTTCTATCTTGTTTCCGTTTTCCGCTACGGAATAGGCAACGACTATTTCAGCTATATGGTCATTTTTGACGACATCAACAAGGCAGGCTGGGGAGAAATTTTCGGCCTTGGCTATGAGCCGGGCTTTGCATTGCTCACAAAGCTTATTTCCGTGGTTACAACGGACATAACCGCAATTTACTGTCTTTACGCTCCCTTTATCCTCGTTCCTGCCGCGATTGCTATATACAAGTACAGCCCCAACGTGTGGCTTTCCTGCGTTTCCTATTTGTGCCTGACATTTTTCTACGCTTCGATGAGCTTTATCCGTCAGAGCATTGCGGCTTCCATTATTCTTCTTGCCTTCTGCTTCCTGCGTGACAAGAAGATTATACCCATGATTCTGATGGCACTGCTTGCAACGGCGTTCCACTATACCTCGCTGGTTATTCTGCCATTGCTTCTCCTTGCATTGCTGTTCAAGCCAACAAAGAAAAGCCTTATCATTTACGGCGGCGTAACGGTGGCTGTTTATGCGGCATATATGATACTGCTTAAAGGCTTCAACATCAATCCCCTTAATCTTATCGCCGATGTCGCAACTGCTGTTTTCCACAAGAATTTCTCCTCCTACGTGGGTACAATTTTCTTCCAGAACGGACTTGACTGGTACTATGTGATAATGCCCTTTGCAATACTTGCTGTTACCCTCTTGGCTTATTTCAAGGGCTGGAGCAGCAAAAAGGAAGCACGGGTTCTTACCAATTTCATGCTGTTTACGGCTACATTATGGCTTTTTTCAACAATCGTGTTTATCCTGGAGAGATTTTCAATGTATATGTTCATTTACGTTGTTATCGCTCTCCCGTCAATGCTGGAATACTACAAGGAATATTTTGCGGAGAAAAACAAGAATATTCTCAAAAAGACCGAGAAGAAATCCAACAATTACCCTCTGTATGCAGGACTGCTTGTTGCGGGACTTTTTGCCTATAACGTTTTCGGAATGTGCATGAACTATCACGGCGTTTTCCCCTATGTCTGCAACATTCCTGAAATTGAACAGATGTCCAACAGCTCCCTTAACCAGCAGCAGAAATACGACAAAATGAGAGAAACCCAGGATATGTATCAGTATCTCCTGCTGATGAAAAATCAGAATTACGGCTATATCCTTACCTCGCAGAATGCCGATTACAGCGGTATTAACAGCACGGTTATCCGAGCCTTTGAGTATCTCGGAATTGATACATCATTTATTGCGGAAAACAAGAACGTGTACGTTGCTTCTAAGGGCGGCGAAATCCTTGAAGAGCAGATAAGCGCCGAAAACATCAATGCGGTTTATGAAATTGCGGGACAGACCTTTGACGTTACCTCGGGGGACGTTTCCTCGGTAATTCAGCGTGAGCAGCCGGGCGGTTATTCTTCCGCCTTCAGCGGGATTAACCTGCTTGTTTTCGATTTGGCAACGGGAAATCCCATTGACTTTATGAGCTGGAACACCTCCGGAATGAAGCTTAAATATAACGGCTCTATCACTTGGGGAGAATAAAAAATAAAACCACGCATTCACGCGTGGTTTTGTTTTTTTATAATGTTTTTTAGTACACAGCAGCATTTAATAAATCCGCCCCGTTTATTCTCTTGTTAAGCATTATTTGTAGCGGTAAAGTGAGATTTTTTCAAAGCCGTCAAGAAGCTCGTCGCAATGTTTAAACGCAAGGGCAACGCCTCTTGCTACACATTCAATGGGGTTGTCCGCAACTCTGCAGGGCGCACCCACTTCGCTTTCAATAAGCTCCGCCAGTCCGCCTAACAATGCGCCGCCGCCTGTGAGATAAATTCCGTTGGTGTGAATATCGCCTACCAGCTCGGGCGGAGTTACCTCCAGCACTTCCTTGACCTGCTGAACGATTTCCATTGCGCTTTCGTGAAGTGCGTCGTACATATCGCAGTCGTTTATTTCAACGCTTTCGGGAAGTCCCTTGATAAGGTGTCTGCCCTTTACCGTGATTTTATTTTCACCTGTAGGATTAAATACGTTGGCAATGCGTATTTTTGCGTCCTCGGCGGTTTTTTCGCCGATAAGGATTTTGTACTTCTGGGAAACCATTTTTATTACTGACTGGTCGAACTTGTTTCCCGCCATTTTGAGAGAGTTGGACTTAACAATGCCGTTAAATGAAACTACCGCCACGTCTGCCGTGCCGCCGCCGATATCCACAACCATTGTGCCGTTAGGCTTGGTAATGTCAACTCCTGCACCGATAAGAGCGGCGATTGGCTCTTCAATAAGGTAAACCTTTCTTGCTCCTGCGGATAATGCCGCCTCAACAACGGCTCTGTTTTCAACATCCGTTACCGACGAGGGAACGCAGAGAATAATCTGTGGCTTTACCAGCATTGAGCCGCTTACCTTGTGGATAAACTCTTTCACCATTGCCTCGGTCATATCGTTGTCGGAGATAACGCCGTCCTTTAAAGGCTTTACCGCAACGATATACTCGGGAGTTCTGCCTATCATTTTGTAGGCTTCCTTTCCCACCGCCATTACCTGCTTTTTCTTTTTATCGTAAGCAACCACGCTGGGCTCGTTTACAACAATTCCCTTTCCGCCAACGGTAATTATGGTGTTGGCAGTGCCTAAATCAATTCCTATATCTACTGATGACATATTACTATCCCTTTCTTCTATTCTGTTATTCTATAAACATATATGATATCACAAATCCCGACTGTTTGCAAGATAAGTCAGTAAATCTTTCTTATTATTTGCACATTTTTCGTCAATTACCGCATTAAGCAGCAAATTAAGTCCCTTTCCTATTTCCTCGCCCTTATAGCCGAGAGCAATTAAATCTCCGCCCTTTACTTCAAGCTGTTTAAGGGAAAAGCATTGCCGCTCTGCGATTATTTCCTCTGCCATTGACTTTATCCGCTTATACAGCTCCACACGGCGCACTGCCTCAGCCTTGCCCATATCGTCTGCAATATGAACCTTTATTTCGTCAAAAAACAGCTTTTCTCCAAAGCGCGAAAGCTGTCTTTTTATTGTTTTCGGATTGTCAATAAGGGTTATGTCGTGATTTTGTACAAGACTTACAACGTTATCAGCCGTTTCTCTGTCCGCCTTAAGCTCCCTCATTACACGCTCCGCAATCCGCGCGCTGCCCTGTGCGTGTCCCTTGAAATGTCCCACTCCGTTTTCCATATAGAAATAATCGGGCTTTCCAAGGTCGTGAAGCAGCATTGCAAGGCGGATATTCTTTTCCGCAGGACTTGCCTCAACGGTTGAAATTATGTGCTCAAGCACGTCCTTATCATGATATTTTGAGTGCTGCAAAAAGCCCTTGCAGCGGTTAATTTCGGGAATAAAAACCGAAAGCACATCGGAAAAATCTCTTATTACATTGCCGCATTTTCCGCAAAGCAGCTTTACAAGCTCGGAGTAAATCCGCTCTGCTGAAATGTTTTTCAGCAGGTGCTTATATTCGTGTATTTTCTCCGCCGTTTTCTCCTCGATTTCAAAGCCGTAAACAGAAGCAAAGCGCAATGCTCTCATTATCCGCAGTCCGTCCTCGTCAAAGCGCCTTGCAGGCTCTCCCACACAGCGAATAATGCCTTTTTCAAGGTCGCTTTTGCCGCCGAAGCAGTCGATTATGCCCTTGCTTTGGGAATAAGCCATTGCGTTTATTGTAAAATCACGCCGCTTTAAATCCTCCTCAAGGCTTGGGGTAAACAAAACCTTGTCGGGACGGCGGTGGTCGGTGTATTCGCCGTCAATGCGGTAGGTGGTAATTTCAATGGGGTTGCCCTCGGACAAAACCGTAACCGTGCCGTGCTTCAAGCCCGTTTCGATTATCCGATACTCCTTGAAAACCCTTTCCGTCTGCTCCGGCAATGCGGAAGTGGCAACGTCATAGTCCTTTGGCTCAATTCCAAGCAGAATATCTCGGACGCAGCCCCCAACGGCATAAGCCTCAAAGCCTGCCTGTTCAAGCTGTTCAATTATTTTGCTCACATAATATGGCAGGCGCATTAAAATCATTCCTCAGCCTTCCTTGAAAATTTTCAGTCTTTCGTCAACGGCTCTGTAAATATTCTCTACACTTTCTCCAACGTTAAAAATGCCGTTTTCATAAAGGATTCTGCCGTTTACCATAGTCATTTTAACATTGATCTTGCTGCCGCTGTAAACAATGTTTTTCACGATATTGTTAAGGGGCTGCATATTGGGCTGCATTAAATCAATCAGGATAATATCAGCCTTTTTGCCCTTTGCAAGCACGTCGCAGTCCGCAAGACCCATTGCTCTCGCACCGCCTACAGTCGCCATATAAAGCACGTCCTCCGCAGAGCAGGCGGCGGCGTCCTTTTCCGCTATTTTCTGCAGTCCCGTAACAAGGAACATTTCTCTGAACATATCAAGACAGTTGTTGCTGGCAGGACCGTCAGTGCCTATTGCAACCCCTATTCCCTTTTCAAGCATTCTGCAAACGGGAGCGATTCCGCTTGCAAGCTTTGCGTTTGAAGCAGGATTTGTAACTGCGTAAACGCCGTTTTTCCTATAAATTTCAAGATCCCTTTCGGTCATATAAACCGAGTGAAAGCCTGCTCCGCCGTATCTGAACAAGCCTATTTTATCGAAAAGCTCCGTAGGCGTAAGTCCGTAGCGCTCCTTACACTCCGCAACCTCCTTGGCAGTTTCGGAATTGTGCATAAAAACAGGCGCCTTGTACTTTTCCGCCAGTGCCGCAATTCCCTCCATAAGCTCCTTTGAGGTGGTATATTCTGCGTGAAAGCCAAGCTGATAGCTTATGAGAGTGCCGCAGGTGTTGAAACGGATATAGTAGCTTTCCAGCTTTTCAAGGCTTTCCTTGAAATTGTTCACAGCACCGCAAAGCACCGTTCTAAAGCCCATATCAAGGCTTGCTTTTGCAATATGCTCCGGCTCGTAATACATATCGAAATTGGCGGTAATTCCGCTTGTGAGATATTCAAGCACGGCAAGCTTTGAAAAGCGGTAAACGCTTTCACCGTCAAGCTTTGCTTCCATTGGAAAAACCTTGTCGTAAAGCCATTCCTGCAAGGGCAAATCGTCCGCATAGGAGCGCAGAAAGGTCATTGCCGAATGGGTATGAGCGTTTTTGAAGCCGGGCATAAGCAGGTTTCCGCCGCAGTCGATTTCCCTGTCGTAGCTGTCGGCAGGAGCTTTTTCACCAATATAGGAAATGCTGTCGTCCTCCGTAGCAAGCTCGCCCTTTATTATATCAAAGCCGTAATTCATTGAAAGAATTCTTGCGTTGTAAAATCTTATTTTCATAAATGCCTCGTTTATTTTCCGAAAAGCTCTTTAAGCGATTGTGTATATGGCGCTCTGCAAATTCCCTTTTCCGTAACAATTGCGGTAATAAGCTCATTGTCCGTTACATCGAAAGCGGGATTGTAGCACTTAACGCCCTTTGGCGCCATTGGCTCGGTGTAGAATTTTTCCTTTATTTCATCGGGATTGCGCTCCTCTATTACAATATCATCTCCCGTTTTGCAGGAAAAATCAATGGTCGAGGAGGGACAGAAAACGTAAAAAGGAATACCGTAATGCTTTGCAAGAATGGCAACTCCGCTTGTGCCAATTTTGTTGGCGGTATCGCCGTTTGCCGCCACTCTGTCGCAGCCTACAAAGCAGGCGTTTATCCTGCCCAGCTTCATCACAATGCTTGCCATATTGTCGCAGATTAAGGTTACGTCAATGCCTGCGTTGTAAAGCTCATAAGAAGTAAGCCTTGCGCCTTGCAAAAGGGGTCTTGTTTCATCGGAATAGACATGAAAATTATAGCCTTTTTCCTTGCCTAAAAACAAAGTTCCAAGTCCCGTACCGTACCGTGAGGTGGCGAGAGGGCCTGCGTTGCAGTGAGTTAAAATACCGTCCCCGTCCTTAACAAGAGTAAGTCCGTATTCGGAAATTCTGCGGCACATTTCAATGTCCTCTGCGTTGATTTGCCGTGCTTCCTTTTCCATTATGTCAACAATTTCGGCAACGGATTTGTCCCTGTTTTTTTCGGCGGCAGAATACATTCTGTTAAGCGCCCAGCTTAAATTTACCGCCGTTGGACGTGAGCCGCAGAGATAGTCGCGCTGTTTTGCAAGCAGAGCGAGAAACTCCTCTGTGTTATCCGTTTTTATCTGCCTTGCAAGAACATAAAGCCCGTAGCCTGCGCAGATTCCGATAGCGGGAGCACCTCTTACCTTAAGTTCTGCAATAGCGTCGTAAACAGCCTTTGCGTTGTCAAGGCTGATATATTCAAGGTGATTTGGCAATTTCGTCTGGTCGATGATTATTACGCTGTTTTTGTCCTCGGACAGCCTTACGCCGTCGGGGCTTACAATGTTGTTTTTCTCCATTTTCCCACCTTAATCCAGCGCCTTTGCAATATTCACAACAGAGCCTCTGATAAGCTTTTTAAACAATGGAGCAGCCTTATCCGCCGCCTCCATTACTTCCTTATGTGTGAGAGGATTTTCGGTCATTCCGCAGCCTAAGTTTGCCACGCAGGAAATGCCGCATATCTTCATTCCCATGTGGTTTGCGGCAATGGCTTCGCAGGCGGTGCTCATACCCACAGCGTCAGCGCCCAGCGTTCTGCACATTCTGATTTCGGCAGGACTTTCAAAGTTGGGGCCCTTAAGCTGAATGTAAACGCCCTCCTGAAGCTTTATATCCAAATCCTTTGCGGTTTTCTTGATAATGTCACGGAGGTCCTTGTCGTAAATTTCGCTCATATCTGGGAATCGTGTGCCAAGCTCGTCAATGTTTGGCCCAATAAGAGGGCTTGGAATAAATGTGCTTATCTGATCGTTAATCAGCATAAAATCTCCTGCGTTAAAGCCGAAATTAACTCCCCCGGACGCATTTGTAAGGAACAACACCCTTGCGCCCATAAGCTTCATAAGCCTTGTGGGAAGAACAACGTCCGACATTGGATAACCCTCGTAATAATGCACTCTGCCCTGCATGATAACAACGGGCACTCCGTCCATATAGCCGAAAACAAATCTGCCCTTGTGACCGGGAACAGTCGAAGTGGGGAAGCCCTCAATTTCGCTGTAGTTAAGCACTGCCTTTACGTCAATTTCATCGGCGAGCGCACCCAGTCCCGAGCCTAAAATAATGGCAATTTCGGGCTTGAAGTCGATTTTTTCCTTAAAGCTGTCATAGCACTTGAATAATTTTTCCTTTACGTTTTCCATAACCATACCGTCCTTTACAATGTATTTTCTGTTACTATTCCGTAAAATTTTTCCGAATCCTCTGCAAGATAAACTGCGCCGCTTTCCACAAGCTCCTCTTTTGTCCTGAAGCCCCAAAGCACGCCGCAGCTTTTTACGCCTGCGTTTTTCGCCGTTTCCATATCAACGCTGCTGTCCCCTGCATAAAGCACCTCCGACTTGTCAAGTCCCCATTCCTCTATCATTTTGTTTACGTTTATGGGGTCGGGCTTTTTCGGGAAGCCTGTCCGTTCGCCGAAAATTTTGTCAAATCTATTGCCGAAATAGCTTTCCACAATTTCCTTTGCAAACTTATGAGCCTTATTTGTAACAACTCCCAGCTTAATGCCCTTTTCCGCAAGCTTGTCCAGCATTTCGGTTATTCCCGCATAGGGGGCGGTTTTGTCTCTCATATGTACCTCGTAATAGGCGCTGAAAAGGGAGTGGGTTTTTTCAATGATTTCATTGCTGCTGCCCTTTGGCACAATACGCTCTATAAGCTTAGGAATGCCGTTTCCCACAAAATATTTGTATTTCTCAACAGGGTGCGTGGGAAAGCCTTGTTCCCTTAATGCATAATTTCCTGCGTCTGCAAGATCGTCAAGAGTGTTGAGAAGTGTTCCGTCCAAATCAAAAATTACTGCCTTAAACATAATTATCTCCTTTTTTCTACAGGTCACCTCTAAGAACCATAGCGCCTCAGATGCGCAGTCAGATTTTTCGTCAGTTTGTACAGAAATTACGCAGGCATACTTGTGTATGTCAAGGAATTTCTGTGCAAAATGGCGTAAAATATGCAAGCAGATGAGGTGCTAAGGCTTTAGCCGGTGGTTTTTAGAGATGACCTATATACAATTGTACTACTAAAACCCTTTAATGTCAACTTTATTGATTGACATACAGCCCTGTTTGCACTATAATATTTGTAATGAAATTTTTACGAGGATATTATGTTTGAATTTATATGCCCCGTCTGCGGGGAAAAGCTGATACGAACGGAAAAAAGCCTTGTCTGCGGCAATAATCACTCCTTTGACAAGGCAAAAAGCGGATATGTAAACCTGCTGATGTCACAGAAAAGCCGCGGCAAAAACCACGGCGACGACAAGCTTATGGTCAACGCAAGACGGGATTTTCTGAATACGGGACTTTACTCGCCTTTATGCGAAAAAATCAGCGAAAAAGCGAATAAATATTCCGAAAACGGAGCGGCAGTTTTTGACGCAGGCTGCGGCGAATGCTACTACACCGCCGCCATTGAGGAAAAGCTGCTGAACAGCGGGAAATACGCCGAAATTTTAGGCATTGATATTTCCAAGGACGCTCTTGCGGCAGGAGCAAAAAGGAGCAAAACCCTTAGGCTTGCGGTGGCAAGCGTGTATAAGCTGCCAATCGGCGACAACTCCTGCGATTTGCTTTTATCGGTGTTTTCTCCCTTTGCCCTGTCGGAATTTCAGCGTGTAATAAAAAGCGGCGGTATTCTTATTCGGGCAATACCCCTTGAAAATCACCTTTTTGGGCTTAAAGCCGCAGTCTATGACAAGCCATACAAAAACGAGGTTGAGCCTCTTGAAATAGATAGCTTTCAGCTGCTTGAAAACAACGTTGTTGAGAAAAACATTCACCTTTCCTCAAATAAGGAAATAGCCGACCTTTTTGCAATGACGCCTTATTACTACAAAACCTCGGAAAAGGATCAGAAAAAGCTTGAAAGCCTTTCAGAACTTGATACGGAAATCAGCTTCAGCGTACTTGTTTACAGGAGAAAATAATGGGCAGAGTAAACGATATGAAAAAAATAGACATTCACGGAATGTTGGTTGCGGAGGCAAAAAAGAAGATCGACCGTGAAATCGCCACAGCGCCAAGTCAGATAAAGCGTCTTGTGATAATTCACGGCTGTAACAACGGAACTGCACTTCGGGATATGGTAAGAACAAGAATAAGAAGTCCAAGAATTGAGGGCATTGTGCCTACATTTGCAAATGACGGTGAAACTACGATTTATCTTAAATGAAAATTCCCTCGCCTATAAAGCGAGGGCAGACTAGGGATAAAAATTCCCGCCAAAGTCCGAAATGACCGTTTAAACGGTTGTTTCGGGCTTTTTCTCTTCGTCAGGCGAAATTTGCCTTGGAGGCAGCATCTGCCCGACACCATTAAAGTAAACCTCAATGTCCTGTCGGCGTTTTCCGTCAACCTTAACGGCTTGATGAACGGTCACTTTGTCAATAAACTCATTGAGGATTTGCGGGGTAAGTTCGGTAATATGCAAGTATTTCCTTACCAAGTCGATAAACTTTGTAGTATCGGTTTTCTTCGCTTCAAGAGCCGCCAGCTCCTTTTGAGCCGCTTTCAAAGCAGCGTTCTGTTCTTCCTGCTCTGCTATGTACTTTGCCGAGAGCTTTGTGAACATTTCGGCGGTGATTTGCCTTGGAGG
Source organism: Ruminiclostridium sp. (assembly GCA_051882195.1). Lineage (GTDB taxonomy): Bacteria > Bacillota > Clostridia > Oscillospirales > Ruminococcaceae > Ruminiclostridium_E. The sequence goes on along the minus strand of JBJERI010000053.1, from coordinate 2,622 downwards.
CAGCATCTGCCCGACAACCTTGTCCTCGTAAAGTTGAGAGATTACGCTGTCGATTTGCTCAATACGCCGCTTTGCTGCGTCAATGGTTTTCTTCAGCGAATTAGTCTGCTTTAGGTGTTCGGCTGTTCCTCGCCCCATTACTTGACGAATAAACTCGTCCTCGTACTCCGAAACATACACCATTATGCTGTTGATTTGCCGTATCAGGAGCTGTTCCACAACATCTGCTCTGATGTGATGTCCCGTGCAAAAGCCCTTGCGCTTGCGGTATCCTGCACAGCAGTAGTATTCAGCCTGTTTCGGCGGTTTTACATAATAGAGCTTGCTCCCACAGTCAGCGCAGAACAGATGTCACGACAAAATCGGTATCTGATAGTTGTGCCTTACGTTGCGCCGTCTGCCTTGACGGATTTTCTGTACCAACTCCCAAGTGTCACGGTCAATTATCGCTTCGTGCGTATCGGGAACAATTTGCCATTCATCGGGCGATACGTCAATGCGTTTCTTGATTTTGAATGACTTCTTCGTGGTTTTCCCGTTCACCGTATCGCATGCATAACAACGATTGGCGAGAATGCGAGATACCGTATCGCTGTTCCAAGAGAATTTTGTGTCCTCTGCGAACTTGCGGTTGACAACTCCGTGAACCGACTTATAAGCCGTGGGAATTAGTATCCGTCTTTCGCAAAGGCTGTTTGCTATCTGATTTGTATTCAGACCTTGCAAACAAAGCTGAAATATCTCCCGAACAATCTCGGCAGCTTCTTCGTCAATTATCCATTGCTTTGGATTGTCGGGATTTTTGGCATATCCATACGGCACATTTGATGTGAGATGTTCGCCTGCCCGTGCCTTTGCCCGATTGACCGCCTTGATTTTCTTGCTTGTGTCCTTTGCGTACCATTCGTTCATAATATTCTTGAACGGAATGAAGTCGTTGTCACCGTTTACGCTGTCATAGCTGTCGTTTATAGCGATAAAACGTACATTGTTCTGCGGAAAGAGTATCTCGGTGTACAAACCTACTTGAATGTAATCTCGCCCGAAACGGCTCATATCCTTGACTATCACCGTTTTGACCTAGCCACTTTGAACATCGCTCATCATACGCTTGAAGCCGTCACGCTCAAATGTCGTACCCGAAATACCATCATCTACATAAAATCGGGTGTTGAAAAATCCTTTTTCATCGGCATACTGCGTAAGCAGCTTCTTCTGATTTTCGATTGAAAGGCTTTCGCCCTCGTTGTCATCATCACAGCTTAAACGGCAGTAGAGAGCAGTTACTCCATTGCTTGCGGTTGTTGCGTCGTTCAAGTTCATAATTCTCCTCCTCTCGCCGCTTGAACAAAACGCAGTTCCATACCTTATTTTTATTATAGCACGGCGAGAGCGGATTGTCCATAGGTTTTCTAACTTTTTTGCTTTAAAGTGTCAAAAAGTAATTTCTGTACGGTTTTCTTTACAAAAGGCTTTGGAACACTCTTTGCGTTGGTTTTCACAACATAGGTTGTCTGACCAATGGTTACTTCATCTGTATCCATTTGCTGAACAGCTTCGAATTTCTTGATATTGCTTTCCATTAGCAGCTCCTTTCAAAATCATACAATTTGCTTACACAAAGGAATGTTAAATACAGAATACCTCCTTCTTTTGTTGCTGCCATTTACCTCTGTGGTGCGGCTATTTTTGGTGTTTGATTTTGGGGCTTTTTTCGGCTTCAATCAATAAGGCTATACTCAATAGCCATATTGTTACGCACAGCTTCACAATAAGGCATTGAGTTAGGGGCAAATCCCCTAAAACCCCTTTCGCTTGACCCCACGGTCAGCGACTTAAACTCCGAAACTCCAAAATGGGTTTTCGGAGCGTCGGGAAGATAAAATCTTCCGCTCCTCTTTTTTAAGTGGTAACACAGACAAGGTAAAATTCCTTGCTGTAAAAATTTTCCTACGGCAGAGTAGGGAGATAAATTTCACGACCTCGGAAAGTTATCTTCTCTATCTTCGGACTTTACGAGAATGCGGCGGTGGTTTTACCTTACTCGGCTCGGCGGGTAAATTTTGAGCTGATTGAGATTTACCTATCAGCTCACGGGTGCGAACGGTCTTTTAGAGCAGCTCGTTAAAGTCCTTAACTTTGCTGTCAGTCAAGACCTTGTTGCACGGAACGAGGTTGTTCTCCGAGATAAACCGTGCGCCTGCTTCATCGTTATCCATGCAAGCGTAGAAGTGTAAGCCACGCTCCGCAAGAGTTTTATGTGTGCTCTGCTTCAAATCCGTTTTGGATAAAAAAATCAGCAAGGCTCGCTCGCCTTGCTTTCTCTACCTGTTCAGTTGGTTGGATATGTCATTGTGCCATCATTTCCGGATATAAAAAGTTGCCCCGTTGAAACAAATCAACGGGGCATAAAAATGTTAGTGTATATCGGTTTATTAGTTTAAAGATAATATTGCGTTAATCTGCTCCTCGGACATACCCATAGCTTTCATCTTTTCTATCATTGCCTTTCGCTGCCTTTCCTCGCCGATTGCAATGCCTTCTTCCGTTGCCTTCCTTAACGCAGAAGCTTCATCGTGGAGAGCCTTTTCACGCAGACGGGCAAGCTCGCGGATTTTGGTA
>JBJERI010000052.1:0-3683 GCA_051882195.1 Ruminiclostridium sp. | reverse complement strand
TGTATGTGTTTCCTATTTCAACGGGCACCTGTACCTTTTCGCCGTTGTCGATAAGGTTGCAGTAAATGCTGCCCGAGAATTGTTTTACCGCCTTTTCGGGAACTGCAAGAACGTTTCTCTTATCCACAGAGGTAACGTAAACCGTTGCCCAGCCTGCGCTTACCGCATTTGGCGTATCCTCAAGCAGTCTTTCCAGCTCGCCCTCGTCAAAGGTGATAACAACATAATTTGACAGGTTGAATTCTCCCCGCTTGCCGCCGCTTGATGAGGTAGGAATCATTGTTACCGTGCCATTGTAAGTGCCTGCGGTGAATTTTATTCCCACCTTTGTTCCAAGAGCAAACTTGTCGGTGTCCTGATTGAGATAAACCCTTACCTCGTCAGGCTTTGCAATGGTGCAGAAATATGTTCCTGCGGTAATAACCTCGCCGATAGTAAGCTGTGCCGTGTCCGTTACAACGCAGTCGTAGGGCGCTTTTATGGTGTAGCAGTCAATTTTATACTGTATAAGGTCAAGCTTTGCCTGCTCCTCCTGATATTGCAGATAATCCTTGTTGCTGCCGCTTGCAGCATATCTGTCATAAGCGGCGTCGCAGAGAATTTTCTGACTGGTGTATTCGTAATTCAGCGCCGACGAATCAAGCACTGCAATTACATCGCCCTGGCTGAGCTTATCCCCCCTTTTCAGCTCAAAGCTTAAAAGGTTGCCCTCGTTTTCGCTGTTTATTGCGTCAGCGTATGGATAACCTATAACGGAGCCTATTGCGTCCGTTTGGGATAAATCCATATACTCTACGGTTACGGTATTCAGCTTACTTTCCGTATTTTCGTAGATGGGAATTTTGATTTCCTTTGCAACGCTTGCCTCCGAGCCGCAGGCAGTAAGCATTGCCGCCGCTGTTACAAGTGCGGCTGCCAAAAATATTTTTTTCATACAGACCCTTTCGGATTATGACCGCTTGATTACTTCCAGACACATTCTGCCGTTGTGATATGGGCATTTCCACGGATCAACCTCGGGCTTGAACTTAGCGTAATTGCCCTGTTCGTCAACCTGTGAATACCACTCGCCGCCCTCTCTCGGGTCGATAATATTGTTCTTGATGTATTCCCATAATGCGTGGGAAATATCAAGGTAGCGCGCGTTATTGTACTTCTGATAAGCGTTGAGGAAGCCAACAACGCCCTCTGCCTGTACCCACCATATTCTCCACTTGTTAACAACGCCGTGTTCAACCTCGTTGTTGAGAGCGCCGTTTTCAAAGGCAACGTCCGCAATCTTTTCAACGATTTTGGAGTTCATGCCTGCAAACTTCTTGATAAGCTTTTCATCGCCGATAACCTCGCAGGCACGGTCGATAAGCCATGTTGCCTCAATGTCGTGACCGTAGGAGTAAATGTCGCCGATTTCGTTTAAATCCTTGTCAAAGAACACTAACAGCTTTGAGTTTTCCTTATCGTAAATCTTTTCGTAAGTAACATCAAGAAGGAATTTAAGGCGCTTAAGAACGTGAGCGTCGCCCGAAACCCTGTAAAGCTCGGTATAAGCCTCAATAAGGTGGAGAGTTGTGTTCATTGTCTTGTCAGCCATAAGACCGTTTTCGGACAAGGCGTCGTTTTCCATAAGCTTCCATTCTCTTGTCATTGCTTCAAGGTAAGCAACATCGTCAGTACCCTTTTCCTCAATGATTCTGAATACGTCCATTGCAAGGTTAAGGGCTTCCTTGTCCTTGCTTGCGTCATAGTAGCTTGACATTGCGTAAATGAAGAACGCATTGCAGTAAACGTGCTTCATTGAATCCGCAACCTCTCCGTTTGCTTTCATCAGCCAGTAAACGCCGCCGAATTCTCTGTCAACGCAGTAATCTCTTAAGAATTCAAAAGCGTGTCTTGCCTTTTCAAGACATTCTCCGTCCTTTAATACAAGATAGCAGTTTGAATAAAACCACAGTATTCTGGAATGAAGAATTACGCCCTTGTCAGCGTTTTTGTCAAGCTTTAAATCGGAATCCATAAAGCCGTAAAAACCGCCGTTTTCCTTATCTTCAAGCTTGTTCCAGAAAGGGATAATATGATTTACAAGTTCGTTTTTTGCTTCTCGTGCTAACATAGCTTTCTCCTTTATCAGTCAAAAATTTTGTTCATAACAAGACCCGTTGTAAGCTTGGGGTAAAAATAAGTGGATTTCTGAGGCATTTTCTCTCCTGCAAGGGCAACGTCCCTGATTTCGGAAACCCTTGTGGGGTTAAGCAGGAAGCAGCAGTTTGCTCTCTTGCCGTCAACTGCTGCGATTGCCTCGTCTGCCGAGCGTGTATATGTAAGGTTAATCTGCTTTGCCATATTTTCCTTGTCGATACCGAAAATTCGTTCAAGCACAAGGGTGTGAAGCACGCTTACGTCCAGTCCTCTCAATGCATCGCTGCATTCGGGCATAAGCTTTTTCATTGTTTCCTCGTCCTTAAGCACAAGGAGAGTGTAGTTGTTGTCGCCGTTAAACAGCACAAACGCCTTTTTGCCAGCCTTGTAGCTGTCTGCAAGACCGATTTCTCCCTTTTCTCTGTTAAGGTAAGGAGTGATTTCAAAATAGTCCCTGCACTTTTCAATAACCTCGTCATAATTGAAGTTAGGCAAATCACGGACAATTCTGTGGGTTGGGAAAACCACAAGTCCGGGGTTTTCCATATTTACAAGCATCATGCAGACATATTCCGAAGTGCCAAGTTCTGTTTTGTTTTCCGCAACAAACTTCTTATAGTTGAGAGCGGTTTCGTATCTGTGATGACCGTCTGCGATATAAAGCTTCTTGTCAGCCATTTTGTCTATAAGCTTCTGCTGCGTTTCCTTGTCGTAAACGCACCAAAGCTTGTGAGTAACGCCGTCTGCGTCGGTGAAAATACTGTCAGGCTCGCCCTTGCTTGCTCCGTCAATAATAGCGTAAGCGCCGCCGTCCTCGTCCATATAAAGGGAGTAAATCTGACTGAAATTGCAGCCTGTTGCACACATAAGGTTAAAGCGGTCAGTTTTTGCCTTTGAGAGAGTTTCCTCGTGAGGGAGAATAATTCCTTTTGAAAATTCCTCCAGCTTTACAAGGGAAATGTAGCCCTTTACGGAGTAATTGCCGCCGTTTGCCGCAAAATCCATTTCGTAAATGTAAATGCCTTCCTTGTCGTCACGCTTCAGTATTTCGCCCTCAAGCCAGCTGTTAAGGCAGGAAAGCGCCTTGCCGTAGGCGGAATCGTCCTCGTCTGCGGTTTTGGGCAGCTCAAGACGGATAATGTTGTTGGGATTTTTATCAAGGTAAGCCTTACGCTGTTCATTGCTTATAATGTCGTATGGCGGACAGCAGACGTCACCGATATTGCCTGCCTTTTCCGTGTAGCGAAGTCCTCTGAATGCTTTAATTTCTGCCATAACTTTACTCCTTTTTTAGGTAATTAGTTTAACCTTTTTCTATAACCAACCAAGCCGACCTTAAAGGTCGGCTCAGACTGTCGATAAACCCGCGCACCGCAAAAATGCAAGCTTATCATAGTAAAAATTTTTCCTGATATATCATGTTTTCTTATTTCCGCAGCCGTAAAACGGCTACGGAAATGCATTTTTGCTTACTGCGTCAACGCTCCCTTGACGTACCTTTGTACGCCTGTCGGGAGCGTTTCCTTGTCTGCGTGTGTTTCTCGACG
>JBJERI010000051.1:0-17259 GCA_051882195.1 Ruminiclostridium sp. | reverse complement strand
GAAGCTGCTGCTTCTGCTTTTCACGCTTGTCGCTTTCGGTGGAGAACATGGAAATTCCCGTGTCCCATATATCATAGTTGAAGCCCGAAGCCGGGTAGCCCTGCATACTGCACTGCACTCTGATATTTTCCACCTGGTCCTGGGGAACAAGAATATCTCCGTCCCCTGCAATGATAATATCGCTTACTCCAAGGGTGTTCTGCACATAATTCAGTATTTCTGCGCTGTCGGCGGAGCTTGTGCCGCTGAAAAGCACGGCGTACCGCTTCTGATTGAGAATTACGGTGAGAATTATTGCAGACACAATTATTACGCCTGCCACCGCAAGCGTAATTATTCTTGTCTTTTTTTCAAGGGACGTCCATTTTGTCTTGGCGGACGTGCCGAACTTCTTTAATGTTTCAAGTACCTTATTCATTCAGAAAATCTCCGTTAAACGCTCATTTTGATAATCTCGTTGTATGCGTCAACAACAGTATTCTTAACGGTAACAAGCAGCTCTGTGGCAACCTCTGCCTTGGTGAGATTTGCCTGTATCTGTTCAAGGTTGTCGGTATCTCCTGTCATAAGCTGTACAATGTCTGCGCTTTTCTGTGCGTTTGCTTCAACGGCATTGCTGATTATGCCGGTGAATACGTCAAGAAAGGTGGGCACTTTTACGCTTTCAGAGGAGCTTTCCTCTGTTTTTTCGTAGGTATGGAACGCCTCTTCAACGCTGCGGAGAGGCTGAATATTTGCCGACATTGGTTCAATAAACATATATGTAAATTCCTTTCGGTTAAGGGTGATAAGCTATCTCAGAGGGCTTATGAGCCTATTGTAAGGGCTTTCTGCGCCAGTGTTTTCATGCTGTTGAAAATAGTAAGGCAGGATTCGTAGGACTGGGTAGCCGCCAGTGCGTCTATTTCCTCCTCCTCAACGTCAACGTTGGGCAGATAATAATAGCCGTCTTCGTCTGCGTCGGGGTGAGTGGGGTCGTAAACCGGAGTTGGGGGAGTGGGGTCGTCCACGATTTCCGTTACAACAACGCCGCTATACTGCTTTTCCTGACGCTCTGCCAGCGACATTGAAAGAATGTCCTTAAAGGACTTTCTGTCGCTCATATCAATATTTTTAAACGTTTTGTTTTCAGAAAAAACAACGTTCTGTCTTACATACGGTCCGCCCTCGGCTGTTCTTGTGGTGGTTGCGTTTGCAACGTTCTGTGCGATGACGTCAAGGCGGAGCCGCTGTGCCATCATACCCGAAAGGGCAATATCAAGGTTGCTGAGAAATGCCATAATATGCCTCCTTACGATCTCTTCATAGCCGTACGCATAAGGTTGAATTCGGAGTTCATCTGATTGATAAGCTCCTGATACATAAGTCCATTCTTGGTGAAAAGAGCTTTCTGCGTATCCGTATCAACATTGTTTCCGTCGGGCTGGTCCTTTGTGTTTTGGTCAACGTAAACAGCGGAAGCGATTTCAAGCTGCTTTTTGTACTTTGAGTTTTCCGCAGCGTCAAGCTTGTCCTTAAGAACTCCGCCGAAATAGAGATACTTGCACTTGTAGTCGGGGGTATCCTGATTTGCGATGTTCTGTGCGATTATGGTCTGCTGCTGCTTAAGCACGTTTATGCCCTGTTCCAGCAAGCGGAACGAGGTTGTATTGAATAACTGAGCCATATTTTTCCTTTCTCAGAAAAGTGCCGGTTATAAGTTGCCTATTTTATATTCACACTATATTATACAACATATTTTTGAAGATTTCAACAGTTTTTACAGCTTTATATAAAAAATTTACCACTGTCTGTTAAAATTCATATCGTCGGGCATTATTCGGGGCTTGGGACGGCGGCGGATAAAGTCCGCCTCCTTGAATACATAGGGCTTGGGGGGCGGAATTTCGTCAAACCGCTTTTTTGCGGCGGCAAGGCTTTCGGCAATAAGCTGGGGCTTTTCAAACACGTTTTCAATGCGAAGCTCGGTTATTTCCTCCCAGCCTGTCAGATTGTACCACCAGTTGTCGAAGTCGATTTTGCCCTCTTTTATATGGTAGCCCATTCGGTGACTCATGCCTTTATAATAGTGTATCTTTCCCCGAATCACAAGGGCGTTTTCCTCGGTGTGAGCGCTTTCAAAATCCTCAAAGGCAACGGTGTAAAGGCGGCGGTTTACTACCCTTTCACCGTCGAAAGCAAATTCCCCGTCGTACCTGCTGAAAACAAAGGCTTTAAGCTGTATATCAAGATATGTATAGCGCGCGTTCCGCTTTATCGCCCTTGTTTTAAGCTCCAGCGTAACCCACGCAATAATCATTCCAAGCAGTATGCAGGCGCCGCAGGTTATGAGAAGGGGCACAAGGAGCGTTACTTGATCCAGCCGTCTGAAATTGAACATAAGGGTCAGAATGACGATTATGCAGCACTGAACAAGGGGCGTTATGGAAAGAGTCAGCACTGTCGCCGCTCTTTTTTCGTATTTTTTTGTTGAGCAATGAAAAAAGGTCCGCATAATTCATCTCCTTCCTAATGTTTATACACTATAATTATACACTTTTCGGGGGAGTTTGTACAGCGGGATTTTGCTCGGTAACGTGAAAAATAAGTCGAAAAATTATGTTTTGTTTATTTATACGATATTTTCCCCATAAATTTGTAAAGCTTTCACAAAATTTGTTATAAATGACGATTTTTACCCCCTGTTCTCTGTACAATTTCAAAAAAATGTTCAAGAAATGCCGTTTATGCTATTGATTTATTGTCACATTTAATGTATAATTATATAGAGTTAGCCTGACTGCGCCGAAAATCAAGGAGCAGTACCCTGTTTCCAATGGGGACTGCTATGTCGGGCAGGAAATTAGGCGAGGGGAGAAATCTTTTGCTAAAACGGGATAAAATAATTAAGATTGAAATTACAACCGTTTCGGGAACCGTAATAATTTCGGCAGGCACCAAGCAGTTTACCATTCCGCAGATAACGGGGCCGGACGGAATAACAGAAAGCATAGTAATGATAAAGGGCAGAAACCTGCCTGAGATAAATGCAGATTCCGCCGTGTATGTAATCACCTTTATGAAAAACGGCGACAGAATACGGTACCCCGGGCGAGTGACGCTTTCCACCGACCTTCAGTTCAACGTAAAGCTGAGAATGGGCTCACAGAAGGTAATGGAGGAGCGGCGGAGATTTTATAAAGTATCGGCGGATATTCCCTGTACCATAACTTTTGTTACAAGGGGGGACGAAATAGTCTATTTCAGGGAGCCCGCAAAAACAATCATCAGAGATTTCAACTTAGGCGGCGTGTTCATATATGCAGCGGACGGAATCGACTTTCAGAAGGGCGACAAGTTCATGCTGATAATCCAGCTGATGAACGAAAAGGTGGAGATTATCACACAGGTGCTTCGGGTACAGACCGACCCTGCGGGACAGGTAACGGGCTACGGCTGCAAGTTCGAAAACGTTGATAAAAAGCAGGAGGAAATTTTCGCCCGCTTTGTGAATAAAATACAGGTTGAAATGCTGCGTAAGCAGCGTGCGCAGGAGCAGCTTTCAAAGGAAGCGGACGATTGAAGGATTCAATAAATTATTCATTCAAATATTTTAGTCGGGAAGGGTTAGAAAATGAACATTAAACTTAAAACCACACTCAAAATACTGACATTTGTGTTTGCAATTCTGCCCGTTGTGATAATGGGTCTTGTGGGAACCTTTGCTTCTCTCGGATTTGCAGGCAGTATGCTTGGCGAGGAGTCTCAGACAATGGGCTACGCTCTGTCAACCACCGCAGTCAACTACTTCGGAACAATGACGGGCGACGTTTCCGCCCTTTCAATGACAGATCCCGTTAAAAAGGCCGCCGCAGGTCAGATTTCCGACGTAAGCGACCAGCTGAGCAAAATAAGCGAGGATATCAAAACAAACGGCAAAAGCGTTCTGGATTTTGTGGTAATGGACGCAGGCGGACGTGTTGTATTTGACACAAAGGGCACCGAAAAGGGAAGCACCTTTTTCGGCTACAGCGACGAAATGGCAGACAAATCCGCTGCGGACGGCTATATTTCCAATATCAGCTTTGACAGCGGTTATGACGGCGAAACCGTTATGTTCTTTGCCAATGCGGTAAGAAACGACAGCGACAAGGTGATCGGCTTCTGCGCAGAGGTGGTTTCCGTTACGGGACAGCTTTACGCGTCAATGATGAACACAAGCTTCCTTGACAACGGATATCTTATTCTTGCAGACGGCAACGGCAACGTGATAAACTATAACGGCAACCCCGTAACAAGATCCGACGAGCTTTCTAACGGCGGTCTTCGCAGTATGGTTTCAACGGCTATCTCCAACGTCGAATCCGCAGGCATCAAGAGCATTTCCTACAACGCAGGCGGCTTTATGGGCAGCTACAACAACGTTCCCGGAACCCAGTGGGTATGGATGAGCCTTTATCCACAGTCCGCAACCTCGGGCATGGTGCTTGTAGGGGCAATTATCGCCGTTGCCATTATCGCAGTGGTTGCGGTTGCTGAAATAGTGGTGCTTACCGCTCAGCAGAACAAGATCATTAAGCCAATGACGGCAATGATAGACAAAATGCGTGTTATCAAGGAGGGCAACCGTGACGAGCGCTTTGAGGTAACGACCAACAACGAGTTCGGCCGTATGTCCGAAACCTTTAACGAAATGCTGGACGACGCTTTACTTAGCGAGGAGCTGCACAAGACGATTTCCGACCTGTCCGACAATATGCTGTTCGAATGGGATTTCACCAAGGAAAAAATGTACGTTTCCGACAACTTCCTTGCAAAGTTTGACGTTAATCCCGCAGAATCCACCCTTATCAACGGCAAGTTCATCGACAAGCTTATGGACGAGGAAAACGCCGAGCGCTTCAAGAAGGACATCAATACCCTTATCAAGAAAAAGGACATTTTCGGCGGCGAATATCAGGTCAAGACAAAGGCAGGCAACGTAATCTACGTTTCAATGAGAACACAGTGCATTACCGACCGTCTTGGCGAGGTTCTCCGTGTAATCGGCGTCATTACGGATATAGACAGCGAAAAGAAAACGGCAATGCAGCTTTCAGAACGTGCAAGCTACGACTTCCTTTCACAGCTTTATAACAGAAGCACCTTTGAGAGAGAGCTTGCAGGAGAGCTTACAAGACGTGCAAACAGCAGAATTTCCGTACTGTTCATTGACGTTGACGACTTCAAGTTCATTAACGACCGCTTCGGTCATTCCGTAGGCGACGAGGTTATCAGATATGTTTCCGACAAAATCAAGGCAAAAGTCGAAAACTGCGGCTTTGCGGGACGTTTCGGCGGTGACGAGTTTGTACTTTGCGTAAACGACGAAAAGATAATCGACAATATCGAAGTGCTTGCAATGGATATCATTGACGAGCTGTACAACGGTTACTTCTCCAAGAGCGCAAACGCAAACCTGAATATAAAGGCAAGTATCGGTATCGCGCTTTCACCCGAGCACGGAAAGGACGGTCACGCTCTTATTGCGGCGGCGGACGAGGCAATGTACTTTGTAAAGAAGAACGGCAAGGCTAACTACCATGTATTTGACGCCGAGGACGCAAGCAACCTTGAGCCCTCCCCCGAGCACAGCATCTGACCGATTGACTTATAGGAGATTTTATGGCGGTTATTATATCAGTAACCAATCAGAAGGGCGGCGTGGGTAAAACAACTACCTGCAGCGCCCTTTGCGGTTGTATTTCAGAAATGAACAAGAGGGTCCTTGCGGTGGACCTTGACCCACAGGGAAATTTAAGCTTCAGCTTAGGGGCTGATTCGGAGGACTGCTACACGGTTTACGACGTGTTCAAGGGCAGCGTGGATATTTACGACACCGTTCAGCATACGGACACCTGCGACGTTATTCCGGCAAACATTCTGCTTTCGGGCTGCGAGCTGGAGCTTACAAGCGTTGGCAGAGAGTATATTCTCCGTGAACAGCTGAAAACTATCGAGGAGGACTATGATTACATAATCATTGATACTCCTCCTGCTTTATCCATACTTACAATCAACGCCTACACCGCTTCAAACTGGATAATCATTCCTATGATTGCGGAAATTCTGTCCCTGCAGGGTATCGCCCAGCTTAAGGAAACGATCTTTGCGGTAAAGAAATATTACAACAAGTCCCTTGAAATCAAGGGAATACTGCTGAACAAGTACAATCCCCGCCTTATTCTCACAAAAGAGGTTGAGGAGCTTGCAGGCATTATTGCGGAGCAGCTTGACACCAGAATTTTCGAGCAGAGAATAACCAACAGCGTAATCATTGCGGAAGCGCCTGCTCACGCACAAACTATCGTAGAGTATGCGCCCCGTTCAAAATCCTCTCAGCAGTATCACAATCTTACATACGAGCTTCTTGGCATTGAAAAGCCCAAGCCGCCCAGAAACACGTCCAAATCTAAGACAAGCAGCAAGCGCACCGCAAAAAGATAAGGGGGATTTGCTTTGAGCAGAACCAATAAAACAGCAGCAGTTCTCAACCTTATTCATGGGTCTGTCTTAAGCGATGACGCCGACATAAAAAAGTCCTCAAAAAAATCCGATGAGGAGGACAGAAAGCACAGGGTAGTCAAAAACCCCGTGGTGCTGGAAATGGAGTCGGAATTTGAAACGGAGGAGCTTGACGAGGACAAGCTTTTAGGCTTAAACGGCGGCATTGTCAACGCCGCCTATCTCCTTATAAACGAAAAGCTTGGGGACGTGGTGGCAAGGTTCAAGGCCTGCGACTGCGACCAGTGCTTAAAGGAAATTTCCGACAAGGTGCTGGAGGAGCTGCCGCCTATGTTCGTCAGAATGGATGGAGAGGACGGCAAAGAAAGGCTGGGAAAGCTTATGGCGGAGAAAAGGCCTGAGGTGCTTAAGGCTCTGACAAAAACAGTGCTTGCGTGCAGAGCAAAGCAGCATAAATAAGGAAATGAATTATTATAAAAAGAGAGCCTCCACGGTGTTGTGGAGGCTCTCAAACTGTCGATAAACACCGAAAACAGGGTTTATCTTAGTGAACAGTGAACAATTAACAGTGAACAGTTGAGGTATGCCCTACGGGCATAGGTTCTGAAAAAGGCTTTATAATCATATTTTCAAAACAATCGGCGCAAGCCGATACCACAATTATTCATTCTTCATTCTTCATTATTCATTATTCAATATTCATTTCTTGTCGAAAAGACTTTTTCGACAAGCTGAGCCTCCACAATCCTGTGGAGGCTCTCTTTGTATTCTCTTAAATCAATCACTCGTGCTCGTGAATAAACCGCACAAAATCCTCTTCATTCAGCGGACGTGAGAAGTAATAGCCCTGAATGTAGTCAATTCCTAAACTTTCCAGCATATTCAGCTCTTCGGCGGTTTCAACACCCTCAGCAACCATTTTTATGCCAAGCCGTGAAATCATTTCCGCAACGCTTTTCAGAATAACGTATGAATTCTTTCCCCCACGCTTCATACAGGGCGTTACAAGGCTTTTGTCCAGCTTGATAAGGTCGTAGTTTATCTCCGCAATTTTGGAAAGGTTGGAGTAGCCCGTGCCGAAATCGTCCATTGAGAAGCTGCAGCCCATTTTCCTTAATGCACGCATATTCTTGCCAAGGGCAGTGCCGCTTTCAATTGCTGCCGTTTCGGTTATTTCAAGGTTGATAAGCTTAGGGTTGACTCCCGTTTTTTCAAGGATTGCCCCAAGGTCGGAGGGAAGTCCCGGGTCGCTGCACTGAAGTCCCGACAGGTTGACCTCTATGTACTTTATGCCGTGCTTTACAAGTGCGTTGGACTTGATACAGCGGCACACCTTTTCAAAGACAATTTCTCCCACCTTGCCGATAAGCCCCGATTTTTCCGCAATGGGAATAAAAATATCGGGAGAAATATAGCCTACCGTTTCGGTGTCCTTTATTCTGACAAGGGCTTCGGCAGAGCAGAATTTCTGCTCCTTTACCGAGTATATTGGCTGATAAACCACATTGAAGCCGTCCTCCGCAATTGCCTTGCGGAGAATGTCCGTTACTGCGGCAACCTTTTTGCGGCGGCTGATTATTTCTTCATTGGCGGTGCAGATACCCGAATCGGCTTTGATATTATCGGACGCCATAAAGCCCAGCAGGTCGTAAAGCTCGTCTGTATTTTCTGCAAACTCCGGACAGCTTATAATGTCGATAACTCCCTCAAGGAGAATTCCGCCCGTTTCACATTCCCACTCGCTGCCAAGCCTTTCGGAAATGCGCTGTGCAAAGGGATATACGCTGTTAAGACTGCCCTTTACCATAACTGTCAGAGTGTTGCCTCTTATATGATAAACGTGGCAGGAGGTGGTGGCTTCAATATACCGTACAAGCTTTCTCACAAGAGTGTAGCCTGCTCTGTGACCGTTCTTTGACATAATGTATTCAAAGTTGGTTATTACAACGCCCATAACCTGGAATTCCCTGTTGCGGCGGTAAAATTCCTCCGCCATAACGTGAAAGGCGTGGTCGTTGAAGCAGCCTGCGTCCGTATCGTGAAATTCTCTCGGGTTTTCCAGCGAAAGGTAACTGAAGAATACGAGAGCAACGGAAGCAATTCCCGAAACAAAAATTGTAGGGAAAATTGCCTGAAAAATTGTTGCGCATATCCAGAAGCAGGCGCCAATTATTACCGCTCTCCGCTTTTCGTTGGAAAGAGGGGTAATCAGCGCTGTAATTATTGACATCAGCATATAGAATGTAACGCAGCCGAAAATTACAATTACCGGCGGACCGTAGGAGTATGCGTGCTGCGGCTCAACGTGGTAGTAAAGCTCCCCGAAGCAGGTATAGACAATTGATAATACATAGGGCAGGAAAAAGGGAATTGTCTTTGCGGAGAAAAGCTTTTTGCGGTGACCCAGGGACAGCACATAAATATAATCCAGTAAGCCCAGCGTATCCAGCACAATGAAAAAGCCTCTGTGAAGAATCTCGTTGAGCAGCGGCGGTACGGAATCAAGGTGAGTTACGGTATAAACGGTGGAAATGTCGAAAATCAGATTCAGACAGCAGGTAATGAGCAGTGCTGTGAATACTCTTGCGGGAAGAATAGGCAGTCTGCGTCCTGCAATGTATTTGACGATAAGTATTATCAGAAAAACTGCGGCCGCAAGCTGAAAGCGTATATCGACGCTGAACATTATTTCACCCCTTAAAAATTAATATCATATCAATTGTAGCATAAAAATATGCTTTTTTCAAGATAATTATGGCAAAAGTGAAAAAAAGTCTTGACAAAAGCAGTTTGTTGTGGTAATATGAATTCCTAATCTCCTTATAGACAAAGTCTATAAGGAGAGCCGCCTGAAAGGCGGCAAGTCAAAACCTATGGTTTTGACTGAATTAGTATTGAACGGCTTTCCTGCGGCTTCGCCGCACCCACCGCAAAGCGGTGGGTTCAACCTATAGACGTTGTCTATAGGTTGATTAGGAAATAGTATAAGATAACAAACATCACAGTCCCAAATACTACGAAAGGAGATAAAATTATGAATTACAGAGGAATTTCAAGCAACTGAATACGGGCACGCCATTTATCACAGAAAGGTGTGTCAAAACCTTTCGAGTGTTATTGCATATATGCCGCAGAACAGCCGAAAAGGCTATTGTTCTGCGGCTTTTTTGTATTCACTCGGAATTTGGGAGGAGTAATCGCATTGATTAAGGAAAAGGAAAAAGGAAAAATCAAGGAAAGAAACAACATACATTATATGATGGGTCTGCTTTGGAAAGCGGACAAGAAAATCGTCATATTCAGCTTTTACAAGCAGATAGCCGAGCAGGCGTTCTCGGTTATTTTTACAGTTTATTTAACCCAGTACATTTTTACCTGCATTGAACAGCAAAGTCCTTTCGAGGAGCTGTTGAAGCTTATTATCGCCTTGTGTCTTGTACAGATTGTGGTACATATTGTTTCGGCAATCTGGAATTATCAGCTTAAGCGCCGCAAGCCCATAATCTACAAGCACATTTACGAGCAGGTAATCGAAAAGTCACTGACTATCGAATACAAGCGCTTTGAGCAGCCGGACTTTTACGACAAATTCACAAGGGCATTGTCCGAAAGCGTGGACAGAGGCTTTCAGATGATGATTGCGCTGGTTTATTTTGCGGCGGACGTAATTACCGCCGTGCTGGCGTCCTTTGTGGTGGTAAACGTTGATCCGTTTCTGCTGGTGTTCGTTGTGCCGTCGGTAATAATCAGCTTTATTTTCGGCAAAATTTTAGGCGAGCTTTACTATAAGCTTGATTTCGACGCAACAAGGGATAACCGTGTGGGCGCTTATGTAAAGCGTGTTTTCTACGAGAAAAAGTATGCGGGAGAGCTTAGGCTTTTCGGCATAAGGTCCATTCTGCTGGACAGACAGAAGCAGGCCTACGACAATCTTGTGGACATAAACAGGAAATACCGCAGGAAAATCGCACGGTACAACTGCCTGCGGTGGACTTTGTACTGCCTGCTGTCTTTGGGCGTGCCGCTGGCGTATATTGCCTTTACGGTAAAAACAAATGAGGGAATTTCCGTTGCGCCCTATCTTGCAATGGCAATCGCAATCGACTTTATTTCGGGCCACATCAGCGAGGCTATCGACAAGGGAATTGAAGCAAACAAGCACTCCCTTTATGTAAAAAATCTGCGCTCATTCCTTGAATATACCCCCGAAAGGTCGGAATACAATACCCCTGTCCCCGAAACCCTCGGCGACATTGATATTGAAAACGTTTCATTCCGCTATGAGGGCGAAAGCGGCAATACTCTTAATAATCTGAATATTCACATTAAAAAGGGCGAAAGGGTGGCTTTCGTTGGACATAACGGCGCAGGAAAAACTACCCTCGTCAAGCTTATAATGGGGCTTTACGATGTTACCGAGGGGGAAATCAGAGTAAGCGGCAAGGATATTTCCGACTACTCTCCTGAGGAATATCACAGGCATTTCGGCACGGTTTTCCAGGACTTTCAGGTGTTCGCACTGCCTCTTGCACAGAATGTGCTTATGAAGCAGCCCGAAAACGACGCCGAAAGACAGCTTGTGGAGGAATCACTTATAAAGGCGCAGTTTGGGGATAAGCTTGCAAAGCTTAAGGAAAACCACAAGGGCATTGACACCCAGCTTACCAAGGAATTTGACAAGGAGGGAGTTATCCTTTCGGGAGGCGAAACTCAGAAAATCGCCATTGCAAGAGTGTTTGCCAAAAATCCCGACATTGTTATACTGGACGAGCCAAGCAGCGCTCTTGACCCTGTTGCCGAGTTCAATATGTACGAAAATATGATGAAGCTTGCAGAGGACAAAACTGTGATTTTCATTTCCCACCGACTTTCCTCCGCCCGTGTGGCAGACAGGATTTATATGCTTGAAAACGGAGCGGTAATCGAGGAGGGAACACACGATTCCCTTATGGAGCTTGGTGGAAAATATGCGGCAATGTTCACTCTCCAGTCCCGGAATTACCAAGAAAATTAAGGAGAGGAGGAAATTATATGACCGAAAATAAAGAAAAAATCAGCATTGGCAGAACCATACAGAACATAGGCTATGTGCTGGGGCTTATTGCACGAAAGGACAAGTGGATAGTAATCAAATATATGCTTGCCTATACGGTATTTATCCTTGGCAATGTGGCTTACGACACCATAATGATAAAGCGGGTAATCGACCAGCTTACGGACAGCACTCCGCTTAGTGAAATCCTTGTCACAATCGGGCTTATGTTCGGACTGCTTGCGGTTTCCATATTCGTAATGAACAAGGTGGAAAACGCTGTTTTCACAAAGGCGGTGGGCATTACGGGAGAAATTCAGCGTGAATTTTATGCCAAAAGCGCCCGTATGGATTTAAGCAGCTACGACGACCCTAAGTTTTACGACAGCTTTGTCCTTGCGGCGCAGGAAAGCGACACAATGATTTCGAGCGCTCTTGAAAATTCCGCATTGCTTGTAGGCAACGCCGCAGGAATACTGCTTTCGGGGGGACTGATTTTCACCATTAACCCCATTATCGCAATTTTTCCCGTGGCAGGCTTTGTAATCAACATTGTTACCCGTTTTGCCATTACCAGGCTGGAAAATGATTTTGACCTTGACAAAAAGAAGATAAACCGTAAATCCGACTATTCAAGGCGAGTTTTCTATCAGCCCGAATACGCAAAGGAAATCAAGCTGACAGGCGTTGCACAGCCCCTTAAAATCCAGTTTGAGGAGTCAATCGAGGAGGAAAGACAGGCGGCAAGGAAATACGGCGTTAAAATTGCATGGCTTTCCCTCTGCAACTGGGTGTTTGTATTTACATTTTTGTCCTATTTCTGCGTGCCTGCCGCCCTTGCTTATATGGCAATTGTAAAGAAAACCATAAGGCTTGGGGATGTTGCGTCAATGGAAAATGCGGCAAACGCAGTAAGAGGACTGCTGGACGACATAAACTATATTCTTGTGGAATTGCAGAGAGTAGGACTTTTTGCAGAGCGCTTCCGCCGTTTTGAAGAAGCGGAGGAAAACATTGAAACAGCAAAGGGCATTGACGATGTGCCACGGCACGGCGTGCTTGAAATAAAGAATATGAGCTACAAGTACGACGGAGCGGAAAACTACACCCTCAAAAACATCAATATGACCGTAAAGGCGGGAGAGCATATTGCCATTGTTGGGGAAAACGGCGCAGGAAAAACCACCCTAATCAAGCTGCTTATGCGGCTTTACGACGTTACCGAGGGGGAAATCACCTTCGGCGGCAGGGACATAAGGGA
Organism: Ruminiclostridium sp.; assembly: GCA_051882195.1. Lineage (GTDB taxonomy): Bacteria > Bacillota > Clostridia > Oscillospirales > Ruminococcaceae > Ruminiclostridium_E. The sequence continues at coordinate 4,483 of JBJERI010000051.1, read as the reverse complement.
ATTTACCACCTCGGCATACCGAAACAGAATTTCCGCCGTTTTTCAGGATTATCAGATGTACGCCACCTCTCTTGCAAACAACGTGGCAATGGAGAAAAACTCGCCCTACACAGAGGAGGATATAACCAAAGCCCTTGGCAGAGCGGATTTTACCGCAAGGCTGGGCAAAATGAAAAAGGGTCTTGAAACGGAAATAATGCGTGAATTTGACGAGGAGGGCACGCTCCTTTCTGGAGGAGAAGCCCAAAAGGTTGCGGTTGCACGAATGTTTTTAAAGAACGGCGCTCCCGCAATTTCCATACTGGACGAGCCCAGCAGCGCCCTTGACCCCGTTGCGGAATATACCCTCAACACCAATATGATGGCAAACGCAGGTGACAGCACCATAATTTTCATTTCCCACCGGCTTTCGACCACCCGTGACGCCGACAGAATCTATATGTTCGCTCACGGCGAAATTGTTGAACAGGGAACTCACGAGGAGCTTATGGCGCTTAACGGGGAATATAAGAATATGTTTGAAAAGCAGGCGCACTACTACAAACAAACGGTAGAGGAAGCAGTTTAATTGCTTTTGGGGCTTGCAATGGGGCAATTTTTAGGGTATAATAAAAGTATACCAAATTGCAGGCACTCAAAAGGAGAATGACATAAATGTTTTACTTTATCGACTATGAAAACATCGGCGCAAACGGCTTTAACGGCATTGATATTCTTGACGAAAACGACACGGTAATTCTTTTTTATTCGGAAAACAACTGCCGCCTGCCTTTTTCGCTCCATAAGAAAATCGGCGAAAGCAAGGCAAGCTTCCAGTATTACGACATAAGGACAGGGGCAAGAAATGCGGCTGATTTTCAGCTTGTGACCTATCTTGGTTTTATTATCGCCACCAATCCCAACAGCGAATACACTATTATAAGCAAGGACGACGGCTTTAACGCCGTAGTGCGTTTCTGGGCGGATAAGGGCATTACCGTTTACAGAAGCACCAACCTTTTCAGACAGTCAATGCCGCCGAAAAAGGTTGAGCCTGTGGAGGAAGTGATTCCTACCGTGCAGGAGAAAACAGCCGAGATTGCGGAGGAAACCGTTGCTGAAGCGGCAATTGAGGAAGCTGCCGAGGCAGAGCAGACCGAGGAGGAGATTTCCGCCGAACTGCCTATAGAGGAGCTTACCGAGGAAATCGCCGAGCATAAGGAACAGCCTGTGGAAAATGCCGAGCAGCCCTCCCGGACCTCCGATATTGACATTACACAGCTTGTTGAGGAAATCGCAAAGCCTGCGGAGCAGCCCGCCGAACAGCCCTCTGAAAGCAAGCGTCCCTATAAGAGAACCACCGCCAAAAAGCCAAGAAGACAGAACGGCGCAAATTCCACAACGGAGCAGCTTAAGGACCTTATTCCCCAGTATCACTACGACATTCCGCAGATTAACGAAATTATCGGCAAGTACAAGACCAAGCAGGGCATAAACAACGCTCTTGTGAAGCTGTACGGCACGGATAAAACAGGGGTTATTTATAAGGCAATCAAGCCCCTTTTAAAGGATAAAAAGGGACGGGATTGAACATTTGGTCACCTCTAAAAACCACCGGCTAACGCCTTAGCACCTCATCTGCTTGCATATTTTCCGCCATATTGCACAAATTTCGCTTGACGGGCGCCAGCCCGCCTGCGCTCAATTTGTACAATCTGACTAAAAATCTGACTGCGCATCTGAGGCACTATGGTTCTTAGAGGTGACCCCTTTGGTCGGAAAGGAGTTTTCCATGAAAAAATTCACACCCTATGAAAAGCTCAGCAAAAAGGAGCAGAAGCGGATAAATTCCGCAAAAAGAGGCAGCTGGGGCGAAATAAACCCCGTAAGCAGAAAAACCGAAAATAAAAAAACATACAGCAGAAAAAATCTCAAGGAAACCCCTTGGGATTTTTCTTTTGCAAAATTCGTTTAACGGGTTGCAAATGGCGGCGGTTTATGATAAAATAAACGCAAAGCATTTTTTATTTAGTTGAAATGTAAACGATTTATCAATATGAAAAGGGGATTGTTATGGAATTTAAAGGTTATACCTACGGATATCTTGCAAAAAAAGGCGTTTTCCGCTCGGCAGAGGGGGAAAAGTCACAGGATTTGCTGTTTGACACGGGCATAAACTGGATGTGCCTTGCCTTTGCGGCAGTGCAGGACACGGTTTTTTCCACCGAAATCAAGTACGATTACCGCACACAGCCAACGGATTCAGATATAATTCACGCCGTAAAAAGGGCTCATGACCGTGGAATAAAGGTGTGTATGAAGCCAATGGTTAACTGCGGGGACGGAATGTGGAGAGCGTACATCAATTTCCCCGATGAAACTATGTGGGGGGACGATATTTACTGGACGAAGTGGTTTGAAAGCTACTCCGCATATATGCTCCATTACGCTGAAATTGCAGAGGAAACAGGCTGTGAAATGCTGTGTATCGGCTGTGAAATGACAGGCACGGAGCGCAAGGAGGACTACTGGCGCAGACTTATTGCCGAAATACGCAGTGTTTACAAGGGCGAGCTTACCTACAATACAAACCACGGCAAGGAGCTTACGGTGCAGTGGTTTGACGCAGTAGATTATGTTGGCACTTCCGCTTATTATCCCGTTGCAAGAGAGGGCGGCGCAAGCTATGAGGATATGTGCAAGGCGTGGGAATATATTTCGGGCAATCTTGAAAAGGTCTATGAGAAATGGCACAAGCCCCTGATATTTATGGAAATAGGCTGCCGCAGTGCAAAGGGCTGCGCTACAATGCCCTGGGACTTTACCCATAAGGAATTCCCTTACAGTGAAGAAGAACAGGCAAATTTCTTCGCCAGTGCCATTGACGTTATGTCCAAAAAGGACTGGTTCGGCGGAATGTTCTGGTGGGACTGGAGCAGCGTAATTTACAGCGACAGAGAAACCGCATCAAAGGATATGGGCTTTAATATCCACCTTAAAAAGGCGGAGGAAATTATAAAGGACAGGTACGCAAGGCTATGAACTGGAACGGAAAAAACAAGGCGGTCACCTTCAGCTATGACGACGGGGTAATATATGACAGAAGGCTGGTTGAGATTTTCAACCGCTATGGCATAAAATGCACCTTTAATCTTAACACGGGAATACAGACCGAGGAAAGCCGCTGGGAGGAAAAGGGAACGTCAATTTACCGTATGAATCAAAGGGACATTGGCGAGCTTTACAAGGGTCACGAAATTGCGGCTCACGGACTTACTCACGCCTGCCCTACCGGACTTACCGACGAGGAATTTGCAAAGGAAATGGAAACTGACATTGCAAATATTGAGCGTATTTACGGTGTAAAGCCTGTTGGAATGGCTTACGCTTACGGCGCTTATGATGATGTAACGGTTGAAAGATTGGCAAAGCTGGGTCTGAAATACGCAAGAACTGTTGAGGCAAGCCACGGCTTTGACTTGCAGACGGATCTGCTTCGCTTCAAGGCAACCTGCCATCACTGCGACGAACAGCTTTTTGCCCTTGCGGAGCAGTTTATCAAGGCGGAAACGGACAAGCCTATGCTGTTTTATGTGTGGGGTCACAGCTACGAGTTTGAGCGTGACAACAACTGGGACAGAATCGAGCAGCTTTGCAGGCTTATAGGCGGCAGAGAGGATATTTTTTACGGCACAAACAGGGAAGTGCTGCTTTAATCGGATTACAAGACAAGCTCTGTGGGGTAAAACCTCACAGGGCTTTTTTTTCACCGAATTATCACAGTTTAAATATTGACTTCGAAATCTAAAAATTATATATAATGGCTGGAGTTGTAATAACCTCCGTTATAGGAATACTCTGCAACAAATACCTTATGCCCTCTCCCGTACTTAATTTTATGCTTATGGGAATGGCATTTTCCGCAGCCTTTGCAAACATTATTCCCGAGGAACAGCTTGGGAAAATCACGAAAGCCTTTAACCCCATACTTGGAATTGCAATGATAGTGGTTATTCTTAATCTTGGCGCTCCGCTTGGTTATCACGCAATTTTCGGCGCAGGAATTTACACCTTTATCTACATTGCGGCAAGAGCGGCAGGAAAATATTTCGGCGCAAGGCTTGGGGCAAGGGCAACGGGACTTGACAGAAACGTTCAGAAATATTTGGGGCTTACTTTGCTGCCCCATTCGGGAGTTTCCCTTGTTTTCACGGGAATAGCCGTTTCAACCCTTGCAGGCAGCGCAGACGAATGTACGGGCATAATCAGAGGTACAATTGCCGCCGCAGCGGTTATAAACGAGGTAATTGCGGTTATTGCGGCAAAGAAGGGCTTTGAGCTGGCGGGGGAGATAACAGGGCGAAAATAAAAAAATAGCGGCTGATTTTTCAGCCGCCCAGTCCGTCGAAAAACGTGCCACTGGCACCTTTTTCGAGATTTATGTAGTGCTAATTATTCACTTTTGGGACGCTTTTTTTCTTGAAAAAAGCGTCCCAAACCCTTG
>JBJERI010000050.1:0-3698 GCA_051882195.1 Ruminiclostridium sp. | reverse complement strand
ATATACTTTACTTTTACGCCCATTTTTTCAAGGTAATGGGTAAGATCCTCTGCCATTTTCTTGGTGAGAGTGGTAACCAGCACACGCTCCTTACGCTCCGCCCTTACGTTTATTTCGGACAGCAAGTCCTCAATCTGCCCCTCAACGGGACGGACGCTTACAAGCGGGTCAAGCAGTCCTGTTGGTCTTATAAGCTGCTCAACGATTTGCGTGCAGTGCTCCTTTTCAAAGGGGCCGGGCGTTGCGGAAACGTAAATCGCCTGATTTATTTTGCTGTAAAACTCGTCAAAGTTCATTGGTCGGTTATCGTAAGCGCTTGGCAGACGGAAACCGAATTCCACAAGGTTTTTCTTTCGTGCAGCGTCGCCGCCGTACATTCCTCTTATCTGCGGCAAAGTAACGTGGCTTTCGTCCACAAGCAGCAGATAATCCTTTGGGAAATGGTCAAGCAAGGTTATTGGCGTACTGCCTGCAGGTCTGCCTGCAAGCACTCTGGAATAGTTTTCAATGCCCTTGCAGGTGCCTATTTCACGGAGCATTTCCATATCGTACTTTGTGCGCTCCGCAATTCGCTGGGCTTCAATAAGCTTGTGATTGTCGGAGAAGAACTTTACACGTTCCTCCATTTCCTGCTCAATATCCTCGAGAGCCTTTTCCATACGCTCCTTTGGCATTACGAAATGTGAGGCGGAGAAAATGGGAACGTGAACAAGCTCTCGCTTTGCCTTTCCCGTTACCACGTCAAACTCGGAAATCCTGTCTATCTCATCGCCGAAAAACTCAATTCGTATTGCGGTTTCCTCGGGGTTTCCTGCGGGAAAAATTTCCACAACGTCCCCTCTTACACGGAATTTCTTGCGGACAAAGTTCATATCGTTGCGCTCGTACTGCACCTCCACAAGCTTTGCCATAAGCTCCTCTCGGCTCATTTCCATTCCCTTTCGGAGAGAAATGGCGGTTGCACGGTAATCCTCGGGGCTTCCTAAGCTGTAAATGCAGGAAACGCTGGAAACGATAATAACGTCTCGTCTTTCCGCAAGAGAAAAGGTTGCCGAATGGCGCAGTCGGTCTATTTCATCGTTTATGGAGCTATCCTTTTCAATGTAGGCGTCAGTTGAGGGAATATACGCCTCGGGCTGATAATAGTCGTAGTAGGACACAAAGTATTCTACCGCATTGTTGGGGAAAAATTCCCTGAATTCGCTGCAAAGCTGCGCCGCAAGGGTTTTGTTGTGGGCAAGAACAAGGGTGGGGCGGTTTACGTTTGCGATTATGTTCGCCATTGTAAAGGTCTTGCCCGAGCCTGTAACGCCCATTAAAGCCTGTTCCCTGTCCCCTCTCAGCACCCCCTCGGTAAGAGCCTTTATTGCCGCAGGCTGGTCGCCTGTGGGCTTGTATTCCGATTTAAGTTCAAAATGATCCATCTTTTTCCTTTCCCTTACCAAAGCTCGGCGCAATAACTGGAATTTCTCATGGAAAGCGATCCGTCCCGTCCCACAATAACGTGGTCAACCAGCCGAATATCAAGAGGCTGCAAGGTCTTGATAAGGTGCTTTGTGGCAGCCACATCGTCCTTTGAAGGCAAGCAAGTGCCCATCGGGTGATTATGAGTTAAAATCAGCGAATCCGCCTGTCTGCTTATCATTATTTCCACAATGCGCCTTGGATTTACCTCTGCGCTGCTGATTGAGCCTTTATTCACCAGCACGTCCTCGATAACGTTAAGATTATTATCCACCACAATTGCCCATACATTCTCAACCTTATCGCCGAGAAATTTTGCCTTGCAGTAATCAAGCACAACCTCGGAGCTGTTCAGGGTTTTCACTCCGTCCATACCAATGCTCATATTGAGATATTCCTTTGCAAGCAGCTTTGAAAACACAATAAAGCTTGCGGTATTTTCGCCTATTCCCTTTACCTCAAGCAGCTTTTCGTATGGCGCTTCAAGAACCTGCTTCAGCGAGCCGAAGGTGTTTATCAGTTCATAAGCAATAGGCTTTGTGTCCTTTTGAGGGATTGTGTAGAACAGCATTGCTTCAAGGATTTCATGCTCCTTGAAGGTGTCAAGTCCGTGTTCAAGGAACTTGGATTTCTGCCGCTGTCTATGGTTAAGATGTGATATAGGCTGTATGGGCTGGTTGTTTTTCATTATACACTCGCTTTCGTACCGAAAAAAGTCAATGAAAAGTCAACGAGTACAGCGGAACTGCACTCGTTGATTATTATCAGTCTTTGAAAACTGCGCCTGTGTTTGAGCTTGTAACAAGCTGTGCGTATCTCTTAAGATAGCCTGTAAGCTGCTTTGGCGGTAAAATGCCTTTCTTCTTTCTTTCAGCAATTACCTCGTCGCTGACAAGCAGCTCCATTTTTCTGTTTGGAATATCAATGTGAATCTTGTCCCCTGTTTCAACAAAGGCAATAAGACCGCCGTCTGCCGCTTCGGGAGAAACATGACCCACAGCCGCACCACGGCTTGCACCGCTGAAACGGCCGTCTGTAATAAGAGCAACGCTTCCGTCAAGACCCTTGCCTACAATTGCGGCAGTTGGAGCAAGCATTTCGGGCATACCCGGTCCGCCCTTGGGTCCCTCGTATCTGATAACAACAACATCGCCGGGAACAATTACGTCGTTCATTATTGCGTCAACTGCGTCCTGTTCGCCGTCGAATACCTTTGCCATGCCCGTAAAGTCCATCATTTCGGGCTTAACTGCGCCCTGCTTTACAACAGCGCCGTTTTCTGCAAGGTTGCCTGTGAGAATTGCAATGCCGCCGTCCTTGCGGATCGGGTTTTCAACCGTGTGGATAACCGTTCCGTCTGCGGTTTTTGCCTTGGCGATTCTGTCAGCCTGTGTACCTGTTACTGTAAGAACAGAGGTGTCAACAGCGCCGCACTTGGAAAGCTCCTTTAATACAGCCTGAATACCGCCTACTGCGTTAAGGTCCTCAATAAATACCTCGCTTGCAGGATTCAGCTTTGAAATCTGTGGAGTTTTTCTGCTCATCTTGTCGATATCGTCAAGAGTAATGTCAACTCCTGCTTCGTGTGCAATTGCAAGGAGGTGAAGCACTGTATTTGAGGAAGCACCGATTGCCATATCCGTTGCAAGAGCGTTCATCATATTCTTCTTTGTGATAATGTCAAGAGGCTTGATATCCTCCTTGAAAAGCTCAACGATACGCTCGCCCGCTTCCTTGGCAATTCTTCTTCTTGCGGAGGTAACGGCAGGCTCAGTGCCGTTATAAGGAAGTGCAAGACCGATTGCTTCGGTAAGGCAGTTCATAGAGTTTGCGGTGTACATACCCGAGCAGGAGCCGCAGGTAGGACAAGCGCAGTTTGCATATTCCATAATTTCTGCATCGCCGATTTCGCCGTTCTTGTACTGACCGATTGCCTCGTAAATTTCGGAGTAGCCTACACGCTTTCCTGCAACGTGACCCGCGTTCATAGGACCGCCGCTTACGAAAATAGCAGGCAGATTCATTCTTGCCGCCGCCATAATCATACCCGGTACGATTTTGTCGCAGTTGGGGATAAATACAACTGCGTCAAGAGGATGAGCGGTAAGCATAACCTCGATTGAGTCCGCAATAAGCTCTCTTGAAGCAAGAGAATATCTCATACCCTTATGATTCATTGCAAGACCGTCGCAAACGCCGATTGTGAAAAACTCAAAGGGGATTCCTCCTGCGTT
>JBJERI010000049.1:0-3748 GCA_051882195.1 Ruminiclostridium sp. | reverse complement strand
ATTTTAGAATAAATTTCAAACAGCTTAGGCAGCTTGATAATTCCGTTTTCGGCAAGAATTTCAGCAACCTCGTCCGTTGTTGCATTGTCGGGAATTTCCAGCTCGACTTCAAATTCGTTCTGGGCAATGCCCGTAAAATCAAGAGCGGACTGTACTATATAAAATGCGAAAAAAGCGGAAAGCGAAATAATCAGCACAGACAGCAATATTCCGCCGAAAATATGGGCAAAGGTACGTCTGCGCTCATATCTTTTGCGCTCTTTTCTAAGCCTTTCCTTGCGTTCAGCTACCTTTTTCTTCTTTTTTGCCGCCGCTTTTTTCGGCCGTTCAACAGGAACATCGTTTTCCTCGCGTATGCTGTTTTTGCCGAAATGCTTTGCGATGTCTTCCGATTTAGGACCAGAACTTGCCCCGGGAGTAAACAATGGCTCGTTTTCGTCCTCCTCATAGTCGGAGGAAAAATCGGTATTCTTAATAGAATCGATCATTCGTGTTGCGTCCCTGTTTTCATCTTCCTTATCAGAAAATAAATCCTCGGTAGGGTCGACAGAAACGACTTCTTCGGCTGGTGCTTCCTCGTTTGCCTGCTCGGAATCGGCAGCTTCGGAGGACTGCTCGGGGGCTTCCTCGGAAATTTCCTGCGGCTCATCGGCAGGCTGGGGCGTGTCGAAAAAATCGTCTTTGCTGTTAAGATATTCAGCAAGGCTGTTTATTTCATCGAAATCTTTTTCTTCCATACAAATCCTTTCAGATAGGGATAAATCAATCGGTAATCACAATATCGACCCTGTGGTCGAATTTGTCAACGGGCACTTCCCCAATAAAGCTTTTGTAGCATAATCCTGCGGAAAAGCCGTTATATCTGGACAAAAACCTGTCGTAATAACCTTTCCCGTAGCCAATGCGGTAATTGTTCTTATCAAACTGAAGTGCGGGAACAAGACAAATGCTGTACGAAAAATCGGTCACAGCTTTTTCGGGCAATGGCTCGTAAATGCCGTATCTGCCCTTGTGAAGCTGCGAAAAGTCGGTAATTATGCAGAAAGTCAGCTCTGTATCGCCGCTTATGGGAACGGCAACAGGCTTTCCAGTATCAAAGCAGTACTGAATAAGCCGCCTTGTGTCAACCTCAATTTCCGTTGAAACAAAGGCAAGCACAAGCTTTGCAGACTTAAAATGAGGACAGCTGATTATATTCTCAAACAGTGCCTTGTCCATTTCAGCCTTGCTTACGGGGTCTAACGCCTTTCGCCTTGCGATAAGCTGCTTACGCAGCTCGGTTTTGCTTAACCCCATTGCATTGAAGCTGCAAGCTTATCTGCACGAGCCTTTCCGCAAAGTATTTCCGCAAGCTTAAGGCCAAACTCCATTGACGCTCCTGCTCCCTTAGCGGTAATGATTTTGTCGGCAACAACCACCTTTTCTCCCGTCATAACTGCGCCGTTCATCTGTTCCTCAAAGCCCGGGAAACAAGTTGCTTTTTTGCCGTCAAGGAGGTGCTTGTGGCCCAAAATGCTTGGAGCGGCACAGATTGCAGCAATATACTTGTCATTGAGTGCGCAGTAGTCAATTGCGTCCTGAACAGTTCTGCTCTTTTCAAGATTTAACGTTCCCGGCATACCTCCGGGGAGAATTATCATTTCTATTTCATCATCTGGAACAAGCTCAACCTCTGTAATATCAGTGCATACGGAAATTCCGTGAGCGCCAGTAATTACCTCTTCGCCGATTCCCACGGTAACAACCTCTTTGCCGCATCTTCTTAAAATATCAACTGGAGTCAGCGCCTCAACTTCCTCAAAGCCCTCTGCAAGAAAACAGTAAATCATAACAATACCTTCCTTTATCTGAAATTAACAATGAATTTTTCTTCCATAAACAAGGGGTAATATGAAAGCTTTGCCTTGCGAAGATTTTCCGCTCCCATATCTTCCTCACGGTTTATATACTTATAGCCCTTGCAGGCGTGATTTACAAACTGGTAATTTATCATAGGATATGCGCCCTGATAGGTTGTTAATGCCTTTTCAACGTGAACAACAAATGTGTCGCTGTTCACAGGCTCGCCGAATGTAAACGCCTGAATTTCCCCGTTTGCACGAAGCAGTCCGCCCACATAGCCAAGCTCGAAGAAATGCTTTAAACCGCATCTTACAACGCAGCTTTCCTCGCTTTTTTCAAGGTCGTTTACGCAGATATTTTCCTCGCACCATTTTTCGTTAAGCGCCTTGCATTCGTCAATATTCTGCGCTGTGATTTCCTCGTAGGACCAGTTGTTTTCCTTGAATCTGTTTATGTGATTGCGCTTTGCGTGAAGCTTTTTACCGCCGAGAGTTGACAATGCCTCGGCAGAATAAATATAATCGTAATAATCACGGTTTGTATCAACGGTAATTATATCGCCGTACATTTCCGAAAGCATTTCCATTGTGGCTTTGTTCATAGAACTAAAGCAAAGTGAACGATTCTGACTTCTGCAATAAGCTTTCAGCTCCTCAACAACCTCTGCAACGTTTCCCCTGCCTGCAGGGAAAAAGAAATCGCCGTTGCTTTCCACGATGTAAAAGTCCTTGAATCGAGCAACTTTTACGTCAAAAGCGTTCCGCCATGTGAAATTATTTCCGAAGGTGTATTCGCAGCCACGGAAATCCGAATAGCTTAACAGTTCCTTTATCCAGTCCTTATCGGACATTTCTATTCTTTTCAGTTCTAACATATTTTCCTTTGCTCTTTTGCGTTTTAATATATTTCTAATAGTATATTCTACCACAACCGAGCATTTTAGTCAAGTTAAGACATCTTTTTATCAACATTTATCACCGCAGAAAGCGTATCGTCCATTTCTGAAACGGAGGCTCTTATAAGTCTTGCCACGTCATCATCGGAAAGACGGAAATTAAAGGGCACTACCACGTCGAAAATAAGGTTCCTGTGATTTACGCCGTTTGTCATTCTGAAATCGTGAATTGTAAGCTCGGGGTCGATTTTCTTTACGATTTCAACCACCTTTTCTTTCATCTCCATAGTTGGCTTATCGTCCGCCGCAACAGGGTCCATATGTATTGTAGCGTGGCATTTGTATTTAATGCGGAGGTCGTCCTCGATTACGTCAATAAGCTCGTGGGCGGCAACAAAGTCCATTTTGCATGGAACTTCCGCATGAAGTGAGATTATGAGCCTGCCAACGCCGTAGTCGTGAACAATCATATCGTGAACGCCGATAATGCCGTTATAGGACATTACGGTTTTTTCAATATCCTCAACAAGCTCTTTGTCGGGCAGCTGACCGAGCAGCGGATTCAGGCTTTCCTTTGCAGTGTTAATGCCTGTGTACATAATGAACAGCGCCACTACAATACCCATATATCCGTCTATATTTACGTTGAAGAAAAGGAAAACAAGGAGACCGATTATTACCGCCGTTGTTGCAATAACGTCCGAAAGGCTGTCCATGGCGGTTGCTTTCATTGTAGCTGAATTTATCATTCCTCCAAGCTTGCGGTTGAAAAAACAAAGCCACAGCTTGATAAGAATTGAGCCGATAAGAATACCAAGAGAAAGCCAGTTAAAGGCAATTTCCTCGGGAGAGCAGATTTTCTCGATTGAGGATTTGCCCAGCTCAAAGCCCATAAGCATAATGATAAGGGAAACAATAAAGCCTGCCACATACTCGATTCTGCCGTGACCGTAGGGGTGCTCCTTGTCTGCGGGGCGGCCTGCCATTTTGAAGCCTACAAGGGTTATAATG
>JBJERI010000048.1:0-17467 GCA_051882195.1 Ruminiclostridium sp. | reverse complement strand
AACAAGGAAATCAACCTTGCCGTCTGTGTCAGCCCAGATTTCGGGGCCTGTTGTGGCTCTGTGAGCGGCTGGGTTTGCGGGATTGGTAAACTGACCTAAAATAACCGAGTTTTCAATTTCGCCCTTAAGCTCCTCAGCCTTGGCGATTGCGCCCTTCATGCCCTTTGCGCCCTCTGTAAGCACCAGCTCAGCGCCGTATGCCTGCATAAGCTTTCTGCGCTCGATGGACATTGTTTCTGGCATTGTGATGATTATTCTGTAACCCTTAGCGGCCGCAACGGAGGATAAACCGATACCCGTATTGCCGCTTGTAGGCTCGATAATTGTTGCGCCGGGCTTTAAAACGCCCTTTGCCTCTGCGTCCTCGACCATTGCCTTGGCAATTCTGTCCTTAACGCTTCCGCCGGGGTTGAAGTACTCTAACTTTGCAACGATTTCTGCCTTTGCGCCCTTTTCCTTTTCAAAGTTGTTTGCGCGAAGTAATGGTGTATTTCCGATAAGCTCTGTGATTGAATTTCTGATAGACATAATAATTACTCTCTTTCCTATTTGATTGCCTTGAACGCTTCTTCAAGGTCAAATATAATATCGTCAATGTGTTCTGTGCCTATTGAAAGGCGGATTGTGTTCTGTCCGATTCCCTGTTCCGCAAGCTCTGCGTCTGAAAGCTGTGAATGAGTTGTGGAAGCGGGGTGGATTGCAAGGGACTTTACGTCCGCAACGTTTGCAAGCAGTGAGAATACCTGAAGGTTGTCGATAAACTTCTTTGCCTCCTCAGCGCCGCCCTTGATGTTGAAGGTGAAGATAGAGCCGCCGCCCTTGGGGAAATACTTCTTGTACAGCGCATTGTATGGGCTGTCGGGAAGAGAGGGGTGGTTTACCTTTTCAACCTGTGGGTGCTTTGAGAGGAACCGGGCTACCTTAAGGGCATTTTCAACGTGTCTTTCAACTCTCAGCGAAAGTGTTTCAAGTCCCTGTAAGAACAGGAAAGCGTGGAGCGGAGCAATTGTTGCGCCTGTGTCACGGAGCAGGATTGCTCTGATTTTTGTGACGAAGGCCGCAGCCCCTACCGCCTTTGTAAAGCTTATTCCGTGATATGACGGATTAGGCTCGGTAAGAGACGGGAATTTTCCGCTTGCTTCCCAGTCGAATTTGCCGCTGTCAACAATAATGCCGCCGATTGCCGTACCGTGACCGCCGATAAACTTTGTTGCGCTGTGGACTACAATGTCTGCGCCGTACTCGATTGGCCTGATAAGGTAGGGCGTGCCGAAGGTGTTGTCAACAACAAGTGGAATCTTGTTTGCGTGTGCGATTGCGGCAGTCTTCTCAATGTCGATTATGTTGGAATTGGGGTTGCCTAAGGTTTCAATGTAAAGCGCCTTTGTGTTTGGCTGGATCGCCTTTTCAAATGCGCCCTCCTCATCGGGGTCAACAAAGGTTGTTGTAATGCCGTATTCGGGGAGCGTATGGGCAAGCAGGTTGTAGGAGCCGCCGTAAAGGGTTTTTGCGGCTACAATGTGATCTCCTGCATGAGCCAAATTCTGAATTGTGTATGTAACTGCAGCAGCGCCCGAGGCTGTGGCAAGAGCAGCAACGCCGCCTTCAAGAGCCGCAACTCTCTGCTCGAAAACGTCCTGGGTTGGATTGGTAAGTCTGCCGTAGATGTTGCCTGCGTCGGTAAGACCGAATCTTGCGGCAGCGTGCTCGGAGTTGTGGAAAACGTAAGAGGTTGTCTGATAGATCGGCACCGCTCTTGCGTCTGTTGCGGGGTCTGCGCTTTCCTGTCCAACGTGGAGCTGCTTGGTTTCAAAATGTAATTCTCTTTCTTTTAATGTACTCATTGTAAATACTTCCTTTCGGTTACGTTAATTTGTTGTTTTGTTTGTGATTAAGAATTAACGCAGCCGCACATTCGGAAACATCGTTTATCGTAAATGAACATATCCTTTTTCCTTTCTTACTAATCATACTGATTTGATATGTTTTCTCTGTGATTGTCATAATATCACACTATTCCTACAAAGTCAATAGGAATAATACAAGTTTTACATATTTGTGCAAAAAAACTTGTTTTGCACTGCCAAACTTGTATAGATTTTACAATAAACTCAATAGTCCCCTTGTGCCAAAATAATTTTGCAATTTTATAAAATTTTTCTTGCATTTTTGCCTCATATCTGCTATAATAAAAATGCAGCAAAGCTGTATGTGGGGTGCAGGACCTTGCGCATATAAAAGAGAGATAACAAGCGCATAACTATATTTTATCAACTACGGCAGCTTTGCCGAGGAGGTGCTTTATGTACTCTGTTATGCTTGCAGGAGATAAAGAGTTTTGCAGTATGATAAGGGCTTGTCCTGCATTAAATCCCATAAACGGCGCAGTATTCAGCGAAAAGTGCTCCCTTAAGGAAGCAGCGGCGGAACTGGAAAAAAGCCCCTCCGACCTGCTTATATACGACCTTGAAACCACAGGGGACGAGGGAATGGAGCTGCTCAGGCAATGCAGCGCAGGCAAAAGCTCGTCCTGCGTAATCGTTGTTGACAACGGACTAAGCTTTCAGCGTGCAAGACAGGCGGTGCTGCTCAATGCTTTTGATTATCTGATGAAGCCCCTGGATTCCTCTACCCTTAACGATTCCGTATGCCGTGCTCTTACCGCCATCGACAGAGCGAAAAACAGCGACAGCATTTCCGCCATAAAGAAAAAACTGGCGGCGGCAGTGCTTTCGGGCAAGGCTGAAACGGAAATTCCTTCGGTTTACGGTCTTTTTTCCCAAAATCACAGCCCCGACAGAACGGAAACGGCGGCAATCCTGCTGGATATTGCGGTTTATGTGCGGGATTTCTGCTGTGAAAAATACGGCTGGCTCATAAATTTCATAGGCGATTTTGAGCTTTTCAAGGGCGATATTTCAGCGGCAGGCTCGCTGAAGGGTCAGCTTGAACACTTTGAGCGGTATATTGACGGTATTTCCGACGCAATGAAAACTCTGTACCTTTTCAGCGAAAAAAAGCCCCTTATTGAAAATACAGTTGCCTATATTCTCGCCCACAGCGACGAAAAAATCACCCAGAACGACGTTGCAAAGGCCTGCTTTGTGAACAAAAGCTATCTGAGCCACGTTTTCAAGCTGGAAACGAGGATTTCCTTTGTGGATTACATTTCCGCCGTGAAAATTGCAAGGGCAAAGAAAATTATCTGCGAGGAAGATCTGATGATTTTCGAGGCGGCAAAAAAGCTGGGCTTTGACGACGCAGATTATTTTTGCAGGAAGTTCAAGGCAGTTACGGGATTAACCCCTAAATCATATAGGGATAAAATGAAATACAGTATGTATAAATAAAGCTTGACATTTTAAGGGAAATGTGATATGTTTGTTATAGAATCGGTTACGGGGCGTAAAAACCTCGGGCGTTAAGTCGCATCCGGTTCTTTTTTTATTTTCCCTCGCCGTGGAGTGAAAAGGGGTAAACCCTTTTTCAAACCCCGTTTTGTGTTGTTTGTGGCTTATATGTTTGTTGAAAGGGGGCGAGTAGCCCCTCTCCACCAACAGAACAATCACAAACAAAACAAAAAGAGGTTCAAGGTGGCGAACAGCCTCTTTTTTTGTGGGGCTTACTGTCCCACAAAAAATCCCCGCACTTTCGTACGGGGATAAGTCATTTCGCCTTTATCTCGATATAATCGCAAAGAATTTCAACGCACTTTTCAAAATCAAGCTCGCTGGTGTTAAGGCACAGGTCGTAATTTCTCACGTCGCTCCATTCGTGCCCTGTGTGCTGCTTGTAGTATGCGCTGCGCTCCTTGTCGATTTTTTCTATTGCCTTTTCAGCCTCCTCGGCGGTGCTGAATTTGTTCAGCCTCAGCGCATTTTCAACGCAGGTTTTGGGCTCCGCCCAGATAAACGCACGGATAAGACCCTCTGTGCCTTTAAGGATATAGTCGCCGCAGCGGCCTACTATAATGCAGGATTCCTTTTCCGCAAGCTCCTTGATTGCCTTTGCCTGATACGCAAATAAATTCTGCGGTGAAACAAAGTCATTGCTTTCGGGAGGAATAAGCTTGCCGCTGTAAACCTTGGGCTTTTTGAAAATACTCTGGGCTTTTTCATCATTCTGTGCAAAAAGGGATTCGTTGATTCCGCTGTCCTCAGACGCCATTTTGGAAATGTCCTTGTCGTAGTATTTCACACCAAGCTTTTCCGCAAGCATTTTGCCGATTGTACGTCCGCCGCTGCCGTAGCCTCTTGCTATGGTAATTACAAACTTTTTCATAAGTACCTCCTTATTCGCCAAGATAAGCCTTCTTTACCGAATCGTCGTTCATAAGCTCCTTTGCGTCGCCTGAAAGAACTATGTTTCCCGTTTCAAGAACATAGGCTCTGTCTGCGATTGCAAGGGCTTTTTTTGCGTTCTGCTCAACAAGCAGTACCGTTGTGCCGTCGCTGTTTACCTCTCTGATAATGTCGAAAATTTCGTTTACATAAAGAGGAGAAAGACCCATTGATGGCTCATCCATAAGGATAATGTTTGGCTTTGACATAAGGGCTCTGCCCATTGCAAGCATTTGCTGCTCGCCGCCCGAAAGCGTGCCGGCAACCTGGTTTTTGCGCTCCTCAAGACGGGGGAAACGCTTATACACCATTTCC
Organism: Ruminiclostridium sp.; assembly: GCA_051882195.1. Taxonomy (GTDB): domain Bacteria; phylum Bacillota; class Clostridia; order Oscillospirales; family Ruminococcaceae; genus Ruminiclostridium_E. The sequence continues at coordinate 12,812 of JBJERI010000048.1, read as the reverse complement.
AGGGAATCGGTAATCTGCTTTTTATCCTTTACAGTATATGCGCCCATCATTAAATTCTGATATACGGTTAACTGCTGGAAAACACGGCGTCCCTCGGGAACGTGAGCCATACCCATGCCTACGATTTTGTGCGCCTTGATTTTGGTAAGGTTCACATCGCCAAACATTATGTCGCCCCTGTGAGCGGGAACAAGTCCTGTTATTGTATGCAGAATGGTGGTTTTGCCTGCGCCGTTTGCGCCGATAAGAGCGATAATTTCGCCCTGATTTACCTCGAAGGAGATTCCTTTTATAGCCTTTATCATGCCATAGTTGACTTCAAGGTCCTTTATTTCAAGCATTGCCATAAAATTTCCCTCCTTATTCGCCTAAATATGCGGTAATAACCTGCGGGTCGTTGAGCACCTCGGAGGTTACGCCCTGAGTAAGCACCTGACCGAAGTTAAGGACGGTAATTTCCTCGCAGATACCGCCTACAAGCCTCATGTCGTGCTCGATAAGCAGTATTGTCATATCGAATCTGTCCCTTACGAAGCGGATTGTTTCCATAAGCTCTTCCGTTTCGTTGGGGTTCATTCCTGCGGCAGGCTCGTCAAGAAGCAGCAGCTTTGGATTTGTGGCAAGGGCTCTTGCAATTTCAAGCTTTCTCTGCTTGCCGTAGGGGAGGTTTGCGGCAATTACGTTTGCCTCTCCGTCAAGACCCATAACCTGAAGCAGATCCATTGCCTTTTCCTACATTGCTTTTTCCACCTTATAATATCTTGGCAGACGGAGAACGCCCTCTAATGTGGAATATTTATGGTGATTGTGAAGACCTACCTTTACGTTGTCGATTACGGAAAGCTCCTTGAAAAGGCGGATATTCTGGAAGGTACGGGCAATTCCCGCCTTGTTAATCTCCATTGTGTTAAGACCAAGGAGACTTTTTCCGTCAAGAATAATCTTGCCCTTGTCCGCTTTATAAACGCCTGTAAGCAGGTTGAAAACGGTGGTTTTTCCTGCGCCGTTTGGCCCAATAAGACCGTAAAGCTGACCCTTTTTGATGGTCATACTGAAATCGTTGACCGCCTTAAGTCCGCCGAAGGAAATACTTAAGTTTGATACTTCAAGCATATTTGTCATACCGCTTTTTCCTCCTTTTTCCTGCCGAACCTTTCTTTTATCTTAGCCTTTGCAACCGCTCTGTATTCCTTCATCTTAGGACTCCAGTTGTACAGCATTACGATAATAAGCACGATTGCGTAAACAAGCATACGGTAGTCGCTGAGGAAGCGCAGCTTTTCGGGGAGAATGTACAGAATAATTGTTGCAATTACCGAGCCTCTGATATTGCCTATTCCGCCAAGAACAACATACACAAGAATCATAATGGAAGCGTTGTAGTTGAACTTGTCGCCCGTTGCGGTAAGGGTTGCGAAGTTGTGGGAGTAAAGCGCTCCTGCAACTCCTGCGAAAGCGGCGGAAATTGTGAACACCATAAGCTTGTACTTGGTGATATTGATACCGATTGATTCGGCGGCAATTCTGTTGTCACGGATTGACATAATCGCACGTCCGTCACGGGAATTTATCAGGTTAAGCACCACAAACAAAGTTATAAGCACCAGCACCACGCCAATCAGGAAATTGCTGTCCTTTGGCGTTCCGGAAATGCCCTGTGCGCCCTTTATTATTATCATTCCGTCCTCTGCAAGGCCAAGGTCAGTGGAGTTTTTTAATGAAATGTGGAAGCCTTGGGAATCCATACCAAGGTTGATTACGTTGCAGATATTCTTGATGATTTCACCGAATGCAAGGGTAACAATGGCAAGGTAGTCGCCCTTAAGACGAAGTACGGGGATACCGATAAGCACGCCGAAAATTGCGGCACAAACAGCGCCTATTATAATGGCAATGCCGAATCTCAATGGCGCAAAGGTAAGTGTGCTCTCCATACATTTTGAGAAGATTGCACTTGTGTATGCGCCTATGCACATAAAGCCTGCGTGACCAAGGCTCAATTCGCCTAAAATACCAACCACAAGGTTAAGAGATACCGCCATTATGACGTAAATGCACATAGGAACAAGGAAGCCCTGCATTGAGCTTGAAAGAACGCCCGAAAGCTGTAAAATGTACATTATTGCCGCAAGAACAATTACAATGCCGTAGGTTATGAAATTGCTGCGGGTGGTTTTTGAAATACTTTTTTTCATTTCAGCAATTCCCCCTTATACCTTTTCCTGAACGTTCTTGCCAAGCAAGCCTGTTGGCTTTACAAGAAGAACAATTACAAGTATTGCAAATACGATTGCGTCTGCAAGCTGTGATGAAATGTAAGCCTTGCCTAAAATTTCGATAACGCCGATTACAAGACCGCCTACCATTGCGCCGGGGATTGAGCCGATACCGCCGAATACTGCCGCAACAAAGGCCTTGATGCCGGGCATTGTTCCCGAATATGGAGTAAGGTTAGGATAAGCGGAGCACATCAGCGCACCTGCCACTGCCGCTAAAGCGGAGCCTATTGCAAAGGTAAGAGCGATTGTCCCGTTTACGTTGATACCCATAAGCTGAGCGGCGCCCTTGTCCTCGGAAACCGCCTGCATAGCCTGTCCTGCCTTTGTTTTGTTTACGAAAAGGGTAAGTCCAACCATTATGACAATGCAGACAACGATTGTGACTATGGCCTCGCCCGTAATTGTAAGCTGTCCGTCGAAAAGCTTTATGGCTTCAATGGAAACAACGGAGCTGAAAGACTTTGTATCGGCGCCGAAAATAAGCAATGCCACATTCTGAAGCAGATAGCTTACGCCGATTGCCGTAATAAGAACAGCAAGGGAGGAGGAAGCGTTTCTTAGCGGTCTGTACGCCACCTTTTCAATGACGATACCGAGAACGGTACAAAGCGCCATTGACGCAAGAATTGCCACCAGCGGCGGCATACCAAGCCCGTTCATACAGTTGAAAATAATGTAGGCGCCTACCATAATAATATCGCCGTGGGCGAAGTTCAGCATTTTCGCAATGCCGTAAACCATTGTGTAGCCAAGGGCGATAATTGCGTAAACGCTGCCGAGGCTCAGTCCGTTGATAAGGTAGTTTAAAAAGGACATAGCTTTTTCCTTCCTTGTTGGATTTTGTTGAAAGGGGTTAAAATAACCGCTGATAAACCGACAATTCTATCGGCTTATCAGAGATTACTCTCTGATTTCAGTGCTTTGCTTTACTGATGTAAACAACCACGCAACCGCCGACACGAAAAATAGTCCGTGCCGGCGGTATTTGGTTGGTTAATTATTCGCTTATGCGAAATTACATAGCTGCGTAAGAGCCTGTAAGAGTATCATCGTCGTTCTTTGTAATAACGATCTTTACAGCCTTAGGAGCCTTTGTAGGTTCACCGTCTGCAGTCCAGGTCATACCTGTGCCTGTAACGCCGTCAAATGTGATTTCTGTCATAGCGCCCTTGATAGCGTTGCACATATCGCTTACGGACATATCGGCTGTAACGTTTGCCTTTTCAGCGGCAGCCTTGATGATATAAATTGCGTCGTAAGCGTCGGCAGCAAACTGGTTTGGTGTTTCGCCGTATGCCTCTGTGAATGCCTTAACGAACTTAACTGTTGCGTCGTCTGTTGCGTCTGCAGCGAATGGTGTTAACAGCATTACGCCTTCTGTAAGGCTCAGGTCGAAGTTTTCAACTGTAAGAATACCGTCAAGACCGTCGCAGCCGAAGAAGCTTGGAGCATAGCCAAGTGTGTTTGCCTGCTGGAGAATAAGGGAAGCTTCCTGATAGTAGATAGGAAGGAATACAAGCTCAGCGCCTGCGTCCTTAGCCTTTGTAAGCTGTACTGTAAAGTCAGAGTTGGAGTCGCTTGTGAAGGATTCTGCGGAAACAACCTCGAAAGGCTGGTTAGCAGCTTCAGCAGCAAACTTTTCGTAAATACCTGTTGAATATACGTCGGAGCTGTTGTAGATTACGGCAACCTTTGCTGCAAGACCGTTTTCACCGATGTAGCGAGCGGAAGCAGCGCCCTGGTTGGGGTCGGAGAAGCAAACTCTGAATGCGTTGTCGTACTTGATTGACTCAACAGCGGAGCCTGATGGTGTAAGCTGGAACATATTATCCTTGTGGGTTTCTTCAACAACAGTCTGGCAAGGTGTTGATGTAACTGTACCCATAAGAATCTGCATACCCCAGTCCTTTAAGGAGTTGTATGCGTTTACAGACTTTTCAGCGTCGTGAACGTCGTCCTCGAACTTGAATTCAATCTGCATACCGTTGATGCCGCCTGCTGCGTTGATTTCCTTAACTGCAAGCTCAGCAGCGTTCTTTACTGCAAGACCGTAAACAGCAGCGCCGCCTGTTACAGGGCCGATACCGCCGATTTTGATTACTGCGCCTGCTGTTGCGCCGCCTTCGTTATTTTCAGCAGTAGTTGTTGCTGTGTCGCCGCCGCAGCCTGTGAACGCCATAGCAGCCATTGAAGCTGTTAAAGCAAGAGCGGCTGCTCTTTTGAATAATTTCTTCATTTTAATGACCTCTTTCCTTTCAAACTCTTTTCTCCGAAATTATCGGAAACATAGACTTATCTCCCTGCATACAATTTTGAAATTTTTATATTTTTTATATGCATATTCATATAATAAACTGCAAACGGGTTTTTGTCAAGAATAAAAAAATACAACTTATCCCCCTGCTTTTTTGGATATACTGTATGAAATTGACAAAAAATTAAGGTTTTTATGAAAATTTCAACGCATTTATGAAATTTCAGCTCTTACAAACTTTCAAAATACAGCATTTGGAATTAGAAATCGGACAGTCAAACCTACCACAAATGCCCACATTGTGCAAAGCAACTTTATCTTTTTGAAGTTGCATAATGTTTGTCTTGCAAAAACAAAGGCTCCCGCCGTTTTGAACAGGGGAGAGCCTTTTGTGTTTTTGTACAAAATTTACTGCGAAACTTTTACCTTTTCCTTATGGGATTTTTTCCTCTTTACTCCCACAATTACAAGCACAGCCGCCACCATTGCAGCAAGACCGCCGCCTATGGCGATAAACAGAATATAATTGCCCCTTTCCTTTGGCATAAGGCAGAATGAGCCGCTTCCGTTTTCGAGGGTAACTCCCTCTATTATAATATAGTTGCCGTTGTTGAATGCGGCTGCTTCCGTCCAAGCGCCCCCAACGCTCTGCATAAGGGTATAGTCCTTGCCGTCGTCGGGCAGCAGGAAACGCAGCTTTGTGGGGTTTTTGCCGCTGTAATCAGCCCCCGTCACTGTTACTGTGCGAAGCAGTGCGGTTTTGTCGTTTACCTTTACGGTGCTGTCCCCCGAAACGGAAATTACCGCCTTATCGTCGTAAAGTCCGTCCGCAATTACCAGAGGAAAGCCTCTTTCGTCCGTTTCCGCTGTGGAAACAGAGGTGATATAGTCGGTATAAACTGCGTTTATCACATAAGAGAAGGTCACAAGGCTGTAATCGAAATCCTCCCAAGCCCCAAAGCAGCCCACTTTCGGCGGAATTTCGGGTATTTCGCTTTCGGCAACAGAATCGCCGTAATTGAAGTTGATTACCTTTACAATTTCTCCGTCAGCCGTAAAGGTAAGGGAAAGCCTTGCGCTTTCCTCGGAAAGACCACGTTTTTTTGCATAATGGGCAAAGTCGGTAGGCTGCGCCTTTCCCGAATAGCTTATGCCGTCCATTGCGCCTGTTCCCCTGTCAACAAAGAAGTTGCCGCTTATTTTTTCCGACTCCGTGTCATAATCTCCTGCAACCGCCCCAATGCGCTCGCTGCCGCCCGTAATGTCCGCAAGAGCGTAATTGCCCGTCATATCCGTGCCAAAGCCTGCAATGCCGCCTACATAAGAGCCTGCGGAAATTGAAACGGTGGAAACGTTGTTTTTGAGCACAGCATAGGAAGCGCCCGCAATTCCCCCTGCGTAGCTGCCGCTTTTGCTTTCTATTCTGCCGTCCTCTGTGCAGTCGGCAACAAGTCCCATATCCTGCCTGCCCACAATGCCGCCTGCGAAATTTTTCTTGGAAATAACCTCGCCGTAGTTTTCGCAGCCCTTTACAACGTCACGGACGTAATATTTAAAGCGTATTGACAGATTGCCGCTGTTTGCAATTTCGTCCTCGGGGTCAATGCCAAGCTCCAGCCCCATTATTCCCGCAATTCCGCCAACGTTAACGTCAGCCTCGATTTTGCCGTAGTTTCTGCTGTTTGCGGTTTTGCCTGTGGTAATGCTGTTATCGTCCTCCTCGGAAAGGTCGGTGCTTAGCCTGCTCATAGCCTCCTCCACCGATTCCGAATCACTGTATTCATTGTCCTTCAGGTCGGCGAAAATATCTACCATTGCGCTTATGGAGTCCCCTACCGCCCGTAAATCCTCAATGAGAATTTCGTTTTCGTTCCGTATAAGTGTATTGAGCCGTGAAAGAGTAGCTGTCATTCCGTCAAGCTCCCACTGTAATCCGTCAACGGCGCTTGTATATTCCTCGTCAATATTGGGGAAGGTAACCGCTCCCTTATCCGAAAGGTCATTCAGAATATCGGAAATATCGTTGAAGCATTCGCTTAGTATATCTCCCATTTCGCCGAGAGTTTCGGCGCAGTCCCCTGCATTTGACGCAGCGGAGGAAAGACTGTCTATTGCCGCTGACAGGCTGTCCTTTGCTTCGTCAAATTCCTTGCTTGTAGAATTGATTATTTTTACGGCAAAGCTTATTTCATCTGCGGCGTCCCCTAAAGCGGAAATTGAATTCTGTATGCCGCCGAGATTTATCTGATTGTTTATTTCGGAAAGGCTGCCGCTTATTTTTGCCGCTTCCTCTGAAATAGAGGAAAGGGCCTTGTTAAGATTGTCGCAGGCGGCTGAAATTCTGTCGTACTGCTCCTTTGGAACGGTTGAATTGCTTATTGTATCAAGAGAATCCGTTATTTTTTTAAGTGCCTTTGCCGCTTTGTCAACCGCCTTGTTCATTTCGTCAAGAGCCTCGGAAATTTCCTCCAATGCCCCGTCCGCCGAGCCGTCTGCATTTACTGCGTCGGCAAAATGCTCTGCGGCGCTGTTAAGCTTTTCGGCGGCGACTTCAAGCTCCTCAGCCGCCAATGCCAGTTCATCATACATAAGGTCAAGGTCGGAGGGCTGCTTGTTTGCCGCTTCCATTGCCTTTGAAAAGTGTTCGCTTGCTACAGCCAGCGCCCTTATGCCGTCGTTCAGATCGTCAATGCCCTTTTCAAGCTCGTCAGCGTCGGTGGAGTCGATTATTCGCTGAATAGCGTTGTTTATCTTGGTGATGGCGGCGGACATTTCCGTTATGCTGTCCGAAAGCTCCCCTAAGCCGCCGTTAAGGTTTTTCCACTCCTCGGAGCTGTTTACCCAATCCTCTACGGTATCCATTGCTCCTTTTATTTCGGCAAGGGAAGTGCTTATGGTCTTTCCGTTTTCCGCAATTGTTTTAAGGGAGCTTATTATGTTTGAAAGCTCCGCCTTGACTTTCACCGTATCGCCCATTGACGCGCTCAAAGTCTTTAATGAAACGGAAATATCCGAAAGGGCGCTTTCAATATAGGGAAATGCCTTTTCGATTTTGTCCATTGCCTTTTCTGCGCTGTCAAGAGCCTCGTTTGTGTATTCTCCGCTTTCCGCCATTAAATCGAGGACTTCCTCAAGCTGATCGCAGAAAAGAGAGAATTTATCCATTGCGGCGCTCAAATCGTCCGTAACGGGGGCAAGCCTGTCTATAACGTCCGCCGCTCTTGCGCTTATTTCGTTTATGCCGTCGGTATAGCCGTTAAAAATATCCTCGGTTTTGCCCGTGATAATGTCGGCATAGTCAAGGGTATTGTCAAGACCGCTTATCAGCGCTGCTGTTTCATCGGTGATATTAGCATTTGCCCCCTGTGCGTCGTCCATAAGCTTGTTTAAAGCCTCTTTTGCTTTTTGGTTTTCCTCGTCAAGCTTCCCAAGAATATCCTCGCTGAACTCTATAGAGCGGTAAGGCTCTGCTTGCCCCACAATGCCGCCGCAGTCCTTTCTGCCGTAAATCTCGCCGTAATTTTCACAGCCGTTTATATAGCCGCACTGTCTGCCTGCAATGCCACCTACGTTGTAGCCAACGTGCTGATAACCCACTGTGCCTGTGTTTTTGCAGCTTTGTATTATTCCCGAGGAAAAGCCGCAGATTCCGCCTGTGTCGCTTTGCCCCGTAACCACGTTTTCCTCGTTTTCGGGCGAGGCGGTAAGGCTGCTGAAATCAATATCGGCAATATCCAGCTTGACTTCCTTTTCGTAAATATTTACTCCGCCCTCGTTTGAGCAGTTGACGATAGTACCCTCGTTGTAGCCGCAGATTCCGCCCGTATAGGAAACGCCCTGCATAAGTGCAGAGGAGGTGCAGTTTGAGATAAGTCCTCCCGGATTGTTACGTCCCGCAATGCCGCCAACCTCCGATTCGGCGTTTATACTGCCGCTGAAAGAGCAGTTTACTATTCTGCCCGAATTGTTTCCCGCAATGCCGCCTATCTGCGTTCTTGAGCCGTTTGGAGCGTAAATGGCGCTGACGTTAAGGTTTTTTACAACTCCCGTTGTCTGAATATAGCGGAATAAACCCAGCCCCGAGCCGTCTGCTGTCAGGTGCAGTCCCGAAATTGTGTGGTTTCCGCCGTCAAAGGTGCCGCCGAAGGTGGGTATTGAAACAAACTCCCTTTCCGAAAGGTCAAGGTCGGCTGTAAGCACAAACTGCTTTCCCACGCTGTACGAATCAAGCCTGCAGTCCTCCGCAAGTCTTTCAAGGTCCTCGGCGCTGTCTATATATGTAATTCCGCTTTCCGTTTCCCCAGCGAAAACAGGCATTGCCGAGCAAAGAGCAACTGCGGCTGCAAGAAGAAATGCGGTTATTCGTTTTATTTTCACTTTTATTCCTCCAATCTGTCGCTTACTTCCTTTAAACGCTCGGTAATCTGTTTATCAACCTTTTCCTTTAGCTGTCCGTCGTCCGTTTCCAGCATTGCGTTTACGTCCCCTCGGATAATACCGTTTATCTCTGCGTCAACAATGCCCGAAACATAGCCTCTTACACGTCCGTTTACCTTTATAATGCCTGTGCGGTTTTTGACGGTTTCGGGGCGCTTGATTGTAAAGGAGGTCTTTTCAATGATAATGTCCCCCACAAGGAGAATCTGCGGCAGTACGCACATTACAAGGAATATTGAAATAAACGTTCCTCTGCCAAGACAAATGCCGATTGAAGAAATGGTTGGGTCGGAGGAAAGGAAGCCGATAAGCAGTCCCGCAACGGCAAGAATTGCGCCCGAGGTGATAATTGTGGGGAACGCCTGATTCAACGTTTCCACAATTGCCTTTTTGGGGGACATTTCCTTTTTAAGCTCGGTATAGCGGTTGCTGATTACAATTGCGTAGTCGATATTTGCACCCATCTGAATGGAGCTTACAATAAGATAGGCAAGGAAGAAAATGTTTGTGTCCGTAATAACGGGGAATGAGAAGTTGAGCCATATACTGCCCTCAATAATAAGCAAAAGCAGTACGGGAAGTCCTGCGCTTTTAAAGGTAAACACAAGAATCACCAGTACGAACAGACCCGACAGCACGCTTATCATAAGGTTATCGTCCACAAAGGAGCTTGAAAGGTCGTAGTCGCTGGTGGAGTCTCCTACGATATAACCCTGTCCGGGGTAATATTCGTGCATTATATCGTGGAATCTGTTCAGCCATTCGAAGGTTTCTTCACCCTCCTCGTCAAGGCTGGTGAAAATCAGCATACGGGAATAATCCTCCCCCTGAAGCTGAGCCTTTGCGTCGGTTATCTGTCTGTTAAGGTCGTCGATTGTGTCGTTAAGGTCGTCGTCAAGGCTTACATAGCCCTCCTCTTTTTGTTCATACACAAAGCCGAACATATCAATCAGCGGCACTGCGTAGGCGTCAAGCCCCGATACAATCTGCCCGAAATCGTCACGGTCGTAGGCATAGGCGGAGTAAATCACCTTAACCGCCTCAATGTCCATATCGATCATTTCCGCAAACTGTCTTGGAGTAAGAGCGTCGGTAAGCATATAATCATCGGTTGCCTTTACGTTGGCAAGACCAAGGGCTGAATTTACCACTTCCTGCTCCTCGAAAGCCTTAAGCAGCTGACCCTCGGTTTTGTAGTCCCCCGCAGGCACCATTACCACCACAAGATTATCCGAGCCGAACTTGTCGTTGATTTTCTCCTCGGCAATCTGTGAAGCGTTTTTTGTGTAGGTGGAAAGGGTGGAATAGCCGTAAACGTAGTTGCACTGATTTGAAAGGATAAAGCCGCCTACAAGGAACACAAGGAATATAGGCGGAATTATGTAGCGTGTGGCAACGTCTGCCTTGCCTACTGCGGTAATGTTGGGAACAAAGTTTCTGTGGTGGGTCTTGTCAATTCCCTTGCTGAACAGCATAAGCAGTCCCGGCATAAGCAGGAACACGGAAACAATGGAAAACATAATTGCTTTGATAAGCACAATACCCAAGTCGAAGCCCAGCTTGAACTGCATGAACATCATTGCCACCAGACCCGAAACGGTGGTAAGGCAGGAGGAGGAAATTTCGGGAATTGCCTTTGAAAGGGCGATAATAACCGCTTCTCTGGGCTCAGCCTTGGCTCGCTCCTCAAAATAGCGGTTGCAGAGGATAATGGCATAGTCGATTGCAAGGGCAAGCTGGAGTACAACGGCGATTGAGTTGGAAACAAAGGAAATTTCCCCGAAAAGGAAGTTTGTACCCATATTGAGAATTGCCGCCGCTCCGAAGGTAATCAGCAGTACGGGTATTTCAAGGTAGGTGTGTGAGGTGAAAAGCAGCACCGCAATGATGATTGCAAGAACGATTACCACAACAACCTGCATTTCGGCGGCAATGGTTTCGGACATACTGGAGCCAACCTCGCTGCTTATGTAAAGGTCATAGGGAGCAAGCATTTCCTTCATTTGGTTCATGGCGGCAACGCTTATTTCGTCCTCCGCCTCGCCGCCGAAGGTTATGCTGAACAAAGCTGAGCCGTCCTTGTAATGGCCCTCCGTATTGTCAAATTCGGCGGTGGTCACGCCCTCGATTTCCTCGATTTGCTCCGCCAGCTTTTCGGCGTCGGCGTAGGTGATATTGTCAATCATAACCGAGGCTGTGCCGTAGGTGGTGAATTGGTCGTCCATTATGGTAAGTCCCTGTCTTGTTTCGGTGGTGTCGGGCAGATAGGTGGTAATGTCGTTGTTGATGGAAACCCAGCCCATGGCGCATACGCAGAAAACCGCCGCAATAATAAAGAACAGGAAAACCGCCTTGCGCTTGTCAACTATAACGGTGGCAAGCTTTATCATAGGGTTTGACTTAGCCTTTTTGTCTTCCATCTTTTTCTCGTCCTTTCTGTTGTTTTTGCTGAAGCTTATAATCATATATGTACCTTATATAATGTTGTATAATGCTTTTTTCGGTACGGAATTATATGCCGATTTTCATTCATTATACTGACTTTTTCTCTTTTTTACAAGAAACCAACTGTAATAAAATATGGTGAAAGCTTTGTGAAATCTTGTGATTTATAAACAAAAAAACTGTGGGTTTTACCCAATCCAAAGCCGCATTGTTGCTTAATTTTCAAAAAAATTTTACACCCTCAAAAAGAAAAAAATTAGCACTCACCACGTCAGAGTGCTAATTTTCATTTATTTGTCACATAAACATAATTTTTCTGTCATAGAGGGGCAATATAATACAGACAATGAAACGAAAAAGGAGCTGATACCAATGAACAGCTGAACACGACATAGCGATATGCCGAACATGAAATTTATTTTATTACCCGAATGGAGGAATTTATATGTTTGGACTTACAAGATACAACAACGATTTTGATTTGCTTAACTCATTCAGAGATTTCGAAAACAACTTCTTCAGCAGCGGTGCGGCGCTTAACCCATGTAAAACAGATATCCGTGAAGAAGAAGATAAATATATACTGGAGGCCGAAATGCCCGGCTTTAACAAAGAGGACATCAGGCTTGACTTAAACGGCGACTATCTTGTTCTTACCGCCGAGCACAGCGAAACAAACGACGAAAAGGACAAGAAGGGTAATTACATCCGCAGAGAGCGTTCCTACGGCTCATACCAGAGGAGCTTCAACGTTGCGGGTGTAAACACCGACGCTATCGACGCTGAATACAAGAACGGCGTGCTTATGCTGACCCTGCCGAAAAAGACAGAGTGTGTTCCCAGCGCAAGACGCCTTGAAATCAAATAAGCTTTTTCCTATTTCATCCCCATTTCATATTTATCAATTTCCCCTGCGAAAGCGGGGGATTTTGATTTTTGCGGGGGTTGCTCGCCCCCTTTTTCCCCTCGTTTTTTTGTGTTTGTTTGTATTTTTATGTTGGTTGTGAGGGGGCTACTCGCCCCCTTGATTGCCTTGTTTCTGATTATAAAGGAGCAATAACCCCTCGCCCATTTCTTTGATTGCCCAAAGAAATGGGGAAAGAAATGCACTCGCTCAATTGCCGCGAGGGGGCTTAAGAGACTTGCTGACGCAAGTCTCAAAGGGGCGTAGTGCTTGTCGGCACTTTTCTAAAAAGGATTATGCTTGTGAGGACGGCGGTCCGTCTTGTGCCTTTTTTCAAGTTGTTGGTGTAAGTGGTAATGCTTTTGCTTTTTTTGCTCTGCTATTATGCTGTGGATATGTGGGTTTTAATTTTTGACTTGCTTAAAAACCAAGCACTTATTTCTGATTAACATAAGAAAAAGTTATATTTTTGCAGCATTTCTCCTGCAAACAA
>JBJERI010000047.1:9283-17585 GCA_051882195.1 Ruminiclostridium sp. | reverse complement strand
TTTTAGGCGGAATAGGCGTTTATGAGCCCCTTGTTGAATTTGCGGGAGCGGGAGCCCTATTCCCGAGCTGTCCATAAAGCTTACCTCCGAAAAATCAAGTATAAGCAGCTTTGGCGATGTGCTTTCGAGGACGGCGTCAATCTCCATTCGCATTGAAGTAACGCTGTGGTGGTCAATGTCCCCTTTAAGGCAAACCGTTACCTGCTCGCCGTTATTGTATATCTGCAAGATAATTCCTCCTTAAAATGAAAACCTGTTACAGATATAGTAACAGGTTTTTTGCGTAAAATTTGTCAGAATGAGTAACTATCGAAAAATTTATCCGTTGATTATCGACAATGGGTCAACCCATTCGTCATTTTTCTTCACACCGAAGTGAAGATGAGGCTGAAGTGCGCTTTCAATGTCGGCGGTATCGCCTACTGCGCCAATAATGTCTCCCGCTTCAACGGCCTGTCCCACCGTCACCTTTGTGGCGGTATCAAGTCCGCAGTAATGACCGTAAATGCCGTCCCCGTGATTGATAATAACGCATACTCCCCACAGCGGGTCGTTTACTACCTCGCTTACTGTACCCATTGTCATTGAGTGTACTTCCGTGCCAAGGGGTGCAGCAATATCAATTCCGTCGTGGGTGCGCCATACGCCAAGGGTTTCTGACTTAACAAGCTCTCCGTTGCTGAATTCGTTAATCACCTCGCCGTTTTCAATGGGCATATATTTTGGCGCTGACGAGAAAATGAAGTTATTTGCCTGTTCGCTTTCCTCCTCGGTATCCTTTTCAATGCCCTCCGCTTTGCCGTTGACCTGTGCGTCCTCCTCGGGAAAAAGATACACGCTGTCGCTTTCGGTAACGTCTGCGCTGAAATCCCCGATTTTCGATAAAGCCTGACTGTAAGCAATGTACGTTGAAACGCCTACGGCAGACAGGCAAAGAACAAGGGCAATTACAAAGCCTTTGCCTTTCAGCGCATTTCTGACGCCTGCAAATTTAACCTTTTTCATATACACAATCCTTTCTGTTAATTGTATTGTGCTTATAGTTTTAACAGATAATGGGGAAATATTCAGAAAAAGGATAAAAACCTGCATTGTATTGCACGGAAAACCCGACTTATAATGAAATTACAATAAAAAAGGAGGTGTCTTATTTGATTAAGACCGTAAATCTGACGGCAAACACCGTGCTTGCCGTTGAAAAGCTGGGCGGCGCAAACACACGCATTGTAAACCGCACAGCCGCCCTGCTTTATGCAGGCAGAACAGACAGCATAGCGAAAGGACAGGACAACGTACTTACCATTCCCTCAGGGAAAGGCGATTACCTTGAGGGAACAAAGGGCACTGTTTATCTTCTCTCCGATGCAGGCGGAGAGGTACAGCTTGAGGGAACGGACTCATTCCGCCCTTTTGACAATGCCGCCGAGGAAAAAGGCGGCACTGTAACCGGAAATCCCGTTGTAATTGATAATCTGGAAGGCGGCGTGCCATTTTCGGAAATTTCCGTCAGCGGCAAAAACCTGATTAGCATATCAAGTTGGCTGGAAACACAAAACCAATATGGTGTAGATATTACTGTATCTGATTTTATTACAGCAGCAAACGGAACGCTTACAAAGGATATATCCGTCCCAATTGTAGGTTCAATTCATAATACCATCAGAAAGCCGAAAATCGGTGATATTTACACGCTGACAGTATTTGTTTTAGACGGTTCGATTACAAATATTGATAATAATACCAGATTAGCAATATTTGCTACTTGGTCTGCTGCCGAAAACGGAACTATAAAAACGCAAAAGCACTATATCAATTGCGATGACGGTCAAACATCGGTATCATCGGGATTTTCAAAATCGATAAAAATTGAAATTATTGCCGATATGATATCCGATGACGGTAATGTTTATTATACTGTTACCCATTATGGCAGAAATGGCAATGTTTATTCAAATGCCAAATTTGCCTATATGCTGACAAAATGTAATTCTGCCCCTACCGAATACGAACCGCCTATTACAGGGCAGGAAATAACGCTGTCGGCCGGCGGCAAAAATCTGATACCCTATCCGTATTATGACGGAAACAGCAAAACGTACAATGGAATTACATTTACAGTTAATGACGACGGTTCAATAACAGCAAACGGTACGGCGACATCGAGCTATTCAATATTTACTTTTTCAAAAAATCTTAAATTAAAAAAAGGAACATATATTCTCAGCGGCTGTCCCGAAGGCGGGTCTGATACAACATTTAATGTGCAGTTTGCCAATAAAGATTGGTCGTTTGTTTTTGTGGATTATGGCAGAGGCGGAAAAACAGTTAATATTGACAGCGACATTGAACTGAATTATTGCAGAATTCTGATTTCTAATGGATGTACTGTCGAAAACCTCGTTTTCCGTCCACAGTTGGAATTAGGCAGTATTGCAACGGAATATGAAAAACCCGTTGGCAGCATAACTGCAATCGTCCCCGACAGCAACCCGTACACCGTTCCCGATGATATTCGTCAGCAGGACGGAATGAACGTTGTCAGCGCCTCGGGCGGCGGCAATCCCCAATTAACCGTCAGCTACAGCAAAACCGACCCGGCACTCAGCCGCATTTACAAATCAATTGACAGCCTTGCAACGGCAATTGTTGCATTAGGCGCAGAAAATTAAGGAGGCATTATGGAATTATTCGACAGAAAAGAGTGGACTATTTCCACCCTGATAAACGATGTAAAGCAGAAACGGCTTACCCGCTCGCAGTGTATCTGGTACGCAAATCTGTATCGTGATAAGAACTATTTCGACGACAGCGATATGGAGCGTATTGCGGAGGAAACAAGCGAAATCCTTGCCGAATATACCGAATATACCGACTATGAGGAAATAACCGAATAACAAAAGCGGAATACAGCATCTATACTGTATTCCGCTTTACTGTTTCGGATATTGTGAAAGTGCGCTTTTCAGACTGTCAATATGGATCGGCTTTGACAAATGAACGTTCATTCCCTCTCCTGCTGTTTCGGGAATATCCTCTGCAAAGGCGTTTGCGGTTATTGCCGCAATGGGAATATTTCTGTAATAAGCGCCGAAAGATGATGTCTCCATTGTTTCTTTTTTGCTGTTATGAAGATTGCACCTTGAAAAAATCCTGGCTCTGAGCAGGTCGTAAGAGCCTGTGCTTTCTCCTTTGGGAAGCGCGCTGTTTTCCTCTGTCATCATATATTCGCAGCTGTTTTTGTCAAGGTCAACCGGCGCAAAGCGGTCGAACATTTTGACGGCGGCGGTAATAATATTGGAAAAAAGCGGTTTTCCTTATACTTCACAAGCTGTCCCGTCCTTTCTTTTGCCGCTCCAATATACTATAAAGCCTGTCAATAAAATTGGCAGACGGCAAAGGTATTTACTTGTTCTGCATTTGTCAGTCCATAGCCTTAAGACATTCCACGGTATATTCGTAGTCTTCCTTAAGCTTGTCAAGCATAGGCTGAGTAACGTTGTTCTGTCCGCCTCTCAGCGCCTCTGCGATTTCGCTGCTTGACTTGAAGAGCGTTCCAAGACCAAGATTCTGGCAAACGCCCGTTAAAGTATGCGCCGCACGGAATGCCTCTTCGATATTCTGCTTTTCTATTTCCTCAAAAAAGGTCTGATAGCTTTTATCCGTAAGGAATTTTATAAGGAATTTCTTTATAAGAGCCTCGCTGAAAAGTCTGCCAAGGACTTCGTCATAATCTCCGCCTATTTTTTCGTAAAATTCTTTGATCGTCATAGTACCACCATATTCATTTTTATTTAAGCGTAAAAGCAAAAGCTGCCGCCTATATATCTGAATTTATTTTATACTATTTTTTTACAAAAGTCAACGATTTCAAGGCGAAGTATACATTCTGCATACGAAATTATGCATTCCTCAAAGAAACACGAAATCATGCCGCGCTGTTATGTAATTTTCTGCGGAAAAACTCCGTCAATAATCGACGCACATTGCATAAAAGCGGAACTTAGGGGAGTTACAGTTTATCTTGCGGAAGCGGGACGAAATATGCATAATTTATTAATTTTTTGCAGTTTTATGCAAAAATCACATTGACTATATAAATCGGTTTATATATGGTGCAGAAATGAAAAGTGTGTATAATTTCTCGTTTGCGGTATATGAAAGCCTGCCTATATGCTCCTCGACCGTGTTTTTTATGAGAATAAAAGCTCCCTGCCGCAGCGACAGAGAGCTTTGCTTGTTTTATGGATAAATCAAGCTTCTTCCCATTTTGGAGCATGCTTCCCATTTGGAGAACAGCTACAAGTTCCAAAAATTTTGGGAGTAGTGGCGGGCTTCACAGGCTTCCCTGTACAAGTCTTATTTCCTGTTTGACCACGCCATTGGCAACGCGGTATCCAATTGTACAACGGCATAATATTTACCTCCTTTATAATTATACGTTTCAGCAGATTAGTGCTTACTTCATCTTAATTATAACTATATATGATTATTTTGTCAATATATTTTTACATTTTTTGAGTTTTTAATTTTAATTTATAGTCTTTTAAGACTATTTTTTCGAATAAACTCCACTTGATATGATACTATAAATATAAAAGAGGTGTCATATATGGCTTATTTTAAAAGAATTCGTGATTTGCGTGAGGACAGCGACCTTACTCAAAAAGCCTTAGCGGAATATCTGGGCACTACCACCCAGTACTACGGAAGATATGAGCAGGGACAAATTGAAATTCCCTTTGAACGGGCTATAAAGCTTGCGGAATTTTACAATGTAAGTCTTGACTTTCTTGCGGGCAGAACGGACAACAAGGACGGATTTGCCGCAGAAAACCTACAGAAAAGCCTTAAAGCCTGCGAAGAAAAACTCAGCCGATATTCAGACGAGCTTAATAAAAATATTACCCTTGTATCAAAGTTTGAAAAACTGTCCGATACCTCAAAGCTGATCGTTCTCAATCTGCTTGAGGAGCTGGCAAAAGGAAGTTCAAATAATTGATTTTTCTCACTCATTATCTTATCCGGAGCAAATTATACAAAACAGCCGAGCTTTAATCAGCTCGGCTGTTATTGTTATTTGGTCTCCATCGCCACAATATCCGATTTCTTCATATCGGTCCATTCTCCGTTAACAAAAGCTCTTACAATGAACTTGTATTCCTTATCCGAAGTGAGTCCGATAATGTTTACGGCGTGCTTGTATGTTTCCGCAAGCTTGATTGCCTTGCCGTCGACGTACTTGTAAATAGCGTACTTTTCCGCTCCGGGAACAGGCTCCCAGTCAAGTCGGATTTTGTTTTCAAGTAGGGTTGCGGTGACAATTGGCTTATAATAAGCTCTTACGGTTACCTCGTCAGAGTTTTTCATTGAAGAAAGCTTGCCGTCAGCAACGTAGCGTACAAGAAGCCGGTATTCCTTGCCGTTCTTCATTTTGCCCAGAACAACACCCGATTTCTCTGTTTCAAATACCTCTACCCACTCATCGTTATCGTATTTGTAAATAATATACTTTTCTGCGCCCTTAATCTTGTTCCATTTAATGGTAACCCTATTAAGGTTTACAGTTGCAGATGTTATAGTGAGCTTTGCCGAATTGAGATAATCGTCGCTAAAAGGCGGATAGTTTATATTACCGGAAGCAGGTATTGTTTCTGTTCTGATGACATATCCGCAGACGGTGCAGGAGTAGGTTATCAAGCAGTTTGAGCCTGTTGTGTCAGGAGTTGTAACAACTCCGCCATTGGAAATATGAGCCGCATATCCAAGCTTTTCATCACAGCCCGAGCAGGTCTGCCAGTGTCCTGTGCTGTCGTAGGAATAGCCGTTGCTTGGGTTATGAGTATGAGCAAGCTTTGCAATTACTTCTGTCTTGGTATAGCCGCAGACGGTGCAGGTGTAAAGTCTTTCGCCCTCGGTTTCTTCCGTTGGCTCGATTGTTACTGTGCCGCCGTCATAGGTATGCGCCGCATATCCAAGCTTTTCATCACAGCCCGAGCAGGTCTGCCAATGTCCTGTGCTGTCGTAGGAATAGCCGTTGCTTGGCTTGTGAGTATGAGCAAGCTTTGCAATAGGCTCAGTCTTGGTATAGCCGCAGACGGTGCAGGTGTAAAGTCTTTCGCCCTCGGTTTCCTCCGTTGGCTCGATTGTTACTGTGCCGCCGTCGTAGGTGTGCGCCGCAAATCCAAGCTTTTCATCACAGCCCGAGCAGGTCTTCCAATGTCCTGTGCTGTCGTAGGAATAGCCGTTGCTTGGCTTGTGAGTGTGAGCAAGCTTTGCGATTACTTCTGTCTTGGTGTGCTGGCAAACGGTGCAGGTGTAAAGTCTTTCGCCCTCGGTTTCCTCCGTTGGCTCGATTGTTACTGTGCCGCCGTCGTAGGTGTGCGCTGTAATGTCAACCTTTTCTCCGCAGACTGTGCAGAGGTGATAGTGGTTTACATCGTTGTCGCTGGACCATTCATTATCAGTCACATGATGAGCAGGTATTGCAAGGTCTGCAAGGGTTACTTCGTTTTCTGCGTTTTCATCAGTGAACAGCTTTCCGCAGCTGCATTCGTAATGAGCCTTAACTCCGTTTACTGTGCAGCTTTCGGGCACTTCGTCAACAAAGGTGAGGTGATTTATGTGCAGATGTCCTGTTGCGGGAGCAAGCTCATATCCGCATATCTCACAGGTTTCAGCCGTTTCCTCGGTAGCGGGGCCGCCCGAAACGTGTTCGCCGTAGTCCTTGATTTCCGTACAGCCTGTGTTAAGGCACTTGTGCCAATGTCCGTCGCTGTCGCTTGAATATTCTGTATCCCAGTTGTGACCGGTTTTGCCAAGCACGGTTTCGGTTACTGCATTTTTGCCTTCGCTGTCGGAGGATGTTTTTCCGCATACGGAGCAGAGGTAGTACTCGATATTGCCGTCAACGGTGCAGGTAGGCTCAACACGCTCAACCTTGTCAAGGCTGTGACCATTAGCAGGAATTACGGTATCCTCATAGGTGATTTCCGCTGTTCCTGCTTCATCGCTGAAGTAGTATGTCTTGTCGGCGTGAATATCGCAGGTCCAGTATTCAATATTACCCTCGTTCTCACAGTCGGCAGGATTTGCCCCGTGATGGGTGAGTATTCCGTGACCTGTTGTTTTCTCATCGGAGTCAGCTTTGCCTGCGTTGTAGTCGGCAGTTTCCGCAATGCGGATATAGCCTGTTACAGTTGTTTCGTGAGCAATTCCCGTAAGGGTGTTGCTTGTGCTCCATTCTCCATTGCCGAATTTGTACTCTGCGCCCTCCACAGCGGTGATAGTTGCCGTGTAGGTGTTGTCGTCCTCAAGCGTCAATGTGAGAACACATTCAGCCGTTTCCGTCTGAACGTTCTTGTCAATAATTTTTACTGTTACGTTAAAGATAATGTCGTTGTAATTCTGTGTTTTCAGCGTTACTTCAATTGTTGCGGTTTCATTGATATTTGCAGCCGAATTTTCCGCAAGGGTGAAGTAAACCGTTCCGTCCGCATATCTTGCCGAATCAGCCGCTAAAACGCCGCTGTCGCCGGTTATGGAAATTACAGGCTTGCCGAGAGCGCCCATATCCGTGGGCAGACCTGTTACTTCGGCAGACTGTTCCCCTCTTACGCCCCAATTGTAGGACTTGTCGATTGGTGCAACAGCCTCAGCGTCCGCCTTGGCAATGTTCAGCGTAACGCCTGTTACAGTAAGAGTATTGCTGTAATAGTCGGTATTTGCGGAGGGTGTGAACTGAGCAGTATATGCTCCGTTGTCCCCAACGCTCGGTACAATGTCGTTGTCGGTAACAAGCTGCCATGAGCCCGAAACCTCGGTATTGCCCACATTAGCGGTAAGTCCGCTTACGCTGAGTTCGCTTAATTTGCTGCCGTAGGTGCCCCTTGCAACGCCTGTGCCCTCTGCTGTAAGAGTGCCCTGACCAATGGTGAATTTCCAGTCGGGGTCATCAATAAGGTTTGCCGCCGCATAGTTTGTACCTGCACCAACGCTGATTTTTACTGTGTAAACGCCCGGTGCAACAGGAGCGGAATTAATAGGCTGGTTGCCCTTGTAATACAGAACAGTCACATTGCCTGCGCCGATTATGCCGGCATTTGCCTTGACCTGGGCGGATTTTGCCGTGCTGTCATACGCAAGGCTTGCAGGCGCAGTGAAGGTAAAGTCGGCTGCCGTAAGAGTACCTGCTGTGATTGCAAACGTCCATGTATCGGCTGTAAGGTCTGTTGCCGCTCCATAGTTTGTACCTGCCGCAACGTCTATTTTAACGGTGTATGTTCCGACATCTGTTGGTGCGGAT
>JBJERI010000047.1:0-9183 GCA_051882195.1 Ruminiclostridium sp. | reverse complement strand
ACCTGCCGCAACGTCTATTTTAACGGTGTATGTTCCGACATCTGTTGGTGCGGATAAAAGGGGGTCGCCGTCCTTGTCGAAATACTTGACTGTTATCTCGCCTATGCTGTTTGCTACTTCGTCTGTCGCTGTTACCGTAGCTGTCTTTCCATTTCCGTCATATACAAGGTTTGCAGGCGCAGTGAATTTAAAATCGCTTGCCTTAAGACCGCCCGAGGTGATTTCAAACGCCCATGCGGTTGCTGTGAGATTTGTAACTTCGGCGTATGCAGTACCCTTTGTAACGTCGATTTTTACGGTGTATGTTCCAACATCTGTCGGTGCGGAATTAAGGGGTGCGCCGTTCTTGTCGTAATACTTCACCATTACTGTGCCCATGCCTGTTATGCCGCTCTTTGCAGTTACCGTAACTGCCTTTTTATTGCGGTCATATACAAGGTTTCCGGGCAATGTGAACGTAAAGTCGCTTGCCTTTGGAATTGGGAGGAAAGTACCTGTTTCGTCGTAGAACTTGTATTCGGTGGTTTCGTTGCCAACCTTTATATCGTGATTCGTTCCTGTGAGATAGAGGTAAAGATTTGGGTCATTTGTGCTTTGATTTTTAAATTCAACCGGAGTATTGTCAACCGATACTTCACGTCCGTCGGGGTTTGGAACTACAAGAAGATATACGTTATCTCCGCTTGAATTTTTCGGCTGAGTGCCGATTTCGGTTCCTGTGCTGTCGATAAGCAGCGAGCCGCCGTTTATAATAATGTTTGACGTGTTTTCGCCGCCGATACCTGTTCCTCTGCTGTCTATTGAAATAAGACCATTATCGATTGTGATATTTGCGGTTGCATTCTCACCGCCAATTCCCATTTTGCCGCATTCGATATTCAGCGCACCGCCGCCTGTAATGGTAAGGCTGCTGTCAGTACCATTTTTCTGTATGCCAACGCTGTCCTCGCCCACAGGCGCAAGGGTATTTACAGTGCCGTCCGCAAGGGTGATAGTCACATTTCCCGAGCCCTCGGCAATGGTGATTGCGGGATTTCCTGTGATAGTTACTCCTGCAAGAGTGATATTTCCGTCAACGTTTGCGGCAATCTCAATCCTGTCAGCAGAATCCATAGTTCCGCCTGTGATTGTCATTGGCTTATCAGAGAGGATTTTCAGTACGCCGTCGTCCTTATGATATATATAATCTTCGCCATATACGGGAGCGCTTGAGCCGTCTGTTGATGTGATAACAAAATTCGTTCCGATTTCGTCGCTTGTAATAAGCTCTCCACGGATAGGATCCCACCATAAACAGATAGTCTTATTGCCTACGGTTATGGTGTGAGGCTCTGCTGTAAGGTAGAGGTAAAGACTGCCGTCCCCGTGACTTGCGGGAGAGTAAGCTGTGCCGTCAACAGTAACAGCCGCTCCGAGGGGATTAGCTAATGCAAAGGGATAAACGTTCTTGCCTTCGGCATTTGTAGGAATAACAGCTTCGCCGCCGTAACCTTTGCCGATTGTGTTATGACCGGGCTGAACTGTAATCTTTACAGAGCCGCCTGTTATCTGTATATTGGAGCATTCGTACTCTGTACCATCATATAATACGTTCGTGCATGTGCCAATACCTGCGCCTCTATAGCTGCCTTCAACGGTAACAGTACCGCCGCTTATGGTAATATCCTTTGCATGACCGTACAATCCCGAGCCGATTGCCGCCGCACTGCTGCCTGCTACTGCGGTAATATTGCCGCCTGCGATCTCGATATTCTTGCAGCCGTAAGTTAAATAACCGCCGCCGATAGCTGCGCCGTGCGTTCCGCCCTTGGCAACAAGAGAGCCGTCGCCCTGAATCAGAAGCTTTCCGACGTCAGAACCGTCAATAGCTTCAATACCTTCCTTCTGGATAGCAGCCCAGCCTTCTCCGCTTATGAGAGTGTTTTCGCCTTTAAGGGTGATTGTTACATTGCCCTTGCTTTGTTCAGCAATTCTGAAAGCGCAGCCGTTTGCTGTCATTGAAGCGTCAATATTTACGACCTTAAGGGTAATATCTGCGGAAATGCCGTCCGCCACAAATATCCTGTCGGTTGTAGATGCACTCGGATTTGCGTTGCTGATTATAACGGATCTATCCGTCTTGACAATCAGCGTGTTGGGAAATTCAAGGTGAGCTGTGGAATATTCATAATCCACGCCGTAAACAAGTGGCTCGTTGTTTTCATCATTGGGAGCAATAACAAGGTTTGTTCCAAGCCTGCCAAAAGAATCCTGTCCATCGAAAATATATGTTGTCGTTGTTTCGCCGACCTTAACCTCGTGGTTTTCCCCTGTAATGTATGCGTAAAGCGTCTTGTCGCCGGGGTCAGCCGCTGTGTGGTCTGACGGTGTATAAAGTGTGCCGTCAATGTAAACGGGGTCGCCGTTTTCGTTGAGTATTTCAAGGAGGTATACCTCCTTGGGGGCGGTTTCTGCGCCGTTTGTAGGAATTTCAAACATACTGCCGCCGCCCGGAGTGCTGCCGCCGCCGATTGCGGTTGAGCCGCTTGCCTTAACAGAGCCGCCGCTTATGATTACGTCCGAGCAGCTGCCGTTATAGCCGCCGCCTATGCCTGCGCCTTTGTAATTGCCTGCGTCATTTTCGCCGCCGATTGCGGTAACTGTGCTGCCGCTTATTTTGATTTTTGTTCCGCTGCCGTTGCTGCCGCCGCCTATGCCGGCGCCGCCGTATTCTGTGATTGTGCTATATGTGACTTTGCCGCCTGCTGCGATAACAGTACCGCCGCTTATGGTAATTCTCAAGCCGTCACCGTCCTTGCCGCCGCCTATGCCTGCGCCGCCGTTGTAGCCGCCTGTTGCTGTTACTTTACCGCCGCTTATGGTAATACCCGAGCCGGAGTTACCGTAGCCGCCGCCTATACCTGCGGCGTAGGCGCCGCCTGTTGCCGTGACTGTGCTGTCGCCGCTTATGTTGATATCGAAGCCTGCACCGCCGTTGCCGCCGTTGCCGCCGCCTATACCTGCGCCGTTTGTGCCGCCTGTTGCGGTAACTGTGCTGTCGCTTATGGTTATTTGCCAGCCATCGCCGCCGTTGCCGCCGCCGATTCCTGCGCCGTTTTTGCCGCCTGTTGCCGTAACTGTGCCGCCGCTTATGGTAATATTATAGCCACTGCCGCTATTGCCGCCGCCTATGCCTGCAGCGTCGCTGTCGGTGCATTTTGCTGTAACAATACCGCCGCTTATGGTTATATCTGAGCCGGGGCATGATTTGCCGCCGCCGATTCCTGCGCCGTTTGTGCCGCCGTTTGCCGTAACTGTACCGCCGCTTATGGTTATGCCTGCGGCCGGCTGATTATAGCCGCCGCCTATACCTGCGCCGTAATTGCCGCCGTTTGCTTCAAGGCTGCCGCAGCTATCGCCGCAGATATGACCCTCTTCGCCACAGTGCTCGCACTGAATTATAAGCTTGCCGTTTATGCCGTTCTTCTGCAGACCTGCGCTGTTATATCCGCTTGTCAGCGTGTTTGCAGAGCCGTCCGCAAGGGTAATTGTGACCGTTTCTGCGCTGTCGTCTGTAATCTTAAAAGCACATTTGTTCGCTGTTGTGGGAATGGCAATATTTACTCCCGCAAGAGTAATATTTGCGGAAATGCCGTCCGCAACAGTGACTGTTTCTTTCGTGGTCCTGCCGCTTACAGTGATTGCCTTGGGGGAGAGGATAACGAATCCGACGTTTTCGTAGGAGTAATCCACGCCGTAAACAAGGCTTTCGCCAGAAAGAATAAGGTCGGGGATAACAAAATTTCCTTTTCCTCTGTCAAACATATAGTCGGTGGTTTCCGTGCCGACTGTTATGGTGTGAGGTTTGCCCGTAAGGTAAGCATAAAGGTTTGTGTCGGCAGGGTCAGCCGCTGTATGGTTTGACAGCGTATAAAGTGTGCCGTCAATATAAACGGGGTCGCTGTTTTCGTTAGGGATTGTGCAGAGGTAAACGTTCTCTGTGCCGTTGGTGACAGCTGCGTGAGTACCGTTGGAAACTTCATTGGTTTCAGGGTCAACAATTTCAACACCATTTCCTATTGCCGCTCCGCTGTATTCAACGCCGTTTACATCGATTTTTCCGCCCTGCGCCAGAACAGAGCCGCCGCTTATGGTGATACCTGAGCCTGAGCCGCCTACGCCGCTGCCTATTCCTGCGCCGCCTATAACGCCTGTTGCGGTAACTGTGCCGCCGCTTATGGTGATACCTGAAGCGCTGCCTAAATGACCGCCTCCTATGCCTGCGCCGCCATCACCGCCTGTTGCGGTAACTGTTCCGCCGCTTATAGTTATATCCGAACCTGCGCCGCCTGTGAAGCCTGCGCCGCCGCCTATGCCTGCGCCATATTTGCTGCTTATTGCAATAACTGTACCGCCGCTTATGGTGATATCTGAAGCGCTGCCTTTAAAGCCGCCGCCTATGCCTGCTCCATCTTGGCCGCCTGTTGCGGTAACTGTGCCGCTGCCTTTGATTTCAAGACTGCCTGCTGTGCCGTTTTTCTGTAAGCCTGCACAGTTAGAACCGCTTTTCAGCTTGTTTTCCGTGCCCCCCGCAAGGGTAATTGTAACAACTGCATTGCTGTTATCTTCAATCTTAAATGCGCACGTATTATCTTTTCCCGAAACGTCAATGTTTACTCCCGCAAGGGTAATATTTGCGGAAGTTCCGCTTGCAACCTCAATTCTGTCGGTTGTTGGTGTTGTCGGGACTGTGTTCTTTATCATCAGCGGAGTTACGCCGTTTATTGTAAGAACATTACCTGAATATGAGTAATCTGTATTCAATGTGCCGCCGTAAACCACAAAATCGCCGACAGTTTGAGCGACATATGATTGTGTGAGGCTGCCATCATTTCTCATGTAAACTACTTCTTCGGTACTGCCGTCTATTACAATAGTGTGGAAGCCTTCCGAAAAATACGGGTAAATCTTTGCTTCGCCGTTATGCGTCGTGGGGTATTCTACTCCGTCAATGACAATACTGTTTGTTACGGAGCCGGTGTCAATTGTAGAGAGGAAAACATTTGTTGTGCCGTCTGCGAGGGTGGGGGCTACTGCACTTTTGCCGTTACCGCCGCCGATATCGTTAGCGTTTGGGTATCCAACCGCTTTTACAGAACCGCCGCTTATGGTGATATTTGTTCCGCTGCTGCCACTGCCGCCGCCTATACCTGCTGCATCTATTCCGCCTTCTGCGGTAACAATGCCGCCGCTGATGGTGATATCTGAAGCGCCGGCACTATATCCGCCGCCTATGCCTGCGCCATAGTTGCCGCCTTTTACGGAAACAATGCCGCCGCTGATAGTGATATCTGAAGCGCCGGCACTATAGCCGCCGCCTATGCCCGCACCTCTTGAGCCGCCTGTTGCGGTAACTGTGCCGCCGCTGATGGTGATATCTGAAGCACTGCCACCTTTGCTGCAGCCTATGCCTGCACCATGTGTGCCGCCTTTTGCGGTAACTGTGCCGCCGCTGATGGTGATATCTGAAGCGCTGCCACCTTCGCCGCTGCCTATGCCTGGACCATGTAGGAATCCTGTTGCGGTAACTATGCCGCCGCTGATGGTGATATCTGAAGCGTTGGCTCCATTGCCGCTGCCTATGCCTGCGCCATAGTAGCCGCTTGTTGCGGTAAGTTTGCCTGTGCCGTTTGCGCCGCCCTTAATGATGAGCTTGCCTATACCCGCACCATCGCCATTCTTCTGCAAGCCTGCGCAATAATCGCCGCTTGTCAGCGTGTTTACAGAGTCGTCGGCAAGGGTAACTGTGACCGTTCCAGTGTTGTTGTCCTCAACCTTGAATGCACAAGCACCAGTTTTTCCCGAAACGTCGATATTAACCCCGTTCAGCACAATATTCTGGGTGCCCGAAACGGTGATTGTATTTTCGGTTGTTGTACCCGTAATAATGTAGCCGTCGGGGTCAACAGTCGTTACTTCAACTCCGCTGCCGTCATAGCCCGAAACCGACGTGTCGGTAATTGTTATACTGCCCTGACTTACATCAAGAGCTGTCGGATTACCGTCGCCAATGTCCGCCTCGGCGCTTGCTTCAATTACGCCCCAGTCAAGGTCTATTCCTCCCAGCTCCACAGGGATCACAAAGGACAGCGCCATTGACGCCGCCACGGCAAAAGCCGTTATTCTTTTGCCGATTCTGCTTAGTGTTTCTTTATTCATACCACATACCTCCCGTGTATGACAAGCGCCTTAAGCATAGCTTCACCACAATGCTTAAAGGCAAAAATTACCTTATTCAATGCATTTTACATCAAAAATACATTCTTATGAGTATTGTACCATATTTTAGGGTATATTTCAAGCATTTACGGAAAATATTTCACAAAAAACCCGACAGTTTTAAAATCTGTCGGGTTATCTCTATTCAAGTACAGCGTCCACATCTTCCCTTTCGGTTTTTTCCATATCCGAAAAGGCAACGCTGATTTTTCTGCCGTCAATGGCAAGGGAAACAGGCGTTTTGCTTGCCTTGTCAAATTTCAGGGTATAATCCCCGTATTCCGTCTTGCCTGAAAGCTGTATTATATCGTCGGTTGTTACAATATCAAAGCCCTCGCCCGTTGCCGCATTGTCAAGGGCAGAAAGGATAATCGAGGCAAGGTTTGTGTAGCTTTCGCTCTCTGTAACTTCAGCGGTTATTCCCTCAAGCTCCGCCGTAATTTCCCCACTGTCAAAGGCAAGAGTAAGTCCGCTGAGGGCGTAAGGCTCGCTGAAGGCTATTTTCCATTTGCCCTGGCTTTGCCGCTGAAGCTCCGCTTTTGCCTCAAAATCGTCAAAGGTGATTTCCGCTCCGATTTTGTAGGAAATATCCATATCGGGCGGCTGCGGCTTAAGTATTTCCCCCAAGCAGGAAGTGAACAGCAGCAAAGCACCCAGTGCCGCCAATGCTGATAAAAAAATCCTTTTCATAATTGCCCCCAAATAAAAATATTCAAGGACAACTTTCATCATTTCATAACAAACGGCAATCTCTCAATAATATCGCTTGGCAAAATCCCCGCCATAGACATTTTCTCCGCAAGCCCGTCTGCCGCAAGCCCATGAAGATACACACCCAGCACTGCTGCGCTGAACGGCTCAACTCCCTGTGCCGCAAGTCCTGCGATAATGCCTGTGAGAACGTCCCCCGAGCCGCCCTTTGCAAGCCCCGCATTGCCTGTGGTGTTCACAAAGGCCTTGCCCTCGGGAGAGGCAACCACTGTGTTTACCCCTTTAAGCGCCACAACGGCGTTCCATTCCTTTGCGTAGGCTTTGGCAAGGGCTATTCTGTCCGCTTGGATTTCCTTGACGGACAGCCCTGTAAGTCTGCCAAATTCGGCGGGGTGAGGCGTTAATATAAGAGCTGACTTGTTGTCCTTTAACACATTTATATTAGCCGAAACCGAATTTATTCCATCTGCGTCAAGAATTACGGGACAATCCGCTTTTTTCAGCACAAACTCCGCAATTTCCCTTGTTTCCCCGTTGTTGCCCATTCCGCATCCTATTGAAACGGCGGTGACCTTCGGGAGATACTTTTCAAGTACCTCGGTACATTCGCTGTCTATAAAGCCCTCCTCGTCCGATTCAAGGGGAAGAAAGGTCGCTTCGGGAGCATTGCAGGCAACCGCTCTTATTACCTCTTTTACGGCGGCGAGAGTAACAATGCCCGTTCCTATCCGCAAAGCCGCCTTTGTTGACAAAAACGCCGCTCCGATATAACATTCGCTGCCGCTTATGTTAAGCAGTCTGCCGTATGTGCCCTTGTGGGCGCTTTTTGTTCTTTCGGGAAGATAGGAGAGGATTTTCCTGTCGGTAAGCGCCGCTTCGTATTGCTCATAGCAATCGCTGTCAATGCCGATTTTAAGCAGGGACAGACTGCCGCAGAAATCAAAGCAGGGGTGGCTTAACAGCCCCTTTTTGACCGCCCCAAGAGTAAGTGTAACATCGGGCTTGAAAGCCTTTTCCGCAATTTCTCCCGTATCCGAATTACAGCCGCTTGGCACGTCCACCGAAACCTTAAGCCCCTTGCATTCATTGTTGATATAGCCGAACAAATCGCCAATTTCCGCTTCAAGCTCACCGTGAAAGCCCGTACCGAAAACGCAGTCCACAATAATATCGCAGGAAGCAAGCTGCTCCTTTACCATTTCGGCACAATCGGAATAAACTACCGCTTCGTTTTTGTTTTTGTAAAGAGTGTAACATTCCTTGGCGCAGTCGCTGGCAGGCAATCCTTTGACAAAAGCGAGCAATACTGTTGCCCCCTCGTCAATGGCAAGCTGGGAAATAACAATTCCGTCGCCGCCGTTGTTGCCCTTGCCTGCAAGAATAACAAGGCTTTTGTCCTTAACGTCACCCGATATTTTGCAGATACGCTCAAAGCAGGCGTTTCCTGCGTTTTTCATAAGCTCAAGGTAGCTTGTGCCCTTATTCACGGCCGCCTTTTCCGCCAGTTTCATTTGTTCATTGGTAACAACAAAGTTCATTTTCCACCTCTAAAAAATTAAGCCGTAACAGTACGGCTTAATAATCCTTATTTTTTCTTGGCAGGCTTCTTGGAATTACCGCCCTTGCCGCCCTTTTTCTTCTTGGAAATAATGGAGAATACGATGCAGCCTATAACCAGCACTCCGCATACAACGGCTGCCGCAATGCCAAGGGTAACGCCTGTTTCGGGGTTATCGACAGTGGGAGCTTCCGTTTCCTCCTGCTCCTGCTCTTCCTCTTCCTCCACGTCAGGCTCGGGGAGCGCTTCCTCCTCCGATTCAAGAATAGAAACGCTGTTATCCTCGGGAAGAACCGTTGACTGATCCTCAGCCTCCTGGCTGACAAGCATAATCTGATATTCTTCATCGGACTGCACAGTGTCTTCTGCGAAAACCCCTGTTGTGCCAACGCTAATCATTCCAACTGCCGCAATAACCGCAAGTAATTTTTTCATATAAGACTTCCTTTCTTTTTTTCTATAATAATAGTCTAACATATCACGAAAAAAGTTTCAAGTCTTTTTTGCGGTTTTCATATTTTGCCCACAAAACTCTCACAAATCCGCAAAGCCCATACCAATGCAAAAAGTCTGCAAAAAACGAAAACCGCTGAAAAATCAGCGGTTTTTGAAAGATTATGTAATTAAATTACTTTCTCTTCTTAGCAACGATAACT
>JBJERI010000046.1:0-3783 GCA_051882195.1 Ruminiclostridium sp. | reverse complement strand
ATATGCTTGACCTGTTAAAGGTCGAAGCGCCCGAAAAAATGTAACTTGGAAAGGAAAAGAAATGGACGACAGTTACCCTGCGGATAAGCCGCGATTGTGCGACGGTGCAACAGGTACTTATTTTGCACAGCTTGGATATAATTTCGAAGACAGCCTTGAACAGTGGATTCTTCATAATCCAAAGCAGCTTGAGGAATTGCACAAAGGTTTTATTGAGTCGGGAAGCGAGATAATTCTCACTCCCACCTTTACGGCAAATCCCGCAATGCTGAAAAGGTATGACCTTGACGAAAAATGCGAGGAAATCAATCAAAGGCTTGCTTTGCTTACAAGGGAAAACGTGGGCGAAAAGGCATTGGTTGCAGGAAATATAGGTCCTACCAACATTGCGGTTGAGCCTTACGGCGAAACCAGCTTTACGGAGCTGATTACAATGTACCGGCGACAAGCCGAAGCCCTCGAGCCTTATGTTGATATGTACTGGATCGAAACGGTAACCTCCCTTTCGGATATGCGCGCGGCTGTAATTGCCTGCCGTGACAGCGAAAAGCCCGTTTACCTTACAATCAGCATAAACGAGGACTTGATTACATATAATAATGAGGTTTCTCCCAAGGCGGCTCTGATTCTTTTGCAGGAGCTTGGAGTTGACGCATTCGGAATAAACTGCACTCCCGCAAGCCGTATCAAAGAGGTTATGGCGGAGCTGCTGCCCTGCGCAAAAATTCCCCTTATTGCAAAGCCTTGCTGTGATATTTACGATGAAAACGGCAAATGCACAAGGGTTTCGCCCGAAGTCTTTGCAAGGGATATGGCGAAGCTGCTTGAAATGGGCGTGAAGATTGTGGGCGGCTGCTGCGGTGCGACTGCGGAGCATATAAAGGCTATGAAAGGCGTAATGCCGCAATATAAGGCTTTTGACGGCGAAAAGGAAGAAACGGACTTCATTTTTATGAACGAAACCCAGATTTTCTACCTTGAACCTGACACAACGGAGATTTCCGAGCCCATAAGCTGCTACCCCGAAATGCACGAGGAAGTTTCCGATATGTGCGGCAAAAATTACGATATACTGTTGGTGGAAATAAATTCACCCGACGACGCATTTGACTTTGCAAAAAGCGCTCACATGGCAACTCTCCCTGTTATGTTTTTCTCCGAAAACGAGCTTGCACTAAAAATGGCGCTGATGATGTATCAGGGACGAGCGCTTGTGGACAGCAAAAGCGAAATTGACGAGGAAGTTTTAAAGGAAATAGCCGACAAATACGGCGCTGTTGTTTATTGAGGATTGTTATGCATTTAGACGAAAAATCCTTGGAAAGCAAGGAAATATACAAAGGAAAGGTTGTTCACCTTTTCAGCGACACTGTTCTTCTTGAAAACGGCAAGGAGGCAGAACGTGACGTTATAAAGCACCCCGGCGGAGTATGCGTTGTTGCTCTTACCGACAAAAACGAGGTGCTTATGGTTAAGCAATTCCGTTACCCTCACCGCAAAATCACAACCGAAATCCCCGCAGGCAAGCTTGAATGGGGCGAAAGCCACCTTGAATGCGGAAAACGTGAGCTGCTTGAAGAAACGGGCTGTGTTTCGGACAGCTTTGAGTATCTTGGCTGCCTTCTGCCAACTCCCGCTTATGACACGGAGATAATTCATATGTACCTCGCCCGTGGTCTGCATTATAAAAAGCAGAAGCTTGACGAGGACGAATTTCTCGATGTTGAGCGTGTTCCGCTGGATAAAGCGGTTGAAATGATAATGAACAATCAGCTTCAGGACGCAAAAACGCAGATTGCCATATTAAAGGCAAAGCTGCTTATTGAGAAGAAATAAACTCCTCGTAGGCGTCAAGTATTCTTGTTTCAATCTGCTTTCGTGCTTCAACGCTTATTGGGTGAACAATGTCACGGTAAGCGCCCGTTTCGTCACGGCGGCTTGGCATTGCCACAAAAAGCCGTTCATCTCCCTGCACTACCTTTATGTCGTGGAGCGCAACGGCGTCATCAATCGTCAGCGAAACCACAGCACGGAGTCTTCCCTCCTGCAAAATTCTTCTGATGCGAATATCACTTATTTCCATAATGTCTCACCTTTCTGATTTGATAAGAATAGCTTTTGCACCTAATTTAAATTTATACATAAACTGAATATTGCAGTAAATTTTCTCAATAATAAACTGAAACCATATAAAGAGGGCTGTTAAATGGAAGACTTTCTTTCAGGCAAAAAACACATTCATTTTATAGGAATTGGCGGCAGCGGAATGTATCCGTTGGCACAGATTCTCCATTCAAAGGGCTACTATCTCACAGGCTCGGACAATAACGAAACCGAAACCCTTAAAGCCGTGAGAGCAATGGGAATCCCTGTTCATCTTGGACAGCGTGCCGAAAATATCGAGGGCGCAGACCTTATTGTTCATACGGCGGCGATTATGGCGGATAACCCTGAACTTATTGCGGCAAAGGCAAGCGGCGTTCCCGTAATCGAACGCTCGGTACTTCTCGGACTGGTCACAAGCTGGTACAATAAGGCTGTCTGCGTTTCGGGTACTCACGGCAAAACCACCACCTCGTCAATGCTCACCCACATTTTTCTTGCGGAGGGAATCGACCTGTCCGCAGTTATCGGCGGCAAGCTGAAAGCAATCGGCGGCAGCGGAATTGCAGGAACAAGCGATGTTATGGTATGCGAAGCCTGCGAATTTGTTGACACGTTCCTAAAGCTTTACCCCAACATTTCCATAATCCTCAATATCGACCACGACCATCTTGACTATTTCAAGACAATGGAAAATCTCCGCAGTTCTTTTACAAAGTTCTGCAATAACACCACCGATATTCTGGTTTACAACGGCAACGATGAAAACACCTGCCTTGCCGTAAACGCAAGCAATTTCGGCGGAAGAAAAGTCACTTTCGGCTGGAGCGAGGGCAATGACTTCTATCCTGCCAATATTCAGAAGCTTGGTGATTTTGAAACAAGCTTTGACCTTATGAGCAAGAACGGCTTTGTGGAGAAAATCACTATCTGCGTTCCCGGAAAGCACAATGTTCTAAATGCAACTGCCGCTTGTGCAGCCGCACTTACAATGGGCTGTGCAAAGGAAGCGCTGGTTAAAGGGCTTAAAGCCTTTTGGGGAGCAGGCAGACGTTTTGAACGCCTTGCGGAAATTGACGGAATTACCGTTGCGGACGATTACGCTCATCACCCCACCGAAATCGGCGCTACTCTCCGCACCGCAAAGTCAATGAGCTTCAAGCGGGTCTGGGCGGTGCATCAGCCTTTCACCTACTCTCGGACTGCAACGCTCCTTGACGAATTTGCCGATGTGCTGAGCATAGCAGACAAAACTGTTTTAACGGAGATAATGGGCAGCCGTGAAAAGAACACCTACAATATTTACTCAAAGGACCTTGCGAAAAAAATTGAGGGCTGCGTGTGGTTTCCCACCTTTGATGAAGTCGCTCAGTATGTTGCGGATAATGCGGAAAAAGGCGATCTGATTATTACCCTTGGCTGCGGCGATGTTTATAAGGTGGCAAATCTCATAATTGAAAAGCTGAAAAATAAGTAAAAAACGCCTGAGAAGAGCAAGTCTTCTCAGGCGTTTTACTATGTCGTTGAAAAATCAGAGCAAACTTTTTCACATAATAAAAATTATTTATTCTATAAGAAAAGGCGCTGCTAAACACAGCGCCCTATACTAATATCCAATAAAACTGTAGACAAAAAATCTTCGCATAATCCATATACGCAAGATTATGCTCGATTTTTTGT
>JBJERI010000045.1:0-17697 GCA_051882195.1 Ruminiclostridium sp. | reverse complement strand
ACGCTTCAACAGCAGGCGTTACAAAGTTCGTTAAGGAAACAGCAGTAGGCTACCTTATGAACAAGGAAATCGAGTTCCTCGGCAACGCTGTTGAAAACCCTGTAAGACCTTTCGTTGCTATCCTCGGCGGCGCTAAGGTTGCAGATAAGCTGAACGTTATTTCCAACCTCCTTGAAAAGTGCGATACACTTATCATTGGCGGCGGTATGGCTTATACATTCTTAAAGGCTAAGGGCTACGAAGTAGGTACTTCCCTTGTTGACGACGAAAAGGTTGAATACTGCAAGGAAATGATCGCTAAGGCTGAAAAGAACGGCAAGAAGCTTC
Organism: Ruminiclostridium sp.; assembly: GCA_051882195.1. Lineage (GTDB taxonomy): Bacteria > Bacillota > Clostridia > Oscillospirales > Ruminococcaceae > Ruminiclostridium_E. The sequence goes on along the minus strand of JBJERI010000045.1, from coordinate 17,370 downwards.
TCCTCCCGATTGATACAACAATCGCTAAGAGCTTCCCCGACCCGATCGACGCTCCAATCGAAGTATCCGTTGTTGATTCCGACAAGATTCCTGCTGACATGATGGGTCTTGACATCGGCACAAAGACAATGGAGCTGTTCGCTGACGCTGCTAAGTCCGCTAAGACAGTTGTATGGAACGGACCTATGGGCGTATTTGAAAACCCAACCCTTGCAAAGGGTACAATCGCTGTTGCCAAGGCACTTGCAGAAGCAGACGCTACAACAATCATCGGCGGCGGCGACTCCGCAGCTGCTGTTGTTCAGCTTGGCTTTGCTGACAAGATGAGCCACATTTCAACAGGCGGCGGCGCTTCTCTTGAATACCTCGAAGGCAAGGTTCTTCCGGGCATTGCAGTAATTCAGGATAAGTAATTCCTGTGCTTGCTAAAAGCTGAATCATTACGGGCAGGCAGGGCAGTCCGCCCTGTCTGCTTTTTATTTTGGAGGAGCAGATGGAAAAGCTTAAGGAAAAACTTGGCGAAAAGAATTTCAGAATACTTTGTATAGGCGTACTTGGACTTGTGGCTCTGCTTCTTCTGCTGTCCGCAATCAAGCCCAAAACGGTGAATATCTATGTGAACAACGGCAGCAATTGTTTAATCGGAAACAAGGCAAAATCCAAGGATAAAACCAAGAAAAATAAAAAAGGAGCAATTTAAAATGAACAAGGCAACAAGAAAAGCAGTTATCGCAGGTAACTGGAAAATGAACAAGACAAGACCCGAGGCGAAGGCTCTTTTAGAAGCTATCAAGCCTTTAGTAGCAGACGCAGGCTGTGAGGTTGTAGCCTGCGTACCTTTCACAAACCTTGAAACAGCTCTTGCAGCAACAGAGGGCACAAACATCAAAATCGGCGCTGAAAACTGCCACTTCGAAAAGAGCGGCGCTTTCACAGGTGAAATTTCCGCTGATATGTTAGCTGAAATGGGCGTTGAATACGTTGTTCTCGGTCACAGCGAGCGCCGTCAGTATTTTGCAGAAACAGACGAAACAGTAAACAAGAGAACAAAGGCTGCTTTAGCCGCAGGCTTAAAGCCAATCGTATGCGTTGGCGAACTTCTCTGGGAAAGAGAATGCAACATTACAGAGGAAGTTATCGCTCGTCAGATCAAGCTTGATTTCTTCGATATTTCCGCTGACGACCTGAAAAAGTGCATTATCGCTTACGAGCCTGTTTGGGCTATCGGCACAGGCAAGACAGCTACCGCAGACCAGGCAGAGGAGGTTTGCGCATTTATCCGTGCAACACTTGCTAAGCTTTACGGCGCTGACGTTGCAGAAACAATCACAATCCAGTACGGCGGCTCAATGAACGCAGGCAACGCTGCCGAGCTTCTCTCCAAGACAAACGTTGACGGCGGTCTTATCGGCGGCGCAAGCTTAAAGGCTCCCGATTTCGCTGAAATTGTTAAGGCTGCAACAAACGGCTGATTTAAACAGATAAATAATTTAAGGAGAACAAGAAAATATGGCAAAGCCTGTTTTATTAGTAGTAATGGACGGCGTTGGTTTTTCCAAGACAGGTCTTGGCGACGCTGTAACCCTTGCCAACACACCAACACTTGACAAGCTTATGGCTGAATGTCCAATGGCTCGCTTAAAGGCTCACGGCGGCGCTGTAGGTCTGCCTACAGATGATGATATGGGCAACAGCGAGGTTGGACACAACGCACTTGGCTGCGGTCAGATTTACTCACAGGGCGCAAAGCTTGTAAACGAGTCAATCGAAAGCGGCAAAATGTACAATTCCGAGGCGTGGAAGGAAATCGTTGCAAACTGCAAGGCTAACAATTCCACACTTCACTTTATCGGTCTGCTTTCAGACGGAAACGTTCACTCAAATATTTCTCACCTTTTCAAAATGCTTAAGGAAGCAAAGGCAGAGGGCGTTAAAAAGGCAAGATGCCACATTCTGCTTGACGGCCGTGACGTTCCCGCAACATCTGCTCCCGTTTATATTCAGCAGCTTGAGGACTGCCTTGCAGAGCTTAACGACGCTGATTTTGACGGAAAGATTGCAAGCGGCGGCGGACGTATGAAGGTAACAATGGACAGATACCAGGCTGACTGGCCAATGGTTGAGCGCGGCTGGAATACTCACGTCAAGGGCGAGGGCAGACAGTTTGCAAGCGCAATGGAAGCCGTTGAAACCTACCGCAAGGAAAACGAGGGCATTATCGACCAGGATCTTCCCGCATTCGTTATTGCAGAAAATGGCGAGCCCGTTGGCAAAATCCTCCCCAAGGACAGCGTAATCCTGTTCAATTTCAGAGGCGACCGTGCAATTGAGCTTTCAATGGCATTCGATGATGAAGAATTCACACACTTTGACAGAGGTCCGAAGCTTGACGTATGCTTTGCAGGTATGCTGCAGTACGACGGCGACTTAAAGCTTCCTGCAAGATACCTTGTAAATCCTCCCGAAATCACAAATACTCTTTCGGAGGTGCTTGTAAAGGCAGGCTTACGTCAGTACGCAGTTTCCGAAACGCAGAAATACGGTCATGTAACATATTTCTGGAACGGCAACAGAAGCAGCAAGTTCAGCGAGGAGCTTGAAACCTTTAAGGAAATCCCCTCTGACAACGTAAGCTTCGACCAGCGCCCTTGGATGAAGTCCGCTGACATTGTTGACGATTTAATCGAAGCAATCAAGTCAAAGAAGTACGACTTCCTTCGCTGCAACTTCCCCAACGGCGATATGGTAGGTCACACAGGAAGCCTTGAGGCTACGATTATCGGCGTTGAGTCCGTTGACATCGGTCTTGCAAGACTTATCAAGGTCTGCGACGAATACGGCGTAACGCTGCTTGTTACAGCCGACCACGGCAACGCAGACGAAATGCTTGAAAAGAACAAGAAGGGCGAGATTGCGGTAAGAACTGCACACTCCCTTAACCCTGTTCCGTTCATCATTTACGACAAGGACGTTAAGTACACAATCAAGGAGGGCAATTACGGCCTTGCCAACGTTGCTCCAACAGTTGTGAAAATGCTGGGTCTTGAAGCCCCCGAATGCTGGGAAGCTTCAATGATTTAAATTCAGTTACAAATTTAGCCTCGTAGGTTATAAACCTATGAGGCTTTTTGTATATATTGCCATTATTGTAACCGTTTTCCTATTAAGTGTATAAAATCTGTACAAAAAAACACAGTTTAAACTGTACAAATAAGCTGATTTTATAAAAAAAGCCTTACAATAGTTGTCAAATGAAGTAATTTGTATTATAATAAAAAGTGATATATTTTAGGGTATAGGTTTACTCGTTGAAAGGAATGGTCATAGGTCATGAATGAAAACAGTATAAAATGGATTTCATTGCATGGAATGGATTTGAATGCGCTTAACCTGTCGCTTCCCCAAAGGCTTGAGCAGTTCGGATATGCGGTTGTGTTCGATGAATTCGGTATGGACAAGGCAACAAAGGCACAGCTATGCATTTACAATGAGCTTGCTGAAAAGGAAAAGCCCAACATTCTTATCATCAGTCCGAAAAATCTGCTGTACAGCTGGTACAGGTCGCTGCTGACGGAGCTTGGTGCGGATTTCAAGTTCATCACCTGTTCAAGCGATACGGAGCTGTATTTCTCGGGCGAGATTTCAAACCTTTACATAATCAGCGAGGACGTTCTCACGGAAAACGGCGGTGCAAGCGTAAAGGCGCTTAATTCAAGCGGCATTGTGTGGGATTTGATGATAATTGACGGCTCGCTTTCAACCGATGGCTTCAAGCCCTCCGCTTACACCGAAAACTGCTTTGCAAAAACGGAAAAGCTTGTTGTTTTCGCTCCCTGTCCAAGCGCTTACGGCGAAAAGCCAAGCGAAATACGCAAGCTTATAAAGACCTTCCTTGCAGACGGAGATAAGGCGGCTGCCGCTGAAAATTACCCCATTGACGAATCCACAGTAAGGTTTTCTCCCAGAACGCCTTTTACCGCTTACAACGACGAGGCAATGGACAAACCAAATATTACGGTCATACCGTATACGATAGATTCGGCATACACTCCCTCTTCAAAGAAAATCACCGACTTAAGGACGGGACTTCCCAATTACACCCACGGAGGCAATATTTTCGAGGAATACAGCCTTGACCAGCGCAAGCTTTATCTGCGAAACGTGTATTCTCCCGAAAATCTAAGCACGCTCCGCTCGGTGGATACAAAGTTAGACGCTTTCCTTAAAAAGATTGACGAAATTCTCAGCACAGATGAAAACGGCGCAATTGTTTATTTCGACTGCGTTAACACAATGGAGTATGTCCATAAGGCTTTGTCCTCGGTTTATCATGACAAAAAGGACATGATAAAAATGCAGAAAGGCGAGCTGTACGATACCCAGTCGGTTATGAGCTGCTTTGAAGCAGGGGGAAGAAAGTCCTTCCCACGGATTATCCTTGCCACCGATTCCTTAAGCGAAAAGTGCGCCGTAAAGAAAATCACTCATATAATCAACTACGAGCTGCCCGACAATCCTGCTGTTTTACAGCAGAGATACACCCGCCACGGCTTTGAAAAGGCTGAAAACCCCGAGTTTATTCTTTTCAAGGACGAAAACGGAATATTCGACAGCCGTATTCTTGGCAAGGTGCTTGCCGCAAACGTTTACAAGGCATACTATATGCAGATACCAACAAGGAATATCTATCTGAATATTCCCGAGGCTGACGGCTACATTTCAAGCGTGCTCCTTGATTTAAAGCATATTGCAAACGACCCCGGAAACGGCGGCACAGGCAGCATTGAGGCAATTGCAAGGCTTATGTCCCAGTACAACATTCCTCCCGAGGAAAAGCTTATTCCCGGACCAACGGCACATCAGTACGTTGTGGCAAGGCTTGAAGCGCTGAAAAAGGCATTCGGAGCAGACGAGCTGATAAACGTCAAGGACACCGACAAAAAGGCGCTGAAAGCCGCAGTGGGCGAAAAGATAAATCAGCTTAACAGCGGTCTTGCGTACTATGACGACAATCTTAACTTAAATACGGTTGCTGCAGGAGGCTTCAAAACCGCACAGTATGACGAGGAGTGCAAAAAGGCTTCCGAAAACAAGTTTGTTTTAGGTTACAGACAGGCTGCGGCGCTGGTTGATGGCAAGTCCGCAGGAGCGGAGGAATATCCGCAGATTAAGGCAGAAACGGCGGAGCTTACGGATAATCTGCTTCCGTCCGTATTATACAACGTATGGAAATACTGCACAGAACAAAAGAAGCTATACAGACCTTACAGCGAATTTATAAGAAAGTATAACGAGGGGGCTATATAAATGGCAGAATTTGACGTAAACGAGCTTATAGGCGACTTTTATCAAGGTCATGCCAACAACGATGCCGACCAGATGAAAGAGGCGCTTGAAAAGCTCCAGAATATGATTTTTACAGGGTCTATTACCAGCCAGCCGTTTATGGATTACTTCAACGAGGTTTTCAGCGGCAGGACTGCGTACAACACCCTCCTTACCGTTAACGACTATCCCAAGGAAAGCATTATCAGAGAGCTTTTCCAGAACATTTTCGGCTGTCATTACAAGACAAAGGACATCAAAATCGTTGTCAGCTTTATGGGCAAGGGTCAGGTAAAAATTGCCTATAACGAAGTGGGCTTCTCAATGGAGCAGATTTTGTTCTATTTAAGCTTCGGCAGAAATGACGGCGACAGGACTCGTGAGGGACGTTTCGGCGTGGGCGCAAAAAGCGTGTTTATGAACACTGAGTGGTTCTCCCTCCGTTCAAACAATTTCAGCTTTCATATTGTAAACAACGACGGCTCTCTCACAATTACCGAGTTCGACCTTTTCGGCGCGCAGTTCAACGGCACTGAAATTATTTTCAAGGTAAGCGACGAGGACTACGAGCGTATTCTCCATAACTTCAAGACCATTACCGAGGAGCGGGGCGACTATATCAATATGGTCGAGCTTTGCTTTGCGTTCAACCGTAAAAAGGCAATGGACATTACGGAAAGCGACCTTGAAACCCACGACCGTACCTTTAACATTGCGGTTATGGAAAACAATCAGCTTTTCACGGTTTACAAGGTAATCAAGAATCAGAAGCAGCCCACCGATATTCCAACAATCCGCTTTATGCAGAACGGTAAGTCGGTAATCGACTTTATCTGCTATGAGGATAAGGGCTTTGTTTACCTTATTCCCTTTGCCGTTGCCAATGCAAAGAGAGACGCTATCTGCAAGCTGCTCCTTGACAAGTACAACTACTTCTCAACCTACGAGCTGACCGGCTTTATGAAGTCTGAGGGCGAAAAGTTCGTACAGGAAAAGCTGTCCGCATTCTTTATCAGCGTGCCCAACGACTACATTACAATGCACAGAACGGGTATTCGCTATGACGCAGAGGAAACTATAACCAAGAAAATTTCTCAGGACCTGCTTGCCATGATAAGCAAGTACAAGCAGTATTTCGTTCTTGAGCTTCATCAGATTCCCAACGGCACAACCTACTTTATGCACCCCAAGTCCTATGCTTTTGAGTTCTTCAAGAACTTTATCAATACCAGCAAGCTGGCAAAGGACATTCAGCTCCAGTTCCAGGACAACATTTCACTGCTTCTTCCCGAAAGAACAATACCGATAGATTATGCCGAGCTTAAGAAAAGCGCTTATGCAACCACAAAGAAAGGTGTAAGCAAGGAACAGCACCTTGATGGCTCAGCCGAGAAAATGTACATAACCGACGCTCTTGAGGACGTGCACAACAAGCTTGGCGGAAAAGCTGATGAAACAATCGTTTACGTTGCTTACGAGTGGGAAACCGAGGACGGCAGCGAAAAGGGCAGAGAGTACCTCTACGAATTTAACTTCAATCAGGCAAGCTACTACATCAGCTCCAAGGCTGCGCCTCATATTACCGACTATAATCTGTATTATCATTTCAGCTCACTTATCAGCAAAATGCTGGGCAAGTTCCTTAGCAGCGATAACGAGGTAATCGACGAAAAGGCTCTCGAGGGCGCAATGGCAATGTTCGACAGCATTTTCGGCGAGGATTACAAGGTACACATGAAATATTACCAGTTCTACGTTCAGCACAACGAGGAACAGTATATCTTCGGCGTATCCAAAATGGTAATCAACAACCTTAACGACGCTATCAACACAGTAAGAACCCGTGAAGCAAGGTTTGAAACTCATCAGAATTTCAACGAGATAATTGCAATGCTTGTAAACTCCTTTACACAGGGCAAGGACACATTGTCTTTCCTCCGTGAAATAAAGGAACAGGGCGGCGAAATTACCTTACAGCTTGATATTAACAAGAAGTATCGTTTCTCCGCTTATGGACGCCAGTTTATGATTCCGTCAAGCATTACCAATGCGGATATGCTTGATATTATCGGGGATATTTCCGTGCTTATCAAGTGCGGTATGCTTAACGGCAAGTCCTTTGACTTTGATTATTCCCGCAGCAGGTATTCCTTTGACAAGAATATACTTGTAAAGAATCTTATGAGCGACACGGTTAACGAGGAACAGATTCAGACCGTAAGCGAAAAAATCTTCGTCAGCGACCTTAAGGTGGATAGAATTGCCCTCCTTGACAGCGGAATGAAGATTATGAAAATTCTCGACCTTGGCGACCCAATCAGCGAGGAGGACAGAAAAACTGCCGATAAGTATATGATTCTCCGCAACGATTTCAACAAGCTTGAAACTGCGGACATAATCGAGTACATTATCACAGGAAACCACACGGATAACCTGAGAAAGTTCTACTCCAGCACGGAAGAGCCAAACCGTCTTATCCCCGACCAGATTCCTTATTACTTAAAGCCATTGCCCTCAATTTCCGCTGACGAGTTCAAGTATCTCTGCGACGAGTACAAGAAAATTCGCGGAAATAAGGACGACAAGAACTACAAGTACTATTTTGCAAAGGATATTTCTGCAAAGCTGTTCGGTTACGGCGGAATCTGCTGTGCCTGCGGCTATGAAACAAAGGTTATCAACAGCTTTACCGTTAAGGATTTCGAGGTAGGTCTTATCTACAACGACACCGAAAAGCCGCTGAAATTCGGTCTTTACCTTTGTGCAAACGACGCTCTTGCGGCAAAGGGCTGGCTGATTTCCGACGTGGTTATCGGCGGCGAATCCCCATTCAAGTGGATTGAAAGCATCAAGGAGAACGGCTCCCTCACTCCTGCGGATTTAACCTGTCAGGTTAAATACCGTCCCCAGATTACCTACGATGTAGGCGTTGAAACAAGCAAGGCAACCGTTATTAACGCTGACGAGGAAACAATTGACGTTGTTCTTTCTCCGCTTATGGCGGCAAAGTGGTTTGTTGACAATACCGAAAGTGAATAATTGAATTATAAAAGCAGGATTAAAAGGGGCTTCCTTTAATCCTGCTTTTGCTATTATTTTCACTTTTCGTAGTATAATATCCACATAAACGTAATATAGTTTTTGTTGCAAACATAGAAAAAGCGCCAACGCTATTGACAAAATCTTTTTAACAATGTAGAATAAATGTAGTAAATAATACAAGAACTATTGGAGTGTTACCTTTCTTTAAATGATTGGGCATAACCAACTTTCAAGCGATATCTGTCATATCGTATTGAGGTTGGTTTTTTTGTTTTTCAGGATACAATAACCATATAACCGCTTACCGCTTGAAAGGAAATATAATGAGAATTATCAAGGTTATCAATAACAATACTGTCTGCGTTAAGGACGACAAGGGCAGGGAGCAGATTATTTCCGCAAAGGGAATTGGCTTCGGCAGAAAATATGGCGATGAAATCCCGCCCTCTGACGAGTACAAATTCTATGTGATAACCGATTCAAGCCTTAGAAAAAAGCTTATTGAAAGCCTATCGGAAATCCCCTTCGAGGTGCTTAAGCTTACGGAGGAGCTTATAAAGCGCATTGCCGCAGAGCTTGACTCAAAGCTTAACAGCTCGCTTATAATCACCCTTTCCGACCATATCGCCTTTGCCATTCAGCGGCAGAAGCAGGGAATACAGCTTGCAAATCCCCTTATGGATTCAATAAGGGAAACCTTTCCCGAGGAGCTTGCACTGGGCAGATACTGCGTTGAGCAGATAAAGGAAAAGCTTGGAGTAGAGCTTCATAACGACGAATCGGGCTTTATTGCAATGCACATTATTAACGCAAGACTGGGCACGAAAATGTCACAGGTTTCGGATATAACAAGGCTTATTGACGGCTGTATTGCCATTGCGGACAGCTTTTTTGCAGGAAAAATCGACAAAAGTACAATTGCCTATGAGCGGTTCACCGTTCACCTTAAGTATCTTGCAAAGCGGCTGCTCAATTCGGAAGAATTGCCAAACGTTTTAAGCCGTGATGAGGAAATCAGCGCTCTTGTCAAAAATAAATTCCAAAAGCAATATAAATGTGCAAAACGTATTCAGGATTATATTCTGAAGAATTATGCTAAAACTATTTCAGAGGATGAAATGATAACTCTTTCCATTCATCTGAAGAAAATAGCAGGATAGGTTAATTGCCGCAGATAGTTAAAGGTACCGTAACGGTTTGCGGAAAGGATAAATAAAAACAAAGGAGTTTTTGCTGTGAAAGATAAGATTTTCGGCGTATTGCAGCGTGTGGGGCGTTCCTTTATGCTCCCTATTGCGCTTCTTCCCATAGCGGGACTTTTGCTTGGAATAGGAAGTTCCTTTACAAATCCCGCAACAATTGAAACATATCACCTTGGCAATGTAATTTACGAGGGCGGTGTGTTTTACACCATTTTAAGCATTATGAGCAGAACGGGCGAGGTTATTTTCGACAACCTTTCGCTGCTGTTTGCAATGGGCGTCGCCATTGGTATGGCGAAAAAGGAAAAGGAGGTTGCGGCTCTTTCGGGCGCAATTGCATTCCTTGTAATGAATATGACCATAAGCGCTCTCATTGAGGCAAAGGGCGGAGTTGCCGCAATGGCTGCCAACTCGACTACCTCGGTGCTTGGAATTACCACACTGCAAATGGGCGTTTTCGGCGGTATTGTGGTAGGACTTGGCGTTGCGGCGCTCCATAACAGATTTTACAAAATCCAGCTTCCGCAAGTGCTTTCATTCTTCGGCGGCACAAGATTTGTTCCCATTATCTCCACCGTTGTTTACCTACTTGTGGGTATCGCAATGTTCTATATCTGGCCACTTGTTCAGATGGGCATTACCCAGCTTGGAACATTGGTGCTCAATTCGGGCTATGCAGGAACCTGGATTTATGGTACGCTGGAGCGTGCGCTTATCCCATTCGGTCTGCACCACGTTTTCTATATTCCCTTCTGGCAGACGGAGCTTGGGGGCACAATGCTTGTTGACGGACAGCTTGTTTCGGGCGCACAGAACATTTTCTTTGCACAGCTTGCCTCAAATACAACAGAAGCCTTCTCCGTTGACGCAACAAGATTTATGTCCGGCAAGTTCACCTTTATGATTTTCGGTCTGCCTGCGGCGGCTCTTGCAATGTATAGAACAGCACGTCCCGAAAAGAAAAAGGTTGTGGGAGGTCTGCTTTTATCTGCGGCTCTTACTTCAATGATTACAGGCATCACCGAGCCTCTTGAATTTACGTTCCTGTTCGTTGCTCCCGCAATGTACGGCGTTCACTGCGTGCTGGCAGGTCTTGCCTATATGCTTATGCATATTCTGAACGTTGGCGTTGGAACAACCTTTTCGGGCGGTATTATCGACCTTACCCTGTTCGGCATACTTCAGGGCAATGAGAAAACAAACTGGATTTGGATCGTTATTGTAGGTATTGCTTACGCTGTGGTTTATTACTTCGTATTCTACTTTATGATAAAGAAGTTCAACCTGCCTACTCCCGGCAGAGAGGCTGACGATGTTGAGCCGAAGCTTTACAGAAGGAGCGACCTTGAGGAAGCAAAGAAAGAGAAAGCCTCCGGCGGCAAGGATATAGTAAGCGCATTGATTTTAAAGGGCCTTGGGGGCAAGGACAACCTTTCCGACCTTGACTGCTGTGCAACAAGGCTCAGAGTTACGGTAAAGAATCCCGACCTTGTAAAGGACAGACTGCTTAAGGAAAGCGGCGCTTCGGGAGTTATCCACAAGGGCAACGGAGTGCAGGTGGTTTACGGTCCGCAGGTATCTGTTGTAAAGTCAAACCTGGAGGACTTTATGCAGACGGCGGCAGCAGACGACCTTGACAGCGTTTTGGGCGAAGCACAGCCTGTCAAGGAGGAAAAGACTGAATCTAAGACCGAAAAGTCTGCCGAAAGTAAAAAGGAAATCACTTTGTATTCACATCTGAACGGTACTGTTGTTCCAATTGAGAACGTTGAGGACGATGTTTTCTCACAGAAAATTCTCGGCGAGGGAATTGCCGTTGAGCCGTCAGAGGGCAAGCTGTATTCCCCCTGCAACGGCACTGTGGACGGAGTATTTGACACAAAGCACGCTGTAAACCTTGTTTCGGAGGAGGGCGCAGAAATACTGCTCCATATCGGAATTGACACGGTCAAGCTTGACGGAAAGTATTTCGAATCCCACGTTGAGGACGGACAGAAAATCAAAAAAGGTGATCTGCTGATTACCTTTGATATGGACAAAATCAGGGAGGCGGGCTTTAAGCTCACAACGCCAATGATTATCTGCAATACTGACGATTATTCCTCGTTCAAGCCTCTTGCAGAGGGCGAAATCAAATCGGGAGATAAGCTTCTCAGCTTAAATTAACTTAAACTAAACTCGCCTGCTCAAAAAGGGCAGGCGGGAAAAATAAACATATTGAAAGGAAAATTACTATGAAAACATTCAGCTACACTATCAAGGACGAAATCGGAATCCACGCAAGACCCGCAGGACTTCTTGCAAAAAAGGCAAAGGAATTTGAAAGCACAATCACTCTTGAAAAGAACGGCAAAAGCGCCGCCGCAACAAAGCTTATGGCGGTAATGGGACTTGGCGTAAAGCACGGCGAAACTATCAATATTACCGTTGAGGGCGCAGACGAGGAAGCAGCCGCAGCGGCAATGCAGGAATTTTTTGAAGCAAATCTCTGATTGAACGAGGAGTAATTTTATGAAGAAATATGTGGGCAAAGGGGTTTACGGCGCAGTCGCAATAGGCAAAATCAGCGTGTTCAAGAGAAATGATATTCTTGTATCACGCAGGCACATTGAGGACGTTGAGGCGGAAATAAAGCGTGTTGAAGAAGCGGAGCAGGCTTCCGCAGAGCAGCTTCAAGCAGTATATGAAAAGGCGCTTAAGGAAGTGGGCGAAACCAACGCACAGATTTTCGAGATACACATAATGATGCTTGAGGACGAGGATTACAACGATTCTATCCGAAACATAATCACCACCCAGAAGATCAATGCGGAATACGCCGTTTCCGTAACCGCCGACAATTTCTCGGAAATGTTCGCTTCAATGGACGACGCATATATGCAGGCGAGAGCCGCAGACGTAAAGGACATTTCCAACCGAGTTATCGCCAATTTAAGCGGCAATGTGCAGGACGGCGGCAGCGGCGATGAAAAGCTGATAATCTGTGCAGACGACCTTGCCCCAAGCGAAACCGTTTCTCTTGACAAGGACAAGGTGCTTGCTTTCGTAACCGCCCACGGTTCTTCAAATTCACACACTGCAATACTTGCAAGGAATATGAACATTCCTGCGGTTATCGGCGTGGGAGATGAGTTCCTGAATGAAATTAAGGATGGGGACAACGCAGTAGTTGACGGTTTTACGGGAGAAATTATACTTAGTCCCGACGATGAAACTATTGACAGATATTTTATCAAGCAGCGTGAGGACGAGGAAAAGAAACGCTTATTGCAGGACTTAAAGGGCAAGGAAAACGTTACCCTTGACGGAAAGAAAATAAATCTTTATGCAAATATCGGCAGCGTTGACAATATCGGCGCAGTATTGCTCAATGACGCCGGCGGAATCGGTCTTTTCCGCAGCGAGTTCCTTTACCTTGAAAACAGCGACTATCCCACGGAGGAAATGCAGTTTTCCGCTTACAGACGGGTGCTTGAAAGTATGGCTGGCAAAAAGGTCATTATCCGCACTCTTGACATTGGCGCAGACAAGCAGGTGGATTATTTCAATCTGAAAAAAGAGGAAAACCCCGCTCTCGGCTGCCGTGCAATAAGGCTTTGCCTTACCCGACCCGAAATTTTCAGAACACAGCTTCGTGCCTTGTTCAGAGCTTCGGTTTACGGCAATCTGGGCATAATGTTCCCTATGATTACGGGCACAAACGAGCTTGAAAAAATCCTTGCTATCTGCGAGGAAGTAAAGGCGGAGCTACGAAACGACGGCATTTCTTACTCGGACAGCGTGGAAATCGGCGTTATGATTGAAACTCCCGCAGCGGCAATCATAAGCGACAGACTTGCGCCTATGGTGGACTTTTTCAGCGTGGGAACAAACGACCTTACACAATACACTCTTGCCTGCGACAGACAGAATCCCGACGTTGAGCCCTTTGTGGATACTCACCACGAGGCAATTCTCCGACTTATTGAAATGAGTGCGGAAAACGCTCACAAAAACAGAGCTTGGATTGGAATCTGCGGCGAGCTTGCGGCGGATACAAGCCTTACGGAAACCTTCCTCCGAATGGGAATTGACGAGCTTTCCGTTTCGCCTACCTTTGTTCTTAAGGTAAGAGAAAAAATAAGAAGTATTGATTTATCGAAGTAAACAACTCGGTAATTTGCGGCATAGCTTAACGGCTGTGCCGCTTTTTTATGCAAAAAACAGTCGATTTGCATAATCTATCGCAGATTGCTTTTTTCTTCGCTCATAAGCGACAATCAATATATAGACGATTTTTTTCGACAATATACATTATGTTGATTTTACAGATATTTCTTGTTTATTTCGGACAAACATTTTGATATTATTTGTGCATATTAGACAAAAATTTACACAAAATTTCTTCACTGAAAACTTTTGCCAACTTGAAAATAACGGTTGATTTTTGCTTTTGCACGGTGTATAATATAAAAGTGGTAATTTAGTCACTTTTGTGGCAAAAGATTAAGTTTTAATCAAGACAAATGGCAAAAAGCGTTTAAGGAGGTGTTGAAATGACAGGCGAATTCAAAAGTACCCTTGACCAGAAGGGCAGAATGAATTTCCCCATAAAGCTCCGTGAAGAGCTTGGGACAAGCTTTTTCATTTCAAAAACCATAGACGCAAATTGCCTTAAGGTTTATACCGTGGAGGACTGGAAGCAGCTTGTTGAAAAAATAAAGGCGCTTCCGCAAACCAAAACCGCAGGAATACAGCGTTTCATTTTCGGCAGTGCTTTTGAAGCCGAGCCGGACAAGCAGGGCAGAATCCTAATTCCCGCACCGCTCCGTGAATACGCAAAGCTTGACACGGACGTTGTAATAGTAGGTCTTGAGGGACGGGCGGAAATCTGGGATAAGGAAACCTGGGACGAAATGAACAAGGCGCAGGATATGCAGAGCCTTGCGGAGGTTGCTATGGAGTTGGGCTTGTAATATGGAATTTTCACATATATCAGTGCTGCTGGGTGAGTGCATAGAGGGGCTTAACATTAAGCCCGACGGCATTTACGTTGACTGCACCACAGGGGGCGGCGGCCACAGCCTTGAAATAATAAAGCACCTTGATAGCGGAAAGCTTGTCTGCTTCGACCAGGACAAGGAGGCTATCGAGGCAGCCACAAAACGCATGGCAGGCTACAATCCCATATTTGTAAACCGCAATTTCTGTCAGCTTGACAGTGCGCTTAACGAGCTTGGAATCGACAAGGTAAACGGCGTGCTTATGGATTTAGGCGTTTCCTCCTATCAGCTTGACAACGGGGAAAGAGGCTTTTCCTTTCACGAGGACGCTCCTCTCGATATGAGAATGAGCAGAGAGGGAATGAGCGCTTACGATGTTGTAAATGAATACACAAGAGAGCAGCTTGAGCGGATTTTGTTCGACTACGGCGAGGAAAAATTCGCAAAAGGCATTGTAAATGGCATTATCAAGGCAAGAGAGCAGGCGCCTGTTGAAACCACGGGACAGCTTGCTGAAATAATCAGAAACAACGTGCCAATGAAGGTACGCAAGGAGAAAAACCCTTGCAGAAAGACCTTTCAGGCAATAAGAATAGAAGTAAACCACGAGCTTGAGGTTCTTGAAACGGGTGTAAAAGCGGCTTTCGAGCGCCTTGACAGGGGCGGCAGGCTGGCGGTGATAACCTTCCATTCCCTTGAAGACAGAATCGTGAAAAATCTGTTCAGGGAATACACAACAGGCTGCACCTGTCCGCCCGAATTTCCCGTATGCGTATGCGGAAAAAAGCCAAGGGGCGAGCTTGTGAACAAAAAGCCTATTACGGCAAGCGAGGGAGAGCTTGCGGTAAATAACCGCAGCAGAAGTGCAAAGCTGAGGATTATCGAGAAGTTTTAAAACGGGGGAATTAAAATGTACGTTCCAAACAATACAAATGTTGCTTACGACCTTTCCGCTTTCGAGGTTGACGAGCGTTCGGAAAAGCGTGCGAAAAATCGTGAGCAGCAGATTAAGGTAAAGACAACCTCGGTTGCAAAAAGCGGCAACGCTCTGAAAATCCTGTTCGGAGTTGCCTGCGCAGCGGTAATTGCCTTTGCCATTCTTGTAAGCAAGGTGCAGCTTTCGGAATACGCAACGCAGATAAGCGCCGAGGCTACCGCCCTTGAGCTTGCGGAACGTGAAAATGTCCGTCTGCGTTCTAACCTTGACAATATGGTAACTCCCTCAAAGGTGGAGGAGTATGCCGAGGACGTGCTGGGACTTCAGAAAACCCAGAAATCACAGATAAAATATATCAGAATGAACACCGAAAGCATGACGGAGGTTGCCGAGGAGGGAACAAACGTTTTCGTTTCCATAAAGGACTGGTTTGACGGTATTCTGGAATATTTGGGCTTCTGATATAATATACTAATCAGGGACAAGATAAAGGGCAGCACCGCACAAAGATTGTGCGGTATTGCCAAAGACGCCCTAAACGGAGAGAACGTAAGAAAGGAAAGGTTTTATGTCAAAAGCGCCTACCAAAAAAATGCGGAATAAGCTTTTTTACGTTGTATGCACCGTTATTCTTGTGCTGACGGCTTATGTTTGCGGAGTGCTTTTCTATACCGCTATCGTCAAGGGCGAATATTACCGCTCAAAGGCAAATACACAGCAGCTTGACAGCTTCGCAATACACGCAAACAGAGGAACTATTTACGATACCAACAACAAGATACTTGCCCAGAGCTCAACGGTATGGACGGTAATTATTTCCCCGGGTGATATTAACAAAAACGAGCCCGAAAAAAGAGAGCTTATTGTAAAGACCCTGTCGGAAATACTGGACGTTGATTACGAAAAGCTCAATAAGGCAAGCCTTAATTTTGAAAACCGCTATTACATTGTTAAAAACAAGGTGGAAAAGCCGCAGGTTGATAAAATAACGGCTTTTATGGCGGAAAACGAGCTTAACAGCTTCTCAATCACCTTAAGCGAGGACAGCAAGCGCTACTACCCCAACGACACCCTTGCGGCGTCAATTATCGGCTTTACAAATTACGATAACGAGGGTGTTTACGGACTTGAAGCCTATTATGACGAGTATTTGCAGGGCGTTGACGGCAGAGTTGTTACCGCAAAGGACGCTTCGGGCAATGCAATGCCTTATGATTATGAAACAAGATACGAGGCTACCAACGGCAACAGCCTTGTGCTGACCCTTGACTCGGTTTTGCAGCATTACCTTGAAAAAAACCTTGACGCTACCGTTTCACAGCACAAGGTTGCAAACCGTGCAACGGGCATTATAATGAACTGCAAAACAGGGGCTATTCTTGCAATGGCAACCTCCCCCGGCTTTAATCTTAACGAGCCTGCAAGCCTTTCCGAAACCGATGAAGCAAAGCTTACGGAAATGGAGCTTGCGTTAAAGGAATCGGGACTTACCGAGGAGGAAATAGACGAGCAGCTTACCGAAAAGGAAAGCGTTTACCGTGAAACGCAGTGGAAAAACAAGGCTATCACAGAGCTTTACTACCCCGGCTCGGTATTCAAGGTAATTACCTGCGCAAGCGCTCTCGAAGAGGAGCTTGTTGATTTAAGCAGCACATTCTATTGCCCCGGCGTTGTAACTGTTGCGGATACACGGATTCACTGCTGGAGCACAGGCGGTCACGGCACGCTTACATTACAGGAAGCGATCACAAAATCCTGCAACCCTGCTTTCATTGACATAGGACAAAGGCTTGGGATTCATAAGTTTTCAAGCTATCTTGAAGCCTTTGGCTTTACACAGAAAACCGGCATTGATTTACCCGGTGAAACAGGCTCTCTGTAC
>JBJERI010000044.1:0-3798 GCA_051882195.1 Ruminiclostridium sp. | reverse complement strand
TGTACTCTGTTGCCATTATTTACTGTATGTGCCTGAGATGCGATGATAAAAAGGTTAGAAAGTGGCTTTAAAGTGTTCTCGCCATTTTTTTCCCATGTAGGAAGCTCTGTTATATTGCGTTTAAGATATGTAATATCTTCAATTCGCATAAAACCATTTGCTTGAGAGAGATAAAGAACAACATCAGCCTTTTGTGCAGTGGCAAAAGTTATATTATCGTCACTTTCTGTTTCTGTGCCAAAACCTGGCAAATCAACAATGTCGCACGTTTTCAAAACAGGTGCATCAAGGAAAACTACTGCGGCGCCAGCTTCTTTATCGTAGTTCTCACCTTGTCTTGTTCCGAAAGAGCGTAAAATTTCTACACCGCCTGCGCCTATTTTCCAAGAACGGCAATATTCTTCGTCGTGTAATTTGCGTTCGTCCCACAAATTCTCTTTACCAAGCTGATTAGTAAACACCCACACATCTTCCTCGATAAACGAAGGTCTGTCCGAAACGTGCTTTATATAAACGGCGATAGATGTGGTTGGAGTCCAAGAAGTAGGCATTTTGTCAGTGCCTAACAGCGCATTAATAAGAGTACTCTTTCCAGTATCGGAACGTCCTACAATCGCTACTTTTGGTTTAATCAGATTGGCAACTATGCCGTTTTGCAAATCTTCTATATATGCTTTTCGGTATTCTTCAGAAATTTCCATTTCTTTTAAAGCGTCAGAGATGTATTCAGAAAGGGTGCATTTAGTAAAATTTGCTTTTTCCCAAGTGTTTTTTATATCCAAGGGTTTCGGTATCGGTTTTTTCCAACCGGTCAGCTCTTCATATGTAGCACCAGTTTTTTCAAGGATTTTTTGTATTACTTGAAAAGGTATGCTGTCTGGGTCTTTCTCCCATCTTGAAACACTAGATTGCTCAGCGCCTATTAATTCAGCAAAAGCAGACTGCGTCTTTATTTTGAGTTTATCTTCACGAAAAGATTTTAAATCCATAAAAAATCCTCCTTTATTATATTAACTTAATTATATCACAACCATTTCGAAATGTTAATGAGTTTATGCAAATTTGCATAAAACAAATATGCGGATTTGCATAACATTTCTACAGCCGCATGCTTTTAGTAGCAAAAACCTCTCAACATCATCTAATTCCGTACTCGATTTTTAAAAAGTCTGATTTTTGTAGTTAAGTTGAAATCCACACTTTTTCAAAAATCATAAAAGGCGCAATTCTTGGAAATAATCTTTTTTTCAATTTTGCTCCGATTACGCTCTACCAATTATAAGCGTGACGTAAAAAGAGCTATACTCAATAGCACTTTTGACAGGCTACGCCAATCAAAGGTGCATTTTCGTCAGGGGGCACTTCCCCCTGAAACCCCCGTTTTTTCAAAAATTGAAAAATTCCACTGTTCTTCATTTCAGCGAAAATCGCAAAAATGAAATTTTCGTTGAAAACGAACAGGGTAGAAAAAGTCATTTTTCATAAATTCGCATATAAAAATACAGCGGCAATTTTTCAATACCGCTGTTATTCTTTTATCCTCTTTCCAGTAAAACTATCTGTTTTATAATCTTGCCTTAAACAATCGAGCTGAGTTATTTATAAATTATTGACTTGTGAAAATCCATCATAACCGCAGAATTGCCAAATGTCATTTTGACAAACTCTACAAAATTATGAGAAATATTTAATTCCTGATAAATTCTTTCGACCAAATCGCAATTTTTTCTTGGATATTGTGTATGAACGGGGTAAAAGGCAATCCCGTTCAGAATACATTTTCGGGAGGAATTTCTATGGAGAAAATTTCAATGTTCGACCGCAACAAGCAATACTCTTTATGCCCCTGCCACGAGGTTACTCGCATTATCAACGGCAAGGTGTATATCATAACTCGTCACTTTGTCGGAAATAAGAATGTGGGCGAGGTAATATCCCAGCTTGCATTATCGAAAGCGTTATCTGAAACGCTGAAAAAAAAGTAATGCAAAACAGAAAAGAATAATACGAGAAACAGCTTGCTATATCGGCAGATTTATGCTACAATAAATCTGTCGAATATGGCTGCTTTGGAGGCGTGCCGCCTCGGGCAATCCGCCTCGCCGAAACATTCTTCTTGGTATAGAATATCTTGCTCGGCGTGTCGAAACTTGTCCTTTGGCGAGTGCGCATTGTGAAAGGGAGTTTTGTTTTAAAAATCAAAGATTTTTAAAACCCGTCGGTATGCACACGGTGCATACCTCCTCACAAGGAAGGAGTTATTATAAAATGCCAAAGCAGACAAACTACAATGTCGGAATTTATGTCCGACTTTCTAAGGACGATGAACGTGCAGGAGAGTCCCTGTCAATCGAAAATCAGAAGCTGATACTTACGAAATATTGCGCCGAGCAGGGCTGGAATATCGTTGACATTTATGTTGATGACGGCTATTCGGGCACGAGCTTCGACAGACCTGCTGTGCAGAAATTGTTGGAGGACGCCAAAACAGGAATAATCAATCTGATTATTGTTAAAGACCTGAGCCGTTTCGGACGAAACTACATTCAGGTCGGACAGTATATCGACTACATTTTTCCCACCTACAATATCCGCTTCATCGCACTGAACGACAATGTTGACACTCTTAACGGCAACAGCACCGCTATGGATATGATGCCGATTATGAACGTGTTCAACGAGTGGCACGCCGCAAACACGAGTAAGAAAATCAGAGTGGTTATTGAGGCAAACTACAAAGCTAAACCACACTTTTGGGAGGAACTATGAAAAATATTTGTCCAAATAAGAAAATTATTGGTTCATTGATCTTTCCGTTATCAATATTATTGATATTTGGAATTTGTTTTGGACTTTTTTCTTTCAGTAAAGAATTAAACACTCTGAGGATTGGCTGTTTATTTAGCGCCTTGTTTGGCGGTTTTATACCGTTACTAATTACGCTGATTACCAAAACCGACACCTGTCTTTATCTTAAAGACAGGGCTATCGTGCTGGCGATTTCTTTAATTTTTATCTTTATGGCTTGGCTTCTAAATGTATTATTTGCTTCTATCATTTATGCATGGTGTGCTGTTTTCTTGTCCGTTATTTTGTCAACAATCTATTTCATACAAAAGTGCAGAACGGGTTTAGAACGGTTAATTTTCATTATTTCAAATCCGATGTTATACCTGACAGCGTGTTTGATATGTTTTGGTTATGATGTAATTTCTGAGTTTAAAAAATAGCGCATTAGAACCAAATAAGACCCATCGGTGGTTTCAGGGCAAAAAGAAAAACTCACAAACGGCTCTGTTAAGCCAAATGTGAGCCGTGATTGTGGGATAAGTGCCATGAAATGGAAGCTTCTGTTAGTCAGGGCAAGAAGAACAGGATGGGCGTTGTGTGTAATTTAAGCGGACTTATGTACTGCGCCGACCGCGGCAACAAAATGCGGCTGAATTACAACAACACAACCAACGGCAGTAAGAAAAATCCACGCAAATATTTCCGCCACAACTACACCTGCGGCAGTTACAGCAGAAGCGGAAAAATGGCTTGCTCCAGCCACTACATAAAGCTGAAAGACATTGAAGCGATTGTGCTTGCGGATATTCGCTCTATGGCAGAGCTAACGGTTGATGAAGAAGCGGCAAGGAAGCTGTTTTCCTCAAAGAAAGCGTCGCTGACGAGTGAGCAGAACGCAGAGGAGCAGAAACGCTTATCCGATGGCAGGAGAAGGCTTGATGAGCTGAAAATGCTGATACGCTCCGTTTACGAGGACAAGGTTATCGGGAAGATACCGGAAGAAATCTG
>JBJERI010000043.1:0-3799 GCA_051882195.1 Ruminiclostridium sp. | reverse complement strand
CCCACGACCTCTAGCGTGACAGGCTAGCGTTCTAACCAACTGAACTACCAGGCCAAAGCTTTCAGATTAAAATGGTGGGAGTTACAGGGCTCGAACCTGTGACCCTCTGCTTGTAAGGCAGATGCTCTCCCAGCTGAGCTAAACTCCCATTTTCTTGCCGCCTGTCTGACGGCTATTTTATTATACACTAACGGAACACATTTGTCAATACTTTTTTGAAAATTTTTTAAATTTTTTTGAGCAGTCTAAAACGGCTCTGCAAAGGGATTTTGCCATAGTATAATGAATTTTTTTGCAAAATACCAAAAAATTTATCGGAAAACCGCAAGCACGGCTTTCCGATACAAATCTAAATTCTTAATATTCGCAGGTGCCGGTTGTTCTTGGGAAAGGAATTACGTCCCTGATGTTTGAAACACCCGTGATATACATAATAAGACGTTCAAAGCCCAAGCCGAAGCCTGCATGCTTTGTGCCGCCGTAGCGTCTTAAATCAAGGTACCACGCATAATCCTCGGGATTCATATTAAGCTCCCTCATACGCTTTTCAAGCATATCAAGGCGTTCCTCACGCTGACTGCCGCCGATAATCTCCCCTACCCCCGGTACAAGCAGGTCAACCGCCGCAACGGTCTTGTTGTCGTCGTTCATTCGCATATAGAAAGCCTTTATTTCCTTTGGATAGTCGGTAACGAAAACAGGCTTGCCGAAAATTTTCTCGGTGAGATAACGCTCGTGCTCGGTCTGCAAATCGCAGCCCCAGTAAACGGGATACTCAAACTCGTCCTTGTGCTTTTCAAGCATTTCCACCGCTTCCGTATAGGTAACGTGGGCAAAGTCGGATTCAATAAGGCTGTTCAGACGGTCAATAAGACCCTTGTCATAGAAGTTTGCAAAGAACTGCATTTCATCGGGGCATTTCCTAAGCACTTCCTTAAGCACAAACTTAATCATATCACGGGCAAGCTCCATATCGTCCTTAAGGTCTGCAAAGGCAATTTCAGGCTCAATCATCCAGAATTCCGCCGCGTGACGGGCAGTATTGGAATTTTCCGCTCTGAATGTAGGGCCAAAGGTGTAAATGTTGCCGAAAGCCATTGCCATTGCCTCGCCCTCAAGCTGTCCCGAAACGGTAAGGCTGGTATGCTTGCCGAAAAAGTCCCCCGAATAATCAACGGTACCGTCCTGGTTAAGGGGCGGATTGCTCATATCAAGGGTGGTAACGTGGAACATTTCCCCTGCGCCCTCGCAATCGCTGGCGGTAATAAGGGGTGTATGGACGTACACAAAGCCTCTGCTGTTGAAAAACTCGTGTATTGCAAAGGCGGCAACGCTTCTTACTCTGAAAACGGCACTGAGGGTGTTTGTACGGGGTCTTAAGTGAGCAATAGTGCGGAGATATTCAAGAGTATGGCGCTTTTTCTGGAGAGGATAATCGGGAGTTGAAGCGCCCTCGATTTCAATTTCCACAGCGTGGATTTCAAGGGGCTGCTTTGCGCCGGGAGTAAGGACTACAATGCCCTTTACGTCAACTGCGCTGCCTACGTTGAGCTTGGCTATTTCCTTGTAATTGTCTATTTTGTCTGCGTCAAAAACCACCTGTAAATTCTTGTGGCAGGAGCCGTCGTTAAGCTCGATAAAGCCGAACTTTTTTGAATCACGGACAGTTTTTATCCAGCCGCAAACGGTTATTTCCTTATCTGCAAGGCTTTCCGAATCTGCGAAAACCGCAGCAATCTGTGTTCTTTTCATTTTATTACCTCTTTTGCTACTATAATATAATAGGTTATATTTAGAATATACCATAAAACAATTGACTTTTCAAGTGTTTCAATTTATAATTCAATTAAAAGAATAAAACCGTTTTAAAAGGTATCAGCTATGGAAAAAATGTATATGAGGTACTTCACCGCAGACAGCACCTTTCCTTTTTATATTCAGTACGGTGGTCACAGCGACGAGATGTATTTTCACAGTCATGCGGACTTTTCGGAAATAGTCCTTGTCCTTGAGGGAAAGGCAACCCACGTTGTGAATAACGAGGAATATTCTATTTCAAAAGGGGACGTTTTCGTTATCAACGAGAACACCGCCCACGCCTACACCAATACTGAAAGCTTCAGGATATGCAATATAATGTTCCGCCCCGAAATGCTGAAAGGCGGCGACCTTACACGGTCGGCAGGCTATCACGCTTTATTTGTAATCGAGCCCTATCTTGCGGGAGAACAGCGCTTTGAAAGCCGCCTTAAGCTGGGAGCGGAGGATTTTGCAGAGGCGGAACGGCTCATAGCGGAAATGATTGACGAATACAACAGCAGACGGGACGGGAGAAAAGCGCTTATTATGGCTTATTTCACCCAGCTTGTGACAATGCTCGCAAGAAAATACGCCCTGCCCTCCGAAAAGGACAAGGCGGAAATTAACCTTGCAAAAGCGGTTTCCTATATGGAAAACAGCTACAATGCCAATATTTCAATAAAAGACCTTGCGGAAATGTGCTACATTTCCGAGCGGCATTTTTCAAGGATTTTCCGTGCAACCTATCACATTACTCCCGGCGCTTACCTAAACGAAATCCGTATGAAAAACGCAAGCCGTATGCTTAAGGCAACCGATATGGCGGTAACGGAAATTTCGGAGAAATGCGGCTTTTCAAACAGCAGCTTTTTTGCAAGGCAATTCAGAAAAACCTTTGGCATAAGCCCCCTTGAATACAGAAAAAACGGCTGATTATTTCAACATTTTCCAAGTATAGCAAAGCAGCTGCAATGCACCGTCGTGGAGGGATTTGTCGCTGTATTCACGGAAGAAATGCTCCGTCACCATTACCACCGAAAGGTATAAGTCATACCACAGCACACGCTGCTCCTCGCTGCTCGAAAGGCGGTCAATACCGTAGCCCGTAAGGAAATCATCATCAGAGCACTGTCGGCGGAAGCCGTTTTCCATAAGTCTGTCAGCGTACATTGCACGCTCAAAGTCGATAATTCCTGTTATTTTCCCCTCATCGGCAAAAATGTTGCCGTCCCATATATCCCAGTGGATAAGAGAAGGCGTTTTCACCTCATCGAAAACCGCTTTGTCACGCTGAAGAGCGGCGAAAACCTCCGCTCTGCTTATAGAAACGTCTGCGCCTATTTCCTCTGCGTCAGAAAACAAATCGGACAGTAATGCCGAAAATGCCTCATACCAGCTGTCATACTGTCTTTCCCTATCAAAAAGGCTGCCAAATTTTTCGCCCGTTATTGCGTTGAGCCGAGCGTTTATCTCTCCCGCTTCACGATGAATAAGGGCAAGCTGAATCTTGTCAAGCTTATCCTTCTGGGATTCAACGCTGCCGCCCTTAAGCTTTTTCATAAAGAAATACCGTGTTGGGCAGACCGTCCTGCTGAAATCGCAGTAAAGCAGCTCAGGCACGGGTATTCCCTTTCCCAATGCCATTTTCATTGCCATTGTTTCCGCAAGCATTATGTCCTTTTCGTATCTTAGAAGCTTTGCGTCGGCGGGCGGCGCTGCTTTCAGCACCGCTTCCTTTCCGCTTTCCGTTACAACAAGATAAGCGGAATTGAAATATCCCTCTCCAAGCTCCCCATATTCCTTTAAATCCTCGTAAAACGTCTTTTCGGTCATTGCCCCTATCTGCTCTTTTGTAAGCTGTATTTTGGTTTTGCTGTCATTCATGGCTTATTCGACCTCCATACTTTTTGCATATTGTAGCATATTTTTCATAAATTTGCAAATAAATGTTGGTTTACAATAGAAGCGTTACAATAAATAAAAAAATAGTAGCGGAAAA
>JBJERI010000042.1:0-3805 GCA_051882195.1 Ruminiclostridium sp. | reverse complement strand
GAATAATGAATAACGAAGAATGAATAATTGTGGTATCGGCTTCGCCGATTATTCCGGAAAATGTGATTATAGCTCGCTTTTTAAATCCCTGCCCGAAGGGCACACCTCAATTATTCACTATTCAATATTCAATATTCATTAAGATAAACCCTGTTTTCAGGGTTTATCGACAGTCTGATGCCTCCCGATTGTGGGAGGCATTATTTTTGTTGATATTTCTTTTTCCAGCACCCCGTAAAATAAAACGTCATTGACATTGCTCCCGAAATAAACCAGCCCACAGGCCACGAAAGCCATATTCCGTCCGCAGAGTTCATAAGGAATGCGAAAATATAGGCAAGTATAACACGCAGAATAAGGTCGGTAAATGTGGTTGCCATAAAATAGCCCATAGAGCTTGAACCACGGAGAACGCCGTCCGCCAACAGCTTTGCCGCTACGGAGAAATAGAACGGGCAGACAATAATCAAAAAATGCATACCCGCCGTAATGGAATCGGCTGTTCCGTCGCTCATAAACAGCTGAATAAGATTACCGCTGAAAACAATGTACAGCAGGGTAAAGGGAATAACAATGCACGCCGCCATTACAAGCCCCGCCTTAAATCCCTTTGAAACACGGTCAAGTTTGCCTGCACCGATATTCTGTGCGGTAAAGTTGGAAATGCCGTTTCCCATTGTGGAAAAGGAGGTTATTGCAAAGGTGTTCAGCTTTATGGCAGCCGAATAGCCTGCAATTACCGCTGAGCCGAAGCTGTTCACAAGCCCCTGAATAAACAGATTGCCCACCGATACAAAGCTTTGCTGGAGAATACTTGGAACGGCAATTCTGCTTATGGTGGCAAGCATGTGACCGCTGAAACGCTTTGGAGTTTCGCTTGTTTCGATTTTCTTAAGCCGCTTTCCGAGGGTAACAAGAGCAAAAACCGAGGCTGCGCCCTGTGCCGCAAAGGTCGCCCACGCAACGCCCGCAACTCCCATATTGAATACGCCCACTGCAAGCAGGTCAAGGGCAATATTGCCAAGAGATGAGGCAATGAGGAAGTAAAGCGGGGTTTTTGAGTCCCCAAGCGCCGAGAAAATTCCGTTGCAGATATTGTACAGGAACAGGAAAATCAGTCCCCATATATAAATGCTGAGATAAAGTGACCCGTCGCCGAAAATGTTTTGGGGCGTGTTCAGCATTGTCATCATAGGCTCTGTGAAAATAACGCCGAATAAAGTGAGCAAAAGGCTTAATGTCACGGTGGCAATGAACGAGGTGGAAACGGCGGTTTTAAGCTCTGTAAAGCGCTTTCCGCCGAACAGCTGTGATATTACAACAGAACAGCCTATGTTAAGTCCCGTTGCAAATGCCATAAAAATCATTGTAATGGGATAGGAAGCGCCGATTGCCGCCAGCGCGTCCTCTCCGCAGAAATTGCCTGCAATAATGCTGTCGGATATATTGTAGAACTGTTGGAAAACAATGCTTAAAAGCATTGGGAGGGAGTACCTGAAAAGCACCGACCAGGGTTTCCCCACGGTCATATCCGTTATCATAAAAACACCCTTTCGGAAAAAATTCGCCAATGCTTATTATATAACTTTTTTCTGCCGTTGTAAATCGCTTTTTCTACAAAATACCGCAGTAATTGCCTTGAATTTTTTACTCTGCGTAATCCATAAAGGCATCGTTAACGTAAAGCTCTCCGTCCTCTTCAAGGTCGTAGCCGATATAATCGGTGTAGAAATCGTTGAAGAAAACGTCGGTTATTGTAAAGGAGAAAAGGTAGGTGGCAGGATTAAGGTCGGTATCGTAAATACAGCTGTAATCGCTGTAAACGTACTCGTCACCGTAAATTTCTTCCTCCGTATCATCGGCGTAAATAACCGAATAAATGGGCACGATAACATCGCCCTCGGACAGGGTTATCATTCGTGAAAAGGCGTCGTTTTCCTCGTTCTGCAGATAAACTCCGTCAAAAACAAAGCAGGACTCGTCGTAGAAATAACTGTATCTCAGGCTTGCACGCTGACCGTTATACAGAATAGGGGAGGAGAAAACGGTATAATCGTAATTGTTGTCGTCAATTACAACTGCGGTAAGGAACTGTCCGTCGTCAAGGGCAATCCACGTTCCGTAGAAGTTATCCGTTACAACGCCCGTATCCCAGTCAATGTTCAGATTATTGTCCATTCCCAGATAAATAAGGTCGCCGTATTCATCAAGGAGATACAGGTCAAAATAAATGCCGTTTACATAGTCCAAAGAGTCCTCGGCAATGGTAAAGGAATAGCAGTTGTCCTCGTCAAGGTGAGGCTGTACCGACATCTGAATTGTGGAGCTGTCGGTGTAATACAGGCTTTCGCCGTAATTATCGTCGTAATAATCGTCGTAGCTGTTCCATATATCAGAGCCGCTGCTTTCATAATCGCTGTAATCGTTATAGTCGTCGTAATCGTCGGTAAAGTAATTCCATATATTGTCGAGAATATTGCCCAGCTGACTTGAGAAATCGTCAAGAGAACCTGTTGCGCCGCCGTAAGCCGCCGCTTCAACGAATTTTATGTAGGACGGACTGAAGCAGATTGACTCAAAGCATCTGAGAGTGTAGCTATCCTCAATTTTAATGGGGTAAAAGAAAGAAAGTCCCTTTGCACGGCTTAAAAGAGAGCCGTTTTTGCAGTAAATAACCGCATTGTCGATTGCCTTTATACATTCATTAGCGGTGCTGCCCAATATGCCCGAGGCATTTTCCATAAAGCAGCCCATATCAATAAGGTTTGTATAGCCGTCATAGTAGGATTTTGCCCCGAAGAAAACGGTTGAATCCGCCGCCTTTGATATTGCGTTGAAATCCGACGGAACGTCAATGGTCTCCGCAAGACGGTTTGCGGCGCTGTTGAATTTAATCAGCAGGTCGTCTATTTTTGAAAGATCTGTAAGGGACATTGTAATGTCTTCATCGTAGTAGCCTTGACTGCATTTTTCAAAATATGTATCGCATATAACCTTTCCAAGCTGCTCGCCGTTACAATCGGGATTTTCCGCAAGATAAGCGCCTATTCCGTTGTAATCCCAACCGCTGCCCGGTTCGCTCTGCTCGGAGGCAATCATATAATCTGCATAGGGGACAAGCATTGAGGCAACCTCCACGGACGCCATAAGACAGGCGTCAAAGCCGATAAACTCGAATTTGTCTGTCATATTTTCGCTGACCCTTGACAAGGCGGAGTTCATTTCGCTGAGGGTAAGGGAATCATAATCGTAAAGCTCGTCAAAGCATATTCCGTCAACAGGACCGCCGCCGTGATTCCACAGAATTACGCCCATATTTGCGGCAGGATAATTTTCAACGCCCCATTCGAGAAAATCACGGAAGGTTTCGGCGCTTCCCATATTTGAAAGGCTTTTTTCATCAACAAGAGTAAGCTTTTGGTCATGGGTATCAAAGCGCTGTATTTTTTTCGCTGAAATTGAGCGGTTGTTCCAGTAATTTGTTCCGCCCGTTTCAATGATAATGTTCACATTTTCGGGGTAATCAACGCTGAGAATTTCCTTGATGTCAGCGCTTGCAGAGCCGTCCTCCGATTCAAGGTCGGAGCCGCACATATACACAAAAACAGACCATGTGCCGCTGCTGCCCATGGGATTATCTGCGGTTTCGCCTCTGTTTATGACGATTTCGCCGCTTTCGTTTGCGCCTACGCCGAACATATTTGTTTTGTACTCGTTGCCAAGGGGAGTTTCGTTTGTGGATTGGGTTGTTGAAGCGGTTGTGTTTTCCTTGATGTCGTCAAGTATCTGCTGAAATTCGGAGTTT
>JBJERI010000041.1:0-3811 GCA_051882195.1 Ruminiclostridium sp. | reverse complement strand
AAGGTACAGTTATCCGTAGTTTAATTGTATAGCAAGATTGCAAAAATGTCAATGCTATAATTTTTCAAAAAGGAGTGTACTTATGGTAATAAGAGCAAACATGGTCAGAAACGTAAGGTTAGAAGTCGGCAAGGTTTATAAGATTGCGAGTGGTTGCCCCTACAAAGTATTATCCGTTTCGGACGACAATTCTGCAGTAGTTGTAAACACCCGTTCCGGTTGGTGCTGCTGCGTCCACAACGTTTGTATGTACGATGACGGTACAATCGAATGGGACTATTCGACAGACGGATATTTTATTTACTAATTGACAGGAGAAGGCTATGAAAATCACGATAACAGGAACACCAAAAGAAATAGCTGACATTGTACGAAGAATACAAAGCCAGCCTGATAAAGAGAATCAATCTAAACCATACATAGATGTTTCAATCCACAAGGTAACAAGGCACGGAATTAAAATCAATGGCAAATTTTATGAGTTTCAGGATTACCTTTTTTACATTGGCACTTTTGTTAATGTAATTAGTGGAAAAGTGTATGGCTTGGACGGGAAATTTTTAGGCAAATTAAGTAGCTTATAATCATCATTCTGAAAGGAGCGTTGAAATGACCACAATAAATATCGCAGCTTCTTTGAAGCAGCTCCGTGAAGAGCGCAACCTGTCACAACCCGAGCTTGCCCACATCTCAAATGTGGACAGATCACTGATCGCAAACATCGAGACAGGTCGTAAAATCCCATCACTTTCAATTGCAGTTCAACTTGCCGACGCACTTTTTGTCCCTTTAGACAGGCTCATCGGCAGAAAGGTAGGTTAAAATGAACACTATATCACTTTCCGAAAAGAAATCAATCCTGATAAACTATTTCCGCAAGCACGGCAAGCTTCCCTGCGGAGCATTAACTATCGACAGCAATACCGCAACTGTCGGTAACGTCAGCGTTGACGGCAGCTATTATGGAACCTTCGACTACATCAAGGAAGAATTCATAGACATTGCTTAAGCCTTGCCCGGCGGAGCATATCCGCCCCAACGGTCTAAGTTACTGTTTCCCCAAGACCGTCTATAAAGCTATAGAAACAGCGCCCGTCTGAGCGTATCAGACCCACGGCTCTGCCGATCCTAACAGAAAGAAGGTGAGAAAATGACTATTGAGGAATTCAAGGCACAAACCCTTGAGCTTGTTCTGAAGTACATGGTTTCTATTTACCATCTGATTCAGAACAAAAAAGTGAGCGCAGAAACAAAGCAAAAGCTGATCGCGACAGCCTTATCGCTTCTTATCTACGCTCAAGAGGAGTTAGAACTCTTAGGAAATAACTCTACCGAAAGTATATCACCAAGAGAAGCAAATGTCAATACAAAGGACGGTGAAAAATTTTGAATTACATTACAACAGAACAGTACGCCGAAATAAAAGGATGTAGTATCCGATATATTCAGAAGCAAATCCATGACGGTAAAATCCCGGCTTTTCTGAGTGACCACGCTTCGAATAACCGCATAGAGTACATAATTCCAACATCAGCCCTGACAGATACTGAGCAGGTAAAGTATAACAACATTCAGCGTGCAAAGAATGGTCTTCCGCCCGAATATCCGCCCAAAAAAGCCTCTAAAACGGCTGATAAAAAGTTTAAAACAGCCGTTTCAAAGAAATACATCGACGAATTCAGCGAGGATGAACGCAAACAGATTGCATTCTGGAAAAAGACCATAACCCAGTGGCAAGACCTTAGAAGTAACGGAGAGTTTAAAAAGTCTGAAATTGACGGTTTGTATATTTCCAAGGTGAAGCTCGAAAATCCCGGTATTAACATCAGCCTCGACATTCTTTACCGCAAATATGCGGCATTAAAGAATAACGACCTTGAGGGACTTGTCGACAAGCGTGGTGCATGGAATAAAGGACACAACAGCATAGACAAGCTTCTGCTGGACGCCTTCTTCTATTTTTATTTAGACGAGAGGCGTCTCCCGGTCAGCCGCTGCTACGAGCTTTTAAAAGTATGGTGCGCTGAGTTTTATCCTGACCTTGTACCGACGATTCCGTGCGAGCGTTCATTCAGGCGGCAGGCAGAGCAGCTCCCCGAAGCTGTAGTAAAGCTGTGCCGCTACGGAGATAAAGCCTTTAAAGACACCTGCTGTCCATACATTGAACGTCTTTACGAGGACATTGAAGCCAACGACGTATGGATCGCTGATAACCACACCTTCGATTTTATAACAATTGGCGAAAACGGACGTCAGCACCGTATATACCTTACAGCATTTATAGACGCCAAGTCTGGTGTAATGGTAGGCTGGAACCTGACCGAAAACCCCAGCTCCACATCAACCTTGCTTGCTCTCCGCCATGCCATATTGCGATTCGGCGTACCCAAGTCGGTATATTTCGATAACGGTTCAGAATTCCTAACCCACGACATCGGCGGTAGAGGACACAGAACAAAATCCAACTGGAACGCCGATGAAATCCCACCGACTATTCTGCAGATGCTTGGTATTGAAATGCACAATGCCCTTGTACGCAACGCAAAGGCAAAGCCTATTGAACGTACATTCGGTACTGTAAAAAATCATATCAGCCGTGTAATTGAAACCTTCTGCGGCGGCACTATTATAGAACGTCCCGAATCGCTGAAATGGAAGTTGAAAAACGGCGTTATCCCGGAAGACGAACAAATCAGAAAATCCCTTGAAATTCTGATTGATGGGGACTACAACGTTGACGAATACGGCGGCAAGGAATCCCGTTTCAAGGGAATGAGCCGAATTGAAGTCTGGAACGAATCCATAAAGCGTACATGCTTCCGCAAAGCCTCTGAGCGTGACCTGTCAATGCTGCTTGCCAGAACCAGCCGTTATCAGAAAATCAAGCGTAATGGTGTTGCAATTGATTTTGCAGGCGAGAAACTTTGGTACTCCGGCGAAGAAACTATTCTCAACATTAACAAAGAGGTATATGTTCGCTATGACCCGTCAGATATTCGCTCGGTTAGAGTTTATGAAAAGGAAACCGACAAGTATCTTTGGACATGGACTCTCAACGACGATATGACAATTCCCTATATCACCGCTAATCCCGATGATATCGCAGAGGCTGAACGCAACCGCCGCAAGTCCGAAAAGGCAGTTCACGAATATGCAAAGGGTCTTACCGCTTCCGTTCAGGGAGATAAGCGCATTGACTGGCTTGCAGCTTCTCTGCTCAAGGCTGAAAACGGAAGAAAGAATTTCCACATTAACCAGCCCACCAAGTTCCAGCCGGTTATATCCGATGCCGTAATCGAAGAAAATCCCCAGCTTGAAAATATTGTCGAGGTCGAGGTTGACCTCACAAAAATGAATAAAAACGCCCTAATCAGAAAGGAGTCTTGACATGGAAACCACGTTCACAGAACGCCAGCGATATGCACTTGAGCAATTCGATAAGCTTGCCGCTGAGCTTAACAGCGCCAACAAAGCAGGACAGCGCTGCGGCGTTTCATCGTCCGTAATCAGCTTGATAAAATCAGGCACATACAAAGGCAATGTTGCCAATCAGCTTGACAAGCTGATTGCCTACTTCGATACAAAATCCGAGGCGCAGGAGCTGTACACAGAGGTAGATTATGCACCCACATCTATATCCACCAAAGTTTATGAAACAATCAGAGCGTGCCAGATTAAGGGCGGTTTTGCAACGGTAACAGGCGATGCAGGCATTGGAAAAACCAAAGCCGTAAGAAAATTCGTTGATGATTATCCCGAAAACAGCATTTTTATAACTATAAATCCCTGCTGTAAATCAACAAAATCCGTC
>JBJERI010000040.1:0-17823 GCA_051882195.1 Ruminiclostridium sp. | reverse complement strand
ATAATGCGGATTTAGCTCATCTGGTAGAGCGCCACCTTGCCAAGGTGGAGGTAGCGAGTTCGAGCCTCGTAATCCGCTCCAATAAAGCGAGTATCGCAGTAGCGGTGCTCGCTTTTTTTCGCTTGCTTTTTCCGACAAAATGGGGTAAAATATCTATATACGACACAAACAGCGAAAGGATTTTATTATGTCCGAAATAGACGATATTCTCAAAGAGGTGGAAAGCATTAAATCCGACGAGCAAAGCTTCGAGGAGGCAATCCGTGAAATGGAAAAGCCGCCCCAATCCGAAGCCGAGCCGCCCGAGGAGCAATTTCCCGAGCCAACCTTGCCGCCGCTAATAAAGCCCGACAAGCCTGTTTCCCCCGAAAAACCTGTTAAAAAGAGCAGAAAAACATATATAATAGGTACATATTCGGCGGCGCTGTTCCTTATTGTAATGGGAATTGCAATGATAATTTCCCTGTTCACTCCCTCGGGAATACTTAACGCCGCAAAAATTACACCCATTATTCTTGTTTTTCTGGGCATTGAAATACTGCTTAACCTGCTGAAAAGAAAAAGCAGAGGCTTTGTTCCCGACTTCAGAAGCCTTATTCTATGCGGCGGAATTGTTGTTTTCACCTTTTTAGTTTCCCTTATTTCCCTTGCCACGTCAGACGAATACAACGACAGATACTATATTGAAAAGCGCATTGAAAATCAAATCGGCGCAGAGTTTTTTGAATACCTCGGCACCGATACAAATATTAAATCCGTGGATATAGACCTTGAAATAATGGACACGGACGTGGGCAGCTACAAATCCGCCGAGGACGTTAAAAACACCGATTCCCTCTCAATCTGCATTGACTTTGAAACCTCGCAGAAAAGCGTTATAGAGTTCGCATCCGACTGCCACAGAATACTTGGCCAGCTTGGGGAAACGGATTATCTGTTCAAAAAAATCACCTTTGAGGCGGATGACAACATAAACCATTTTTCCACCGAGCTTGACGGAATGTATCAGCTTGACCTTACGGTGCAGCAGATTGCCTCCATAACCAACTTTTTCGGCAGTCATATCGAGGAGGATATTGCGGACGTAACGGACTGAATCAGCCGAGCTTCTTTATGGCAAGAATGGGATAACCCTCGATGTAATCCTTGATAATATCGGGATTTTTCTCCGCTTCATCAAAAATAATCTTCGCCATTCCCCCGTTTACAAATTCCATAAGCTTTGCAAGGGACAGCTTCATTGTGGTTTCGCATACGGGTGAAATTACCACTGCAAGCATATTTTCCAGCCGCATTACACGCAGCGGCCACACACGGCAGTCAAAGGGCTTTTTGTCCCCAAGCCGACAGCCCTTTTCGGTAAGCATAGGACACCAGGCAATTCCCTTTTCGTCAAAATCCATACCGAAAACAAAGCTGTTTCCTTTGGGGAAAAGAAAGTAGTCCCCGTCAATTTCCGACCTGATATAATCGGCGGTTTCCGCTGAAACAACGGGAATTTCCCACATATCGCTTTTGTCAAATCCGCAGCAAAGCCTGCATTCGGCGCAGCTTTTGGGAGATAATATTTTTTTGAGCATAGCAAAGTCCTTTCCTTGACAAATTCTCTTATACTTGGTATATTAAGTATAGCACATTTCGGAGAAAAAACAACTCCTTTTGCAAATCCGAAAAAATATTGAAAAAAATTCATTTTACCTATTGACAAAGAAAAGAACTTAATGTATAATATCAAGGTAATGTATAAACAAAAAGTAGATTAACTCTCACCTGCCGACTAACGTTTGTATGGTTGTTTATAAATTCCTATACTTGTATATGAATTTTAAGCACGAGAGAAATCTTGTGCTTTTTTGTTTTACATCTTCAGCTTAATTGAAAGGGAGTGCATATTATCAGCGCAAAAGAGTTACTCATCAACGAGGAGATTCATGAAAAGGAAGTTCGTGTAATCGGTGCCGACAATGAACAGCTTGGCGTTATGTCATCTGATGAGGCTTTAACAAAAGCAGAAGAGGCTAACTTAGATTTAGTCCTCATTGCTCCGCAGGGCAATCCGCCCGTATGCCGTATTATGGATTACGGCAAGTATCGCTTTGAACAGTCAAAGAGAGAAAAGGAAGCAAAGAAAAATCAGAAGCAGGTTGAGCTTAAGGAAATCAAAATGTCGCTCAACATTGATACCAACGATTTCAACATCAAGGTAAATCAGGCAATAAAGTTCCTGAAAAACGGCGACAAGGTCAAGGTTACAATCCGTTTCAGACGTGCAAGAGAAATGTCGCATATGAATCTTGGCGAGGAGCTGATGGGAAAATTCAAGGACGCTTGTGCTGAATACGGCGCTGCCGACAAGCCATCAAAGCTGGAAGGCAAGAACTATGCTGTTGTTCTTTCACCAAAGCCCGCTTCAAACAAAAAGTCAGCCGAATGAGAGAATAATTGTATAAAAATACTAAGAGGAGGACAATAAAATGCCAAAGAACAAGATCAAAACTCACAGCGGAGCTAAAAAACGCTTTAAGTTTACAGGAACAGGAAAAATCAAGTATCAGAAGACAAACCGCCGCCATAGATTAACTCAGAAGGCTACAAAGCGTAAACGCTCTAACCGTGCAGCAGGCTACTGCGATAAGACAAACCTTGCTGAAGTAAGAGCAATTATGCCATACGCAAAGTAAGAGAGAACAAAAGAAATATAGGAGGATTTAATCATGGCTCGTGTAAAAGGCGCATTAGCAACTCGCAAGAGAAGAAATAAAACATTAAAATTAGCAAAGGGTTACTGGGGCGGCAAGTCCAGACTGTTCAAGACCGCTAAGGAAGCCGTTTGGAAGTCCGGTCAGTACGCTTACATCAGCAGACGCTTAAAGAAGAGAGATTTCAGAAAGCTCTGGATTGCTCGTATCTCCGCTGCCTGCAAGCTTAACGGTATGAACTATTCAACATTCATCAACGGTTTAAAGAAGGCTAACATCACATTAAACCGCAAGATGCTGTCTGAAATTGCAATCAACGACGCAGCAGGCTTTACAGCACTTTGCGAAAAGGCAAAGGCTGCCCTTTAAGTCAGAAAAAGTATCACGCCTATATAAATAGGCGTGATATTCGTATTTATGGGGTTGGTAAATTTACTTGTTTTCCCGCTCAGTTCCGTCCTTTTCGCCTATGAACATTTCGCCCTTGTGCCTTGAAAAATACCAGTTGTAGAACAGCGCAGAGGCGATTGCTCCAATGAAGAAATTCTTTAACAGAAGCTCCAGCCACATCTCGCCAACGGACGGGTATTGTCCCAGATAACCGCCTAAATCCGTCAGCATCTCCCCAAGAGTAAGAGCGTTGCCCGTATCTGCCGCCATAAGCTGTGACAGTGTGTGTATTACCGCCATAAAGGTGCCAAGGGACAAGGACAGAAAGCTGAAAGCGGAACAGGAAATAATGCCTGCAATGTCAAATTTCTTTGCGAGGAAATAATAGTCCACAAGGATAATCAGACAAACCGCCGCACCGCAGATCCAGCTCCATATCTGATAGCCCATAGTGGAGGAATCAACGTTGACGAACAGCCCCACAATGAACATACAGGCAGCCCCGCCGATAAAAGCGCCGATAATTCCTCTTACGCTGTAACGGTCGAAGGAGCTTTTCAGCCTGCGCTTTTTCTTCTTCGGAGCAGGCTTTAATTCGGGCAGAACGGGCAATTCCTTTTCGTTCACCTCGGTTTTTTCAAACTCATTTTCATCAAGAAATGCAGCAAGCTTTTCTAAAAACTCAATCAGCAGCTCAAGCTTTTCCTGCATTAGATTGTTCCTTTCAAGGACAATCTGCAAGTAATCATAGCCGCTTGACTGACTGTTGACTGTATTTTTAGGCAAGCTTTCAGCAAGACTGTTGACAAAAGAGGAAACTTCCACTTCCCTTTTGAGTGATATTTTAACAAATATGGTAACAATATAGCTTGTGCCGTTATCGCAGACGTTGGTTTTAAAGCCCCGAAGCTCTCCGCTTAAGGAAGTCTTTTCGGGAGAATAATCAAGTCCTGCGTCTTCGGCAATAAGGGATAATTCAGAAAAACGCATATAAAAACCTCACTTTTCTAAATTTTAACATAATGAAGCAGGAATGTCAAATGGAGATAACATCAAGAAAAAATCAGCTTGTCAGATACTACAAGTCATTGATAAACGAGCGCAGAGCAAGACGTGAAAACAGCTCCTTTATTGCGGAGGGGCACAAGCTCTGCGAGGAAGCGATAAAGTCGGGGCTTACGGTAAAAACCGTTCTTGCCACAAGAACAGCCCTTGAAAAATATCCCCATACGGCGGAAATTATATCACAAAAATGTGAAATTACTGTGATAAGCGACGACGTTTCGGAATATATTTCCGATACAAAAACGCCTCAGGGCTTTTTTGCGGAAGTAAAAACACTTGACAAACCGCTTAATTCGGATAAAATAAGAAATAGCACCCGTTTTCTCATACTGGATTCCTTACAGGATACAGGAAACATAGGAACTATCATAAGAACAGGGGACGCTCTCGGCATTGACGGAGTAATTCTCACCGAGGAATGCGCCGACATTTATTCCCCAAAGGTAATCCGAGGAACAATGGGCAGTCTTTTCCGTCTGCCCTGCTATATGGGCAAAGCGGATGAGTTTATACCGCTGCTTATAGATAACGGCTTTGAGATTTACGGGGCGCTGCTTGACAAAACCGCAGTTCCCCTGAACAAGCTGTATTTCTCCACGAAATCAGCCGTTGTTATCGGCAACGAGGGCAACGGAATCTGCGAAAGGGTACAAAAGCTGTGCACTCAAAGGGTGTACATTCCCATAGAAAACGCCGAATCGCTCAATGCGGCTGTTGCGGCGTCCATACTCTGCTGGGAAATGCAGAAACAGAAAGGATAATAATGTGTCGAACTTAGTAATCGTTGAGTCACCAGCCAAGGCGAAAACTATAAAGAAATATCTTGGCAAGGATTATGAAGTAGTGGCTTCGGTAGGTCATATCCGTGATTTGCCGAAGTCAAAGCTTGGCGTTGACGTTGACAACAACTTTGAGCCAAGCTACGAAAACAAAAAGGACAAATCCGCTCTTATCAAGGAGCTTAAGGCGGCGGCAAAAAAATCCGATACCGTCTATCTTGCAACCGACCCTGATAGAGAGGGAGAGGCAATTTCGTGGCATCTTGCCCATGTGCTTAATCTTGACGGCTCAAAGCCTATAAGAGTTACCTTCAGCGAAATCACAAAATCGGGCATTCAGACGGGAATGAGCAATCCCCGAAGCCTTGATATGGACCTTATAAACGCACAGCAGGCACGCCGTATTCTTGACAGAATAGTAGGCTACAAGCTTAGTCCGTTCCTTTGGAAAAAGGTGCGCAGAGGTCTTTCCGCAGGACGAGTGCAGTCCGTTGCTGTAAGGCTTATCGTTGACAGGGAAAACGAAATAAAAGCATTTAACCCCAAGGAATACTGGAGCATTGACGCAAAGCTGCTTAATTCCACAAGCAAAAAGGCTTTCCCTGCAAAGCTTCACGAAATAGACGGCGAAAAGGCTGAGCTTAATTCAAAGGAAGAAGTGGACAAAATCCTTGCAAGGCTGGAAAACGCTGAATTCAAGGTAGCAAATATCAAGAAATCCACAAGAAAAAAGCAGCCTGCTCCTCCCTTTACTACCTCCACCTTGCAGCAGGAGGCTTCAAGAAAGCTTTCCTTCAACGCAAGAAGAACAATGAAAGCCGCACAGGAGCTTTACGAGGGCGTTGACGTTGAAGGTCACGGCGCTGTGGGTCTTATTACCTATATGAGAACAGACAGCCTGCGAATTTCAGACGAGGCAAAGGCAGCTGCGGCGGCTCTTATCGAAACCCGTTTCGGCAAGGAATACGTTCCTGCAAAGCCCCGTGAATACAAGACCAAGAAAGGCTCACAGGACGCACACGAGGCTGTACGTCCCACAACGATAGACCTTACTCCCGAAATTGTAAAGGACAGTCTGACCTCCGACCAGTATAAGCTTTATAAGCTGATATGGGAGCGGTTTATGGCAAGCCAGATGGAAAACGCCTTGCTGAATACCGTAGCGGTTGACATTGATGCAAACGGCTGTATGTTCAAGGCAAACGGCTATACGGTAAAGTTTGACGGCTTTACAAGGCTATATGAGGAATCCGCCGAGGACGACAGCGAGGAGGGCGGCGCACTGCCCAAAATCACCGAGGGGGAAATTCTCAAGGTGAAAGAGCTTTCGGGCAATCAGCACTTCACTCAGCCGCCCCCGCGCTACACGGAAGCAAGCCTTATCAAGGCGCTTGAGGAAAACGGAATCGGCAGACCGTCCACCTACGCTCCCACAATTACCACAATTCTTGACAGACATTATGTTGAGCGTGAGCAAAAGCAGCTTAAGCCCACTCCTTTAGGGGACGTTATTACCGAGCTTTTAAAGGAGCATTTCCAGCATATTGTTGATACAAAGTTTACCGCAAAAATGGAAAACGACCTTGATAAGGTGGAAGAGGGCAAGGAGGAATGGGTTGACGTACTGAAAAGCTTTTACGGCGATTTCTCCAAGACTCTTGACAAAGCGGAGCAGGATATGGACGGCAAAAGGGTCAAGGTACCCGACGAGCCTACGGATATCGACTGTGAGCTTTGCGGCAGGAAAATGGTAATAAAAATCGGTCCTTACGGCAAATTCTTAGGCTGCTCGGGATTCCCCGAATGCAAGAACACCAAGAAGATCGTAAACGAAACACAGGGCAGCTGTCCTATCTGCGGCAAAAAAATGCTTGCCAAAAAGTCCAAAAAGGGCAAGCCCTTCTTCGGCTGTGAAAACTTCAAGGAATGTAACTTTATGACATGGGATACTCCCATTGCCGAAACCTGCCCCCAGTGCGGCAGCACAATGTTCAAGAAAGCAGGCAAAAAGGGCAAGATCTACTGTGCTAAGCCGGGCTGCGGCTATGAGCAGGAGGCGGCGGATACTCCCGAAAACAGCGAGGACTTGGACAGCTGATGAACGTTAAAGTAATAGGAGCGGGTCTTGCGGGAGTTGAGGCGGCTTGGCAGCTGGCGAACAGGGGCTTTGAGGTTTCTCTCTACGAAATGAAGCCGAAAAAATTCTCCCCCGCTCATCATTATAAGGGCTTTGCAGAGCTGGTTTGCAGCAATTCCCTCAAAGCCGAAAGAACAGGCAGTGCCGCAGGAATGTTGAAAGCGGAAATGCGTATGTTCGGCTCGCTGACAATGGAAGCGGCGGAAGCCACAAGAGTTCCCGCAGGTGGAGCACTGGCGGTAAACCGTGAGCTTTTCTCCGACTATATCACCGAAAAAATAAACAGCCACCCAAATATAAAGGTAATCTCCGAGGAAATAACCGAATTCCCCGAAGAAAACACCGTAATCTGCACAGGCCCGCTTACAAGCGACTCCTTTGCGGAAACAATAAAGGCAAAATGCGGTCTGCCTATGAGCTTTTACGACGCCGCAGCCCCTATTGTCACCGCCGAAAGCATTGATATGAGCAAGGCGTTTTTCGCTACCCGATACGACAAGGGCGACGCAGACTATATCAACTGCCCCATGACAAGAGAGGAATACGAGGCGTTCTACAATGAGCTTGTAAATGCGGAAAGCGTTCCCCTTAAAACCTTTGAAAACCTTAAGGTTTACGAGGGCTGTATGCCTGTTGAGGTACTTGCAAAGCGTGGAATTGACAGCGTGAGATACGGCTGTATGAAGCCTGTTGGACTTACCGACCCGAGGACGGGCAGACGTCCCTATGCGGTGGTACAGCTCCGCAAGGAAAACAACGAGGGTACTCTCTACAACCTTGTAGGCTTTCAGACAAACCTGAAATTCGGCGAGCAGAAGCGTGTTTTCTCCATGATAACAGGTCTTGAAAACGCAGAATTTATGCGCTACGGCGTAATGCACAGAAATACCTTTTTAAACAGCCCCCAGGTGCTTGACAATCACTTTATGCTGAAAGGCAGCAACAACATTTTCTTCGGCGGACAGATAACAGGCGTTGAGGGCTACACCGAAAGCGCAATGAGCGGCATTATTGCAGGCTTTCAGCTTGGAAGACTGCTTTCAGGCAAGGAAATGCTGGATTTGCCGAGAACCACAATGACAGGGGCGCTGCTTAATTACATCAGCGACCCCACAGTAAAGGACTTTCAGCCAATGGGCGCAAATATGGGAATACTGCCGCCCCTTGAAAAGAATATAAGAGATAAGCAGCTTAAATACTCGGCAATTGCCGAAAGAGGTCTTGCCGACCTTGAAAAGCTGCTCAAAAGCCAATGAGAAAGGATAAGATTATGAGAATTGCAGTTGACGCATTCGGCGGCGATAACGCTCCCGACGAAGTAATAAAGGGCGCTGTACAGGCAGTTGCGGAATACGGCGTTGAGGTTGTGCTGACAGGCGACGAGCAGACAATCAAAAGCCGCTTTGAAGCACTTAAGCTGCCTATGGCAAACATCTCAATCGTTAATGCGGACGGGGTCATTCAGATAGAGGACGACCCAATGGAAATACGCAAGGCGAAAAAGGACTGCTCTATGGGCAAGGCCTTTCAGCTTGTTGTAAACGGCGAGGCAGACGCATTCGTAAGTGCAGGCAGCACAGCCGCTCTTGTTACAGGCGGCACTCTCCTTGTAGGCAGAATCAAGGGTGTTAAGCGCCCCGCCCTTGCACCCATAATCCCAAGCATAAATTCAAAGTACATTCTTCTTGACGGCGGCGCAAATACGGAGGTACGCCCCGAAATGCTCCAGCAGTTCGCTATTTTAGGCAGCGTTTATATGGAAAAGGTAATGGGAATCCCAAGCCCCAGAGTAGGACTGCTCAACATAGGCACAGAGGACGAAAAGGGTCGTGACCTTGAACGTGAAGCAAGAGAGCTCCTTTCCGAAACAAGCGCAATCAACTTTATCGGCAACACGGAAGCAAGAGAAGTGCCAATGGGCGCCTGCGATGTTATTGTTACCGACGGTTTTACGGGAAATATTTACCTTAAAACCGTTGAGGGCATGGGCAAGTTTATGAAGAAATCCATTAAAAATATTTTCTTCAAGAATATCGGCACAAAAATCGGCGCTGCGTTTACAATGAATGGAATCAAGAACTTAAGCCGTCAGATGGACTATAAGGAAGTGGGCGGCTCTCCCCTCCTCGGTACTGCAAAGCCTGTTATCAAGGCTCACGGCAGCAGCGACGCAAAGGCATTCAAGAACGCAATCCGACAGGCAAAGGAATTTATCGAAAACAACGTAATTGAAGAAATGACCGAAAGTCTTAAAACCCTTAAGGAAGAAAAACCCGTAAAGGAAAACTAAGAAAATGACTGAATTTGAACAGCGTATCGGCTATGAGTTCAAGGACCCCTCTCTGCTTCGGGAGGCGCTTACTCATTCCTCGTACGTCAACGGTAAAAATCATCACAGCAACGAGCGCCTTGAATTTTTGGGCGACTCGGTTTTAAGCGTTGTTGTGTCAAAATATCTGTTTGAGAATTTGCAGGACCAGCCCGAGGGACAGCTTACAAAGCTCCGTGCAAGCATTGTGTGCGAGCACGCTTTGTTCCCATTTGCACAGAAAATAGGCCTTGGCGAGGAAATACTTTTAGGCAAGGGCGAGGAAAACACAGGCGGCCGTCAGCGCCGCTCGATCCTTGCAGACGCTTTCGAGGCGCTTATTGCGGCAATTTACCTTGACGGCGGACTTGAAAAGGCGAGAGATTTCATACTGCCCTTTATTCCGCCCCTTGACGTATTGCGTTCGGGAAAGCTGCTTATCGGCGACTACAAAACCATTCTTCAGGAAATTATACAGCAGAATCCCGAGGAAAAGGTGACCTACGAGCTTGCAAGCGAAACAGGCGCTGCCCACAACAAGGTTTTTACCTCAAACGTACTGCTTAACGGGCAGATTATCGGCACAGGCACGGGTTACAGCAAAAAAGAGGCTGAACAGGCGGCGGCAAAAGAGGCAATAAGCCTTATGGGCTATGAAACAAACTAACCTTTCAATTTTTATCCCCCATTCGGGCTGTCCCCATACCTGCAGCTTCTGCAATCAACGGTACATTTCGGGAACGCAGAAAGCGCCCTCTGCAAAAGAAGTAAGAGAAATTCTTTCCGCCCAGCAGCCCGTACTTCAAAGGGCGGAAAAGCAAGCGGAAATCGCATTTTTCGGCGGCAGCTTTACGGCGGTTGACCGTGATTATATGATATCCCTCCTTGAAACGGCGAGGGAGTTTTGCGAAAAATATCCCGAACAGTATTTCGGAATACGCTGCTCAACACGTCCCGACTGCATTGACGGGAAAATACTGGATTTACTGAAGAAGTACGGAATGACCGCAATTGAGCTTGGAGCGCAGAGTATGAGCGACGATGTGCTTGCTGCAAACCAGCGTGGGCACAGCGCAGAGCAGGTGCGGACTGCGTCAAGGCTTATCAAAAGCTATGGCTTTGAGCTGGGGCTTCAGATGATGACGGGTCTTTACCTTGATACAAGGGAAAAGTGCCTTGAAACAGCAG
This sequence comes from Ruminiclostridium sp., assembly GCA_051882195.1. GTDB lineage: Bacteria > Bacillota > Clostridia > Oscillospirales > Ruminococcaceae > Ruminiclostridium_E. Next base: position 7,257 of record JBJERI010000040.1, on the reverse strand, counting down.
AGGAGTTTATAAGGCTGAATCCGGACACGGTGCGTATTTACCCCACGGTTATCCTTGAAAACACAGGCCTTGCGGAGCTTATGAAAAGGGGCGTTTACAAAACCTTTTCCTTTGAGGAAACGGTGGATTTGTGCGCAGAGCTGCTCCAAAAATTCGCCGCCGCAGATATTCCAGTGATAAGACTGGGACTTCACGCAAGCGCCGATGTTGAAAAGGAAATGATAGGCGGAAACTATCACCCCGCTCTCCGTGAAATATGTGAAAGCAGGATTTTCTATAAGGAAATTCTTGCAGGAATGAAGAAGCTCGGGGGCAGCAAATTCATTATATATACAGACGGCAGAAATGTCAGCAAAATAAACGGACAAAAGGGCACAAACCGCATTGCCCTCGAAAAGCTTGGATACACCTACAGGATAAGAGCCGAGCAAGGCGCTTATCTCAGAATTACGAAATCAGAGGAACGAAATGTTTTTTAAAACGCTTGAAATACAAGGCTTTAAATCATTCCCCGACAAGACTATACTTACCTTTGACCGCAAAATGACCGCCATTGTTGGCAGCAACGGCAACGGAAAAAGCAATATAAGCGACGCGCTTCGCTGGGTAATGGGCGAACAGGGCGCAAAAACCCTCCGAGGCGACAAAATGGAGGACGTTATTTTCCACGGCACCGTTGCAAGAAAGCAAATGGGCTTTGCAAAGGTGGCATTGTCTATCGACAACACCGACAGAGCGCTTAATATTGACGCAGACGAGGTTGTAATTTCCCGAAAGCTTTACCGCACAGGCGAAAGCGAATACCTTATAAACGGCGCAAAATCAAGGCTTAAGGACATTACCGAGCTGCTTATGGGCACAGGCTTAGGTCGTGACGGCTACTCAATTATCGGTCAGGGACGTGTTGCGGAAATCGTCAACGCCAAGGGCACTCAGCGCCGTGAAATCTTTGAGGAAGCGGCAGGGGTGTCAAAATTCCTCCACAAAAAGGAAGAGGCGGAGCGTGAGCTTGCAAGAGCAGAGGACAACATTCTCCGCTTAAAGGACATTGCCAGCGGACTTGAGGAGCGTTTGCCCATACTTGAAAAGCAGTCCGAAAAGGCGAGAAAGGCGAAGGTGCTTGCGGACGAGGAAAAGCAGCTTGAAATTTCCGTAAGCATACACGAAATAGACCAGCTTGACAAATCAATGGGGGAGCTGTCGGACAAAATACTTGCAAATCAGGGCGAGTGTGAGCATTTCGACCGTGAAATATCACAGCTTGAAGAAGAAAGCAGCACTCTTTTGCTGGAAAAGCAGAAGCTTACCGCAAAAATAGAAAATCTCCGCCGCTCAAACGATTCCGCAAAGGACGAAATTGCAGACGCAGACAAGGAAATCGCCGTTATGGAAAACGAGATAGTCCATAACGATGAGCGCATCAAAACAATAAACGACCAGATTCTCCACTCAGCCGAAAGAGCAAAGGAGTTTGAAGAAAAAATCCTTTTTCTGAACGGCGAAATCAAGTCAAAGCAAGGCGAAATCACGGCTTACAAAGCCCAAATGGACGGCGAGAGAGAAAGGCTTGACAAGTCCTCGGGAGAAAACTCAAAGCTTGACGAGCAATTCAGAGAGCTTGACCGCAGACAGTCCCAGCTTTACGGAAAACAGACCGCCGCTAAGCTTGCAAAGCAGCAGGCTGAAAGTGCACTTGCTTCGCTTAACGAACAGCTTTCCACCGCCGCAGAGCGCATTGAAAATCAGGACGGACTTATTGCTGGCTACCGTGACAAGAGAAAACAGCTTTCCGCACAGCTTGAACAAGTTTCCGCAGAAAAGCAGGAGGCAGAAAACAAGCTGAACGGCTACACAAAGCTGTTTGATACAAAAAAGCAAAAGCTTGACGGCGGCAAGGCGGAATTTGAAAATCTCCGCAGACAGTACGAGCAGAAAAAGTCACGCTACGACCTGCTCCTTGACGTTGAAAAGAATATGACGGGCTACAACACCAGCGTTAAAGCCATTATTCAGGCGTCAAAAACAGGCAAAATCAGCAATATACACGGCACCGTTGCAGACATTGTAAGTATGGACAAAAAGTACAGCGTTGCCATTGAAATAGCCCTTGGCGGCGCTCTCCAGAACATTATTGTAGGCAACGAGGAAACCGCAAAGCGTGCAATCCGCTATCTTAAGGAAACAGGCGCAGGACGTGCCACTTTTCTCCCTCTTACCTCCGTAAAGGGCAATGAGCTTGTGATGAACGGGCTTGAAGACGAGGAGGGCTTTGAGGGGCTTGCTCACAGGCTTGTTACCTATGATATGAAGTATGACGGAATTGTAAAGTCAATTTTAGGAAAAACCGCCATTGTTGATGATATTGACACCGCAACCTTTATTGCGAAAAAATACGGCTACCGTTTCAGAATTGTTACCCTTGACGGACAGGTGGTAAACGCAGGCGGCTCGTTTACGGGCGGCTCTCTTAACAAAAACGCAGGCATTATTACCCGTAAGCAAGAAATCCAGTCAATGGCAGAGGAAATAAGCGGTCTTTCCGACAAAATGGAGCTTTCTAAGGGCATTTACCAGCAGCTGCAAGCAGAAGTAAACAAAATGTCCATTGAAATTGAGGGCTGCAAGGAGCAATTACAGGCTGTGGGCAAGGAGGAAATCCGCCTTACAACCGAAATTGCAGGCGTAAAAAGCCTTATTGCCCAGTGCGAGGAGCAGCAGGAAAACGCAGAAGCGGTTATCGACCGCCACAAGGTGAATATCGCAAAGCAGCAGGCGGTCATTGACAAATTCGCCGCCGAAATTGCTGAAGCGGAAACAGAGATTGCCGCCAACGACAAGCTGCTTGCGGACGCAGGAGAGGCTCTTAAGCAGGCAAACGAGATAAAGGCGCAGATAAGCGATAAAATTTCGCAGCTTAACATTTCCGTTCTCACCGCCGAAAAGGATATTGAAAATCTGAACGAGCAGATAAAAACGGTGGAGCTTAACAGGCAAAGTCTTAACAGCGGCTCTGTTTCGCTGAAAAACGAGATTGAGCAGTTAAACGAAAAATCATTGCAGATTAAATCCGAAATTGAGCAAAAGAAAAAGCGCATTGAGGAAATTTCAGGCTCCTTTGAAGCAAACAAGGGCGAAATCGCCGCCGTTATCGAAAAGCAAAACGGGCTTGAAAAGCGCAGCGGAGAAATCAACCGTGAAATCCGTGAAAAGAACGAGGACAGACAGAAATTTGCAAGCGCACTGGCAGTTGCGGAGGAAAGAAAGGCAACCTGCCTCCGTGACAGCGAAAAGCTTAAAAGTCAGCTTTGGGACAAATACACCCTTGCTCCCTCGGAAGCAAGAGAGCTTGCAAAGCCTGTTGAAAATATCGGCAAGGCAAGAGCGGATTTGCAGGAGGTACACAGAAAGCTTGTCGCTCTCGGCAGCATAAACTATGCTTCAATCGATGAATTTGCGGAGGTAAGCGAACGCTACAAGCAGCTTTCCGAGCAGCTTGGGGACGTGGAAAAATCAAAGCGTGACCTTGAAAAGCTTATTGTAAATCTTACAAGCGAGATAAAGACCCGCTTTACCGACAGCTTCAACGAAATCAATCATCATTTCTCCCGCATTTTCAAGGAGGTTTTCGGCGGCGGCAGCGCTCATCTTGAGCTTACCGACCCCGATGACGTGCTTAATTCGGGAATAGAAATTTTCGCAGCACCGCCGGGAAAGCTTGTAAAAAACCTTATTTCCCTTTCGGGCGGCGAGCAGACAATGGTTGCAATCACAATCTATTTTGCGATTCTGCTACACAGACCAACTCCATTCTGTATGCTTGACGAGGTTGACGCCGCTCTTGACGAAATAAACGTAGTGAAATACGTTACATACCTTAAACGCTTTTCGGCAGATACCCAGCTTATGATAATCACTCACAGACGTGGCACAATCGAAGGCTGCGATGTGCTTTACGGCGTGTTTATGCAGGAAAAGGGCGTTTCAAGACTGCTTAAGCAGGAGATTATAGACGACCTTGACGTGGAGCTTAACTGATAAAAACGCATTTTCAATATAAACCGAGAAAGGAAACTATATGGGCTTTTTCAGCAAACTTAAAGAGGGACTTAAAAAAACCAAGGAAAGCTTTGTAGGCAAGGTTGAACAGCTTATAAACAGCTTTACCAAAATAGACGAGGATTTCTTCGACGAGCTGGAGGAAACGCTTATTCTGTCCGACATAGGCGCAGTCACAAGCGCAAATATCTGCGAAAAGCTCCGTGCCGAGGTCAAACGCACAGGCACTACCGACGCAAATCAGGTAAAGGGTCTGCTTAAAGAAATCATTGCGGAAATGCTTACGGGGGACAACCAGCTTGATTTAAGCTCAAAGCCTGCTGTTATAATGGTTATCGGCGTTAACGGCGCAGGAAAGACCACCACCATAGGCAAGCTTTCCGCTAACCTCAAAAAAGAGGGCAAGAAAGTCCTCGTTGCCGCCGCAGATACCTTCAGAGCCGCCGCAATTGAGCAGCTTAATGTATGGACGGACAGAGCGGGAGTTGACATAATCAAGCACACCGAGGGCAGCGACCCTGCCGCCGTTGTTTTTGACGCCTGCAAGGCTGCCGCCGCAAGAGGAACGGACGTTCTAATTATAGACACCGCAGGACGGCTTCACAACAAGAAAAACCTTATGGACGAGCTGAAAAAGATTTCCCGCATTATCTCCCAGCAGCTCCCCGAAACCAAGCCAGAAATACTTCTTGTTCTTGACGCAACAACAGGTCAGAACGCCGTAAATCAGGCAAAGCTTTTCAAGGAGGTTGCGGAAATTACGGGTATTGTGCTTACAAAGCTTGACGGAACGGCAAAAGGTGGTATAATAATACCTATAAAGGACGAACTGGGCATTCCCGTAAAGCTGGTTGGCGTTGGCGAAAAAATAGACGACCTTCAGCCCTTTGTACCCCAGGATTATGTGAACGCCCTGTTCGAAAGCAATGATGAAGAAAAGACAGAGGAATAAATAAGGAAATGAAGATAATAATTGCCACAAATAACGAAGGTAAGGTCCGAGAATTTAAGACACTGCTTGCGCCATACGGCTATGAGGCAGTGTCGCTTAAGGACGAGGGAATAAAAATCGAAATTGAGGAAGACGGAGAAACCTTTGAGGAAAACGCTCACATAAAGGCAAAGGCCATTTACGACCTTACCCATACTCCCGTAATTGCGGACGACAGCGGCCTTGAAGTGGAATTTCTTGACGGCGCTCCCGGCGTTTATTCCGCAAGATACGCAGGAGAGGGCGCATCCGACGCCGACCGATGTGCAAAGGTACTCAGTGAAATGGAGGGCGTTGCCGAGCCACTCCGCAAAAGCCGCTTTGTATGCGCCGTTTATTTCATTCTGGACGATGAAACCGAATACTGCTTTACGGGCACTCTTGAGGGCAGTATCGGCCAAGAGCCTGTGGGCGAAAACGGCTTCGGCTACGACCCCATATTTATGCTCCCCGACGGCAGAAGCGTTGCGGAGCTTTCCGAAAAGGAGAAAAACAAGATAAGCCACCGTGCAAATGCGCTTAATCAGCTTATCGAGGTACTTAAAAACATTATATAAAGGAAACATTCTATGCTTAACAGTAAACAGAGAGCAAAGCTCCGCAGTATTGCCAACACAATGGAAACAATCCTCATTATCGGCAAGGGCGGAATTGACGAAAACGTAATAAAGCAGGCGGACGAGGCCCTTGAAAAGCGTGAAATGTTCAAGGGAAAGGTTCTTGAAACCTGCGAACTGAACGCAAGAGAGGCTGCCGCAGAGCTTACGGAAAAAACAAATTCCGAAAGCGTGCAGATTATCGGTCAGAAGTTCGTGCTTTACAGAAGAAATCCAAATCCCAAGAAAAGAGTTATTGAATTAGATGATTAAGGTTGGAATTTTCGGCGGTTCATTCAACCCCGTTCACTGCGGACATATCAATATGGCAAAAGGCGCAGCGGATTTGCTGAAGCTTGACAAGGTGCTTGTTATGCCTACCGCAAATTCGCCCCACCGTGAAACTGCGGCAACTCCCTTTGAAGACAGAATGGAAATGTGCAGGCTTGCTTTTGCAGACGATAAGCGCTTTGAAATAAGCGACTTTGAAAAAAAGCTTGGGGGCAAAAACTACACGATCCTTACCCTACGCGCGCTGAAAGAGGTTTACCCAAAGGATACAATGTTCTATCTTCTTATCGGCGGAGATATGCTGTTTTACTTCAAGAAGTGGTACAGATATGAGTCCATTTTAAAGGAATGTACCGTGGTTGCCGCCGCAAGAGAAAATTCGGAATACATTGACTTAATGGAATTTGCAAACGAGCTTGGCAGAGTCAAGGTGCTTAACCTCCCCGTAGTGGAGGCTTCCTCAACGGAAGTGAGAGAAAGGCTTTCAAAGGGCGAAAGCACCGAGGGACTTATTCCCCAAGACGTTGCCGATTATATCAAGGAAAAGGGGCTGTATCTATGACAGACCAAATTAAACAATATATAGAGCTTGCTAAATCGCTGATGGGCAAAAAGCGTTTTACCCACTCAATGAACGTGGCGGATATGTGCTTTAAGCTTGCCACAATTCACGGCGAGGACAGCGTGAAGGCTTACACGGCGGGAGTGCTTCACGATATTCATAAGGAAATCGACCCGGAGCTTATGAAGCAGGAAGTGCTGGCTTCGGGAATGAACGTTGACCCCGTTGAGCTGGACACACAAAAGCTGTGGCACGGAATTGCAGGCGCATATTTCTGCAAGACAACGCTGAAAATAGAGGATGAGGATATATTAAACGCAATCCGCTATCATACCGTTGGCAGAGCAAATATGTCAAGGCTTGAAAAAATCGTGTATTTAGGCGACCTTGTTTCAATGGAAAGGGATTATCCCGAGGTTGAAAAGTTCCGCCGATACACAATGGAGGACCTTGACAACGGAATGTTTGAGGCAATGAAGTGGTCTATCCCCAACACAATAGGCAAGGGCGGCAAAATTCCTCTTTGCTCAATGGACTGCTATAATTTCTACTGGAAATACAGAAAATAATCTGAAAGGAAAAATACATGACAGATATCGAAATCGTAAAAAAAGTCGTAAAAACACTGAACGATAAAAAAGCCACCGACATCAAGGTAATCAAGGTAGGCGACCTTACAATTTTAGCAAACTATTTCATTTTAGCAACAGGCACAAGCTCCACTCAGGTAAAGGCTCTTGCTGACGAGGTTGACTTTAAGC
>JBJERI010000039.1:0-17964 GCA_051882195.1 Ruminiclostridium sp. | reverse complement strand
AGGGCGTCCCTTTACTTTACCCGTCAGAGCGACACCTTTTTAAGAGCCTACACCACCCGTACAAGAGTTTCATCATCAAGCGGCGGAGGCGGAAGCCACCACAGCAGCGGCAGAAGCTCGACTCACCGCTCAAGCGGCGGCGGACATCACGGCGGAGGCGGAAGAAGAAGATAAAAGCCGCTGTCGCTATTAGTATGCATAAGGAACTGTTTTAAGTTCTTTTCGGAAAGGGAAACTATAAAACAATGAAAAAAATAGCAATAATAGGAGCAAACGACTTTCAAAATCAGCTTATATTGAAAGCGAAATCTCTTGGATATGAAACTCATGTATTTGCCTGGCAATGCGGCGATGTGGGAGAAAAAAACGCTGATATTTTTTACCCAATAAGTATAATTGAAAAAGATAAAATTCTTGAGCGATGCAGAGAAATCGGAATAGACGGAATCTGCTCTATCGCCTCGGACCTTGCTACCGTTACGGTAAACTATGTTGCTGAGAAAATGGGACTTTGCGGCAATACAACAAGATGCACCCAAATATCCACAAATAAATTTCTCATGAGAAAAGCATTTGAAGATAATAATGTGGCTGTGCCGAAATATAAGGTATGCAGCAGTCAGACGAGCGACGCCGAATTAAACGATATTTCATTTCCGTGTATTGTTAAGCCTACCGACAGATCGGGCAGCAGGGCTATTACAAAGGTTACTTCTTCAGAAATGCTAAAACCGGCAATATCCGAAGCAATACAGCAGTCGTTTGAAAAAAGAGCCATAATTGAAGAGTTTATTGAAGGAAAAGAATACAGCTGCGAATGTATAACGCAGAACGGAAAGCACCACTTCCTTGCCATTACAAGAAAATTTACAACAGGAGCTCCTCATTATATAGAAACAGGTCATATTCAGCCGTACGGTATTCCCCGGGAAATAACCGACAATATCGTTTCTCAGATATTCAAGGCGTTGGACGCACTGGAAATAACAAACAGCGCAAGTCATTCCGAATTCAAGCTTGACAAAAACGGCAATGTCCGTATAATTGAAATAGGCGCCCGTATGGGCGGAGACTGTATCGGCTCTGATCTTGTACGCCTCTCTACAGGATATGACTTTGTTAAAATGGTTATAGACGTTGCTTGCGGAAATCCGATAGATTTATCCGTGCAGGAGCATTTTAAACAGGCGGAGATACGTTTTATCTTTGACCAAAAGGATATGGACGAGCTTGAATATTTACGCTGCAAAGCGCCCGACAGCATTTACAGAATCAGCTCCATCGATGAGAATCAGCTCGGAAAGGCGTCGGACAGCTCTACAAGAGCGGGATATTATATAACAGTTAAATAAGAATTAACAATACGAAAGGAGAGCAGGAAAAATCCTGCATTTAATTATGATTTTAGTAATCGGTGCAACAGGCTACATCGGCAGATATTTATGCCCTTTTCTTGTAAAAAAAGGATACGATATTCTTGCCTTGGGAAGATCCGAAAAAGCAAAAGCCTTCCTTGAAAACCACGGCGTGAAATTTATGCGCTTTGACCTTAGCGACGAGTGTGCGTTTAAGGAAATAAATCCTGAAAATATAGAGGCAATAATCAATTTGTCGGCTTGCCTTGCAGAACACGAAACCCCTGTGGAAAAATTTTTTGAAGTCAACACACTGGGAGTGTATAAAATACTTGAATTTTCAAGAAAAAATGGAATAAAAAAAGTAATAACAACAACATCGCATAAAGTATATAACGACATTCAAAAGGAAATAATCAGCGAAAATGACGGCGTAAGCTTCAGAGGAGATCATTCGCCGTACATCATCTCAAAGATAGCGGCAGAAAATTTCATTGAATACTACAACAAGGATTTTGGTATGCAGGGCATAGCTCTAAGACTTACAGGTGTTCACGGATACGGAGAAATTCTCGGTCATCTTAATTCAGACGGCTCTTACAAAAAAAGTACTTTTGAAATATTCTTTGAAAAAGCGTTAAAAGGCGAAGATATTTACGTTTGGGGAGATACCACAATCAAGCGCGACCACATTTATATAAAAGATGTTATCTCTGCAATTGAAGCCGCAGTAAGAAGCGAAAAGGCATACGGAATATACAATATTGCTTCAGGCGTGGGCTATTCGCAATACGATGAAGCCAAGGCGTTAGCTGAAGTTTTTGCACAGAATAAAGAGTCTTCTGTAACCGTTCTTCCGGATAAGCCGGGTTTAAAAAGAGGCTATATCTACAGCATAGACAAAGCTATAAGAGATCTTGACTGGAAACCCGAATATACAGATATAAACACTATGCTTGAGGATTATAAAAAGGAATGGCTTTCTAAGGAATATCATCATTATCACAGAATAAATGAAGAGGATAAGCCTGCTACGCTATGATAAAACCGTTAGAGCTTAAAAAGAATCATCTGATAGTCAGCAGGGCGGCTACTGCAATATACCTGATACTAAAAAGCCAAAAAATATATAAGCAAAAAATACTTGTGCCTGCCAATATATGCTATGCTGCCGTTTATCCGATAATTTATTCGGGCAATTATCCTGTTTTCTGCGATGCGGACGCTGACTCAGGAAATGTCACTTACGAACATATAAGCAAAAAAATCTGCGATATTGCCGCAGTTATTCTTCCGCACATGTATGGCAATCCCATACAGGATATAAAAGACATCTGCAATCTTTGCCGTAAAAAATCAGTTCTGATTATCGAGGACTGCGCTTCTTCAATGGGTGCAGAAACGCCCGACGGTCCCTGCGGAAGCTTCGGAGATTATGTGCTTTACAGTATGGGCTATTCCAAAACCATCGACCTTGGTTATGGAGGGATACTTGCTTCAGACTATGATTTGTCAATGATTGAGGCAATGTATAAAAAGCTTCCGCTGAAAACTGAAGATGATGAAGAAAACGAAGCGTTTTTCTCAAAACAGTACCGTCTTATCAGGAACAGCAGGAAACAGACAATTAGCAAATACATCTGGAATGCGCTGTACGATAACCTTCAGACCGTATTTGTTCACCGTATGACGATTTCTGAAGAAAAAATCATTACTGAATTGGACAAGCTTGAAGCTGTTATATCTCAAAGGCGTACTGATGAAGCTTTATATTCAGCGTTTCTTTCAAAAAACGCTTTCATAACAGATTATGCTTTCAGCAAAGGCGCTGTACCGTGGAGATACTGCTTTTTTGTCCCTCCCGAAAAAAAAGATTCCATTGTAAGTTATTGCCTTGAAAAAAAACTTCCTGTAAGCGATTGGTATCCTGATGTAACTTCGATTTTCAATTATTCGGGAAGCTTTGAAGGAATTCGCCAAATGGAAGAAAAAATTTTAAATTTTCCTCTCTTAATAGGAAAAGAAAAAATCGATCAGATTTGCAGCAATCTGAATAATTTCAGGTAAAAAGGAGTCATACAGTGGAAAAAATTTCTTTTATTTTACCTTGCTACGGCAGCGAGAAAACTCTCGGGTTAGTTGTGGAGGAAATCATAGCTGTTATCGGCCAGAAAAAGGAATACGACTATGAAATAATTGCAGTAAACGATTGTTCTCCCGACGGCGTATGGGAGGTAATTAAAACGCTTACGGCAAATAACAGCAGAATCAAGGGGATTGATTTTGCAAAAAACAGAAATCGCCCCGGGGCTGTTATGGCGGGTCTTGCAAATTCAACGGGAGATTTTTGCGTAGTTATGGACGACGACGGTCAATGCCCTATGCCGGAGCTATGGAAGCTTATTCAGCCTCTTTACGAGGGCTATGACGTTTCAATTGCTTCCTATCCCGAAAGAAAGCAAAGTAAATTCAAAAATATAGGCACCGCAGTTAACAAGCTGATGTCGGAATTTATTATCGGCAGGCCAAAAAACCTTCAATTCACCAATTTTATGGCAATGAAGCGGTTTGTTGCCGATAAGCTTACAGAATATACAAATCCGTATCCATATCTGACCGGTCTTCTTCTGCGTACAACTCAGCATATTGCAAACGTTCCGATGGAACAAAGAGCAAGGCTCGAAGGCAATACAACATTTACATTCAAAAAGATGGTTTCTCTTTGGATGAACGGTTTTACCGCTTTTTCCATAAAGCCGCTCCGCGTTGCCGATATTATCGGGGCTGTTTCTGCTTTGATAGGCTTTATTTATGCAATCGTAATCGTTGTGCGCAAGCTTTTAGAACCGAACATTGCTGTTGGTTACAGCTCGCTTATGGCAGCCATACTTGTCATCGGAGGAATAATTATGATTCTCCTTGGACTTATCGGCGAATATATAGGAAGAATATATATGTGCATAAACAACTCGCCTCAGTATGTAATCAGGGAAAAAATAAATTTCGACTCAAAAGAGAATTAATATGAATAAAAAGAAAATTCGTTCTTACATTCTGCTGCACATTATTATTATGGTATATTCCATGAGCAGCATACTCACCAAAAAAGCTGCTCTTGCTGAATTCCTTTCGTTTGACTTTTTTTTACTTTATGGACTCGTGCTGGTATGTATGGGAGTTTATGCTATCGTGTGGCAGCAGGTCATAAAAAATCTCCCCTTGAATGTTGCGTTTTCCAATAAATCGGTAACGATAATCTGGGGAATGATATGGGGAAGTCTTTTCTTTCAGGAAACAATCACCCCCAAAATGCTCATTGGCGCAGTTATCGTAATAATCGGAGTAATAATAGTAATAACCGGCGGCAAAAAGGATGAACAGGAGGTAGGTAAAAATGAGTAAACTCCTGATTTATTCTCTGATTCTTTTCTGCGGCGTGGTAGTTTCCGCCTTTTCACAGATACTGTTGAAAAAAAGCGCTCAAAAGCGATATGACTCCATAATCAAGGAATACCTTAACCCGCAGGTCATAATTGCATACGCAATGTTTTTCGGATGTACGCTTCTTTCAGTAATTGCAATGAAGGTAGTGCCGCTGTCCATGTCGCCCATAATCGAGTCAACTTCATATATCATCACACCGCTTCTCAGCTTTCTGATTTTAGGCGAAAAAGCAACCAAAAAGCAATTGCTGGGAATGGCGGTAATTGTTATCGGAATAATTGTATTTGTAATTTAACCGAGCTGATTTTTAATCGACATAACATCAAATCCCCTTCGGTCAGTCTGAATTCAAAAACTGACCAAAGGGGATTTATTTATTTTTTTTGGTCTGCGGCAACAGACTTTTTTCTTGTTACCATATAATACGCAAAAGCTAAAGCTGCAAACACAGCCGAAATTATCAGCCCGATATACATCATTCGTGGGATGTACCTGATCGATATGCTGTGCTGACCTTTTTCCAGCTCGATACACATAAAAGCGGAATTTGCATTAAAAACAACTGTCGGTCTATCGTCCACCAGTATCTCAAAGTTATTGCTGTACGGAATTGGAATGAACAGCAATCCGTCTCTGTCGCAATTGATTTGTCCCGTTAAATTCATACAGTCAATTCCATTATCGAATGTTATGGGATTATCCATATTTTTTAACGGATATTCGCTTTCGGTTATCCTGATGTAATTTACAGTACAGCCATCATATTCGGGAATATCTAAAACAATTTTTTCTGTGCTTCTCGGAAGAATGTACCGCGTCTGAAACTCTTCGTTCTTATTTATCTTCATACGGTAATCGTAGCTTAATCCTTCATTATTGACAGCCTGCAATACTGCATATATATCATTTTCCGAAACAATGGACACCTCGATATAAGCGTCCGTACCCGCTATATCGTACCAATTGGGTGTAAATTCAATTTCTGCCTTGCCGTCGCCTGCCAATATGTTTTCTAAGGCATATAATCCGTCATCGGTAAGTATTGTTTCCGTGATATCCTCAGACAAACCGAACTCAGATGTCTGCTTAAGATACTTTTCGGGAATTCCGCTGTCTTCTTTCACTACAACAGCTTTTTGCAGAATTGTATTTCTTTCATTATACCCAAGCTTCAAATAATCAGAATACAGAACTGCATTATCAAAAAAAGTAGTAAATGAATCCGCAAATCTGTTTTTATATATGTTTATGCCGTCAACAGTATCGACATACTCAAAAACAGCGTCGTTTACAGCATTTGTTTTGGACAGAATATACTTAAGCCCTAACTGACCGTAAATCACATTGTCGTTAGGAGACGACATAAAATATACCTTTGACATAGCGCTGTTGATTATATAATCGGGTCCTGTATAATGCACCAAATACTCCTTAAGCCCCTCGCTGATTGTGGAGTTGTAAAAAGAAACAGGATTGTATCCGCCGAGAAGAGAGGAGCTGTACTGAGTCATATCCTTATAGAACTTCTCAGTTCTGTACATTCCGCTGTCAATATTGTTCAGATATTCTACCGCTGTACGGATACTTGCTTCATCAGACATTATTTCGTCATAGGTTTCTGCGGAAATATTGCCTCTGCGGTCTACCGAAGTTATCATTTCGCCTGTAATATTAAGCAAAAGCAGCACACATAAGCCGTAGCCGACTTTCCTGTTTTTTTTCTTGAGTCCCACAATCATCAGCACGACGCCTATGACAAAAACAGCGATGGTAAATATAACAAAGTTGTTGTATTCATTGTCGCCAATCAGCGCCGAGCATAAAGCAAACAAGGAAACGGCACAGCCAACAGCAAATCCTGTTTTGCTGAAAATTTTCTTATATAATGCATTATTGATAACGCTTACCGAGATTATTGCAAAAAACGGGAAAAGAATGAACATCTGACGGTTGCATTCAACAGTGAAAGCGTACATTGCATACATAAACCCTTTGTTTATTACAACGCATACGCATAAAAAGAAGCTCAGATAACACAAAATCCTGTTTCTCAACGAATCCTGTGAACGGTGTATTGTAAACAGAAACTGAAAAATAACCAGAATAATAAACACCGAAAAGAAAAGCTGCACCGCTTCATAATAATTTACAGGCAATATGAAATCGTTGCCTGTTCCGAGTATTCCCGAAGAAACGGTTCTTTGGAGAATGTAGTTTATATCGCCAAAGTTCCATTGTCCAAGATAGTTTATAAACTGCTGCAGCTTTCCCTCCCCAGCTGAAACTCGTCCGGAATTAAGTATTATGCATATATTGGGGAGAGCTGCCGCCATTGCGCATCCAAATCCCAAAAGTATCTGCGCCGCCATTGTGATAAACTTCATAATAAAATGCTTAGCCTTGATTTTTTTGTTTATCATAAAGTATCTGATAACTGCATACACAGCAGCGGGAAGATAAAGCATATATGAAAGATATATGCTGTTTATCATACACAGAAAGGATACCGCCGCAATGGGAATGAAAAAAGAATTATCCCTGCGCAGGTATTTTTCAATGCATATAAGAACAAGAAGCTGATAAATGCAATATTCGCTGAAGAAATAGTGCTGTCCCCAAACCATATAAAAGCCGTTGAACGAGAAAATATATGATACAACCGCATTAACCGCATATTTTTCGGAGAAATTTTCAAGATAAGAATAACACAGTATTCCGCTGACAATACTGCACGCTATTCTGTAAATAATTAAGGCTGTGGGCAGAAATCCATCGCCAAACAATACGGTAGGGAAAATAATTGATAAAAACGTAAGGGGGGTATTGATATTGCTGGAGTAATTTCCTAATTCGTTTCCGTAACCGATGTTCATTGAATAAACCAACGAAGAAAAATCTCCGCTTCTTATTGCTCTTGATACATAAGAATATATAGGAAAATACTGGAACAATGTATCCGAACCTATATCGGAATAAATTATGGTCTTATTTTCTATCAATACCTTTAAATAAATTAAAATGTCGGTGAGCAGCACTGCAACCGAAAGAGCAATCATTACAGTCTGCTTTTTCGAAAGCCTGCCCGTAACTTTCCTTGCAAACCCGATAACCGCATCCTTAACGCCGCTGAAAACAATCAGCACGGAGAAAAATGAAAAAACAGCGGTAAAAACTATAAATATCCAAATGAAATCCGTTTTTTCGGAATCGTTTACAGAGAAAGTGCTGTAAACAGTTATCCGGTTTACAGTTACTATTGTATTCTCTTCATTTGTAAGGTCTAATCTGACAGAGCTATAATCACTGTCGGGAAGATCAAAATCATATATTCCCTCAGACACAAACTGGCTAACTGAATTTTTTTCGGAGAAGCTTTCTTCTTCGCTGTCAAGATAAAAAATCTGACACCTTGTTGAATTGTCGGAGTCTTCAACAGACATATCTATTCCTATGTTTTCAATATGCGTATCGGACGGCCAGGTGACTATAATTTGGGGGTCTTTATTCAGCGCACGATATATGTTATTTCCGATTTTTTCAAAATTGACAAAGCTGATTTCTATTCCGGAATTGTCGCTGTCCGTCAGGTCAACAGTGCTGCCCTGATTGAAGATCAGTTTTTTTTCAATCTCTGTTAGAGAAAAAGGATCTTCGGCAGTATATGCGTTTGCAACGCTTAAACCCAAAAATACCGATACAATTATCAATATCGCAATTTCAACGATTTTCTTTAGTGTGATCTTCATATTACCGTTTTTTTCCTTATCTCATCAAATCTCGCAGAGCATGATCCGCAATTTGGATTTTTAAACCTTGATTTTACTCCTTATAATTACTTAGAAAGCTTTTAAGCGCATCCTGCCACGGTCTGAATTCATCTCCTGCCGTGGCTCTGAACATACCGTTGTCCAGAGAGGAATATTTGGGTCTTCTGGCAGACTGCGGATGAGAAGCTGCATATTCCTCCGAGGTGCACGGCAGTACTTCGGCTTCGATACCTGATTCCCTGACTATCTCCGCCGCAAAATCATACCACGAGCATTCCCCCGACCCTGTACCGTGATATATTCCGTATTCTTCGGTGTCAATAAGCTTCAATATATGATGAGCAAGATCCGCTGCGTTTGTGGGATTTCCAATCTGATCGTCAACAACAGTGACCTTGCCGAATTTTTTTGCCGCATTCATAATAGTTTTTACGAAATTTCTGCCATAATATCCGTAAAGCCATGCAGTGCGTACTATGAAATACCTTGAGCAAAAATCTCTGACATATTGTTCGCCTAAATATTTCGTGCTTCCGTAAACGCTGTTGGGAGCAGGGATATCGCACTCGGTATAAGGCTTCTCGCCGTTTCCCGAAAAAACATAATCGGTTGAAATATGAATAAGCTTTGCGCCTGTTTTTTCGCAGGCAGCAGCAAGATTGCGCGGACCGATTGCGTTTGTCATAAAAGCGTCGTCCCTGCATGCTTCGCACCCGTCAACATTAGTATAAGCGGCACAGTTTATGACTGCGTCATATCTCTCAGCCTCTATCAGCGACTTAACGGCACTTAAATTCTTTATATCAAGCTCGTCTGCGTCAACAGAGCTGACAACATTGTTTTCTTTAAGTACGACAGGCACTCCAAGCTCGGTATAGCCTCTTTCAAAGCATTTTAAAAGTTCTGTTCCAAGCTGACCCTTGCCGCCTGTAATGAGTATCTTCACAAAAAATCTCCTTTTTATTTATAAAAGTCTTCTATACATTGGCAAATATAATCAACATTTTCGAGAGTCAGACCGTACCACATAGGTAAACGAAGCAAACGCTCGCTTTCCTTTGTCGTATATACATCTTTTCCGATGAATCTGCCAAACTTTTTTCCTGCCGGAGAAGAGTGCAGAGGAATATAATGAAATACCGAACCAACGCCTTTTTCTCTCAGATAAGAAATAAGGCGTGTTCGCTCCTCTATGTCCTTCGCCTTTATGTAAAACATATGAGCATTGTGCTTGCAGTATTCGGGAACAAAAGGTATTTCCAGCTTCTCTTTTTTTCCGAGAGCGGAAAGATTTTCGTAATACCTTTCCCAGCAGCCCAGCCGCTGATTGTTAATCTTGTCCGCTTCCTCAAGCTGCGCGTAAAGATATGCGGCGTTAAGCTCGCTTGGCAAATAGGAAGAGCCGTAATCCACCCAGGTATATTTATCAATCTGACCTCGATAAAACTTTGAACGGTCTGTTCCTTTTTCTCTGACTATCTCAGCCTTTTCTATCATTTCGTCGCTGTTTATGATAAGCGCACCGCCTTCGCCCATAGAGTAATTTTTGGTTTCGTGAAAGCTGAGACATCCGAAATCTCCGAATGTTCCAAGGGCCTTGCCTTTGTATTCTGACATAATTCCCTGAGCGGTATCTTCAATTATCTTTAGCTTATACTTATCTGCAATATCCGTAATTTCATCCATTTCACAGCCTACTCCGGCGTAATGAACAGGTACAATAGCCTTTGTTTTCGGAGTTATAGCCGCCTCAATCAGCTTTTCGTCAATATTCATAGTGTCGGGACGAATATCCACAAATATTATTTCAGCGCCCCTGAGTACAAAAGCGTCGGCTGTTGATACAAAGGTATACGACGGCATAATCACCTGATCGCCGGGCTGTATATCCGCAAGTATTGCTGCCATTTCAAGCGCATGAGTGCAGGAGGTTGTAAGCAGAATTCCTTTTGAATCTGTTTTATTCTTCAGCCAGCTGCTGCATTTCTTTGTAAATTCTCCATCTCCGCATATTTTTCCGCTGTCGATGGCGGCGGAAATATATTCTTTTTCCCTGCCCACATAAGGCGGAATATTAAAAGATATCATATAATCACCTCTTCTATTTATAATACCTGTTTCAGAACCATTTCCGATAAATCCGCTTCAGTTTTTCCAAGCTTTTCTCAGATAAGTTCCTTTTCAGATAATTTTTAAAGGATTGTCCCACCAAAGAAATTTCCTGTATTCTTAAGCACGGCACTTCATAATCTTCTCCGTATTTATAAAGCATATAACAGCATCTGTGCTGACCGTCAAGAAGCACATTATCCTTGTTTACAACAACAACATACTCGTTTTCAAAGCCGTTTCTATCAAGTGAATCAGCCAGTCTTTCAAATCTTTCCAATGACATAATATCAAGCCCATAATTCATTTTATTAAGCCGTCCGTATTCATCATATAGGTTTTTGTCACCTGTAACAAGGTATCTGTACGGATAACACTCTTTCAGCGGGATCGTTTTACCGAGCCATTCTCTTTGTATTTTTCCGAGAGGAACATTCACAAGCTCGTATTTTTTTATAAGCCTGTGCTCAATGCTGAAGTAAACAAATTCGTCATCAAGAGTAAAACGCTTATCATCAAGCAGTCTTAAGCCTGTATATTTTTTTCTGACAAGATAATCAGCCGAAAACTTCTTAAGCGTTCTTCGCAGAGTAAGCGCCTTATTTCCGCATAAGTTATAGCCGCTGTCAAGAACAGTCAGACAGATAAGCCTTTCCATTATATGCGACAAGGAAAATTCCGCACCCGCAGGCTTGTAATCCTCCACCTTAAGCTTCATATCTCCGATAGGCTTCATAAGACAAGAGCGAACGGCAAAACAGGAGCCTGCCACAAAAAGATACTTATCGGGGATATTTATACTCTTCTCCCTCATGAAAGCCTTGACCATATTCTGCTTGTGAGCAGGGTCGGAAACTATAAGGTTTTCTGCCGCAACCAAACCCGCAGATTTGTCATTTATCAGCTTATCAACGGTCTTATGAACGGAAAATGCTCCTATGCAGCCTTCGAATAAATTGAGAAACCAATCTCTTCTTTTAAAATAGTTGCCGTAAATATAAATTTTCGGACGTTTTACTCCCTTGGACTGAAGCTTGAAAATAATATCATAGCTGTCTGTATCAATCTCGCTAAGTACTTCCGTAAAAGCTCCCACATCATATCCCAGATTTCTGCATTTTTTCAGAATAGCTTCGGGCTTATACGATAAAATATCCGCAAGTACTCCGCGATCCTCCTTTTCGGCTGTATAGGTAACAATCAGATCAAAATTATACGGTTCAAGATTTTTGAGGTATTCCTTTATCTCCTTCCAGCTTTCCATATAAAATAAATGAAGTATAACAAGAATTTTTGCTCCGCTGTTATTTTTTATCCTCTCTTTGTTTATAAGAACGCCTAATCTGCGCTTTATCCCTCTGATAACGGAATGCTTCCTGTAACCGCCTGAAGAATGAGCGGTTTTTCTGACGGTTTTTATCGGCTTTAGTTTTTTTGAAAGCTTTTCCTCATAGGAAACCAGATCGTGGCTTTCCGATGATATTCTGCTGTTCAGAAGCGTCACAATATCCGTAAGCATATATTCCTGCATATTAAGATATTCGGAAGCGGTTTTCTGAGTATAAACAATTCCCGTTGCATACAGATTTTTCTTCGCAATATAAGGGAAGCAGCGTTCAATTGCGTGGCTTAAGGTGCCGTTTGGCGGCATAGGCTCTGCAGGAAAATCGCAGTGCTGCCAGTCGTACTCAAACAAATCCCTCAATGCGTCGTACCTGCACCAGAAAGCCGTTCCCAAAGCAAAGCTTGACCATTGGGGCTGTGCCGGAACTTCAATGCCCAATTTGCCGCAAAGCTTCACAAAACAGGAAAAATTCTCGCACCATCTTCTTCCTGTTACAGCAAAATATTTGCTGTGCTCGGGAGGCGGAGGTACGAGCAGTCCCAGATATTCGTTTTTTTCAAGCAATGAAATTACGCTCTCCGCATAGCCTGCCGAACAAATTATATTTTCTGTAATTATTTCCTTAAACGATTCTCCGCTAAGTCTTTGATGATGAGAAGATTTTTTATCGTGAGTAAAGCCTATATACTTATAACCCGAAATATAAGGACGAGCTTCCACCAGCAGTCCCGCCATATCTCTTCCGTTTCCCTGGCTGAGAATAACCCTTGCGCCGTATTCGGAAAGATATTGGGCTTTCTCTATCTTACGGCTTATAAGCTGCTGCTTCTCCTTTGAAGTGGTTGTAATAATGACATCGCAAACTTGCGCAATTTCATTTAACCGTGATATATTTTCATCAATAAGGTCGTCATAATGAGCATGGAAAACCAGCACCGCGTCAGATCTGTGTTTTATTTCCTTCTCTTCGGCGACTATAAAGTGATTTCCCATTAAAGAAAGAAATTCAAAGGGGTCGGAAGCCTCTATTGCGTATTGTAAAATCAATCCCACGTCGTATTCAGTATTATGTGAAATATACTCCAAAACGCTTTTCAGACCCGAAGCTTTTTTTAACGCAAGCACGCTGCGGAAAAAACACGTCACAGAATCCAGAAACAAAACAGGAAATCCCGCCGATACCAAAGAATAAGCGTCATAAATTACCGTGTTTTTGTCCTGATTAAGCTTAAATATGCAATCCGAAGAAAAATTGTTTAAACTCAGAAAATCCTTTAAGCAATTTAAAAAATCACTTCCGCTGTCGGTTTTCCACTTCTTTTCACAAAAATCCCTAAACCCGGGAAACAGAATAACCTTCTCATTTATGGCAAATAAGCATAAATCTTTATCTTTATCGGCACTTTCCGATAAAGACCACATATCTGCATAGGGAATTTTCTCTTCTGCCGTTTCAATAACGCTTTCTACGCCATTAAAAGGTCCGAAAAAATTATCAAGAACAAACAAAATCTGTTCTGTCTTTTCCTCTGCGGATAAATTCAGAACATATTCTGCACCCGTCCTGTAAAGCTCGGTAAAAAGCGTTCCCGATGAAACAACGACATAATTGGCATATTTAGAAAGCTCCCGGGACGCATTGCTGTTTTTTCTGCTGATTACAGCAACGGTTTCCGAACATTTCCCCAATTCATTAATAAGTTCTGCGGTATATTTCGGAACTCCGTGTTCAATATTTGTAACCGCAATTATGCTTATCCTTTTCAAATTCAGTTTCTCCTATTGATGAGAATATTTCGTGCATATATCATCCGATGGCCCATCAGCAACCATTTTTCCTTTTTCAAGCCAAATGCATCTTGTGCATATTTCCCTAATCTGTTTGATATTATGAGAAACTATAAATACGGTCGTATCTCCCTTCATAAGCTCCTTTATCTTCTGATGGCATTTTTCCTGAAACTTGAAGTCGCCTACCGCCAGCACCTCGTCAACAATAAGCACGTCAGCGTCAACCGCCGTTGCGATGGCAAAACCCAGTCTGGATTTCATACCCGATGAATAATTTTTCAGAGGTACGTCAATAAATTCTCCAAGCTCGGAAAATTCGATAATCTGTTGAATATGGTCATCTATATATTTTTTGTTGAAGCCAAGCAGATAGCTGTTAAGAAAAATATTCTCTCTCCCGCTTAAATCAGGGTTGAAGCCTGCCCCTACCTCTATAAGCGGAGCTACCGAACCTCTTACCGTCACCTTTCCCGAAGTGGGCTTCATAACGCCTGCAATAATTTTCAGAAGCGTACTTTTGCCCGAACCGTTAAGACCCACAAGGCCCACGACTTCGCCTTTCTTTATTTCAAAGCTGATATCCTGCAAAGCGTGAAACTGCTTAAACATAAGCTCACGCTTTGCCGCTTTGATAAAAAATTCCTTCAGGCTGTCGATTTTTTCCTTATTCATATTGAATGTCATAGAAACATTCTCAACGGAGATTACTGAATTATTCACTTTTTAACCTCCGTTCATATATGCAGGATAAATTTATCCTGAGTTTTCTTCATTGTTACTAATCCGATTAAAAGCACCGCTAATCCTGTAATTAAGCAAATCAGGTTTTCCTTTAATCCCGGAAGCGTTCCGTAAAGGAACATTCCTCTAAGCATTGCAACATAATGGTAAAGAGGATTTAAGCTTATTATAAATTTGATTCCGTCGTTCATAGCTTCAACAGGATAAAAAAGCGGCGTCATATACATCCAAAGCGTTAAAAAGACCTTGTACATATGCTTGATGTCTCTGAAAAACACGTTAAGCGACGCAAGAATCAATCCAAGTCCGGTTGAAAAAAGAAAAACATAAATCAACGGAAGCCAGAATATCAGCATTGTAAGTCTGAACGGCGTCTGAGTAAACAGCATAACAATAATCAGAGCCAGCATTGAAAACAGCATATTGACCAACGAAGCCAGAGCGCTGGACAACGGAAAAACGTACTTTGGAATGTATATTTTCTTAATAAGTGAAGAATTGCTGACTATGGAGTTAAGAGATGAATTTGTACATTCCGAGTTAAAATCAAAAATCAGCTTTCCGCACATCAGGTATATGGGAAAATTGTCTATCTGATTTTTAAAAATTGTGGAAAAAATCATTGTCAGCACTATCATTGTAAGCAATGGATTAAGCAGGCTCCAAAGCATTCCAAGATAAGATTTTCTGTATTTCAGGGATACCTGGTTTTTCGCAAGGTGAAAAATCAGTCCGCTGTATTTTTTAAACGTAATCAGTATGGCTTTTAGTTTCAATTCAAAATTCTCCTTGACCTAATATCAGAAATTAAACCAAAGGTCCTTAAAAGCAGGATTTATATTGTCTTATTCACACAGATAAATCTTATAAATTCAAAATGCCTTTAAGTTTTCTCCGCACACGCAATTTTCCCTTGACAAGTCATTCTTAACAAAATCTGTTTTACCTGTTGCCGTACATTTTTTCATAATAATTCTGATATTCGCCTGAAATGATTTCCTCCCACCATTCCTTGTTGTCAAGATACCAGTGAATGGTTTTCTTTATGCCGTCCGCAAACTTTGTCTCCGGAAGCCAGCCCAGTTCATTGTGAATCTTAGTTGGGTCTATGGCATAGCGCATATCGTGACCCTTTCTGTCGGTAACATAGGTTATAAGGTCCTCGCTCTTTCCAAGCTCCTTAACGATTATCTTAACAATGTCGATATTCTTCATCTCGTTATGACCGCCGATATTATAAACCTCGCCAACTCTGCCCTTGTGTATAATGAGATCTATTGCCTTGCAGTGGTCCTCAACATACAGCCAGTCACGAACGTTTTCGCCCGTTCCGTAAACGGGAAGAGGCTTGTTGTTGAGCGCATTGGCAATCATAAGCGGAATAAGCTTTTCGGGGAAATGATACGGACCGTAATTGTTTGAGCATCTTGAAATTGTAGCAGGCAGTCCGAATGTACGGTGATATGCCATTACCAGCAAATCTGCGGAAGCCTTTGAAGCAGAGTACGGACTTGAAGTATGAATAGGAGTTTCCTCTGTAAAGAAAAGATCCGGCCGGTCGAGAGGAAGATCGCCGTAAACCTCGTCGGTGGAAACCTGATGATAACGCTTGATTCCGTACTTGCGGCAGGCGTCCATCATGACCTGAGTGCCCAGAATATTTGTTTCAAGGAATACCGAGGGATTTTCAATTGAACGGTCAACGTGGCTTTCTGCTGCAAAGTTCACCACCATGTCGGGGCGTTCTTCTTCGAAAAGTCTGTTCACCGCTTCTCTGTCGGTAATCGAAGCTTTTACGAATCTGAAATTCGGGTTATCCATTACGCTTTTAAGCGTAGAAAGATTTCCCGCATAAGTAAGACAATCCAGACAGATAATCCTGTAATCCGGATATTTGTCAAGCATATGGAAAATAAAATTTGAGCCGATAAAACCGGCGCCGCCTGTTACAATAATCGTCATAGAATTAATTTCCCTTTCGTTGTATCCCAAAAACGCACAGTCTTTGGGAATAATCAGTCTCTTTTAAAAATATCTCTTGTGTAAACCTTATCCTTGATATCATCAAGACAAGAACTATATCTGTTTGCAATTACAGCGTCGCTTTGCGCCTTGAACTTTTCAAGATCGTTTACCACACGGCTTCCGAAAAAAGTATCGCCGTCGTTCAGCGTAGGCTCGTAGATAATCACCGTTGCGCCCTTTGCCTTGATTCTCTTCATAACGCCCTGAATGGAGCTTTGTCTGAAGTTGTCACTGTTGGACTTCATTGTAAGTCTGAAAACGCCGATTGTTACCGATTTTTCTGCGTTTTTGTCATATACATTGTCCTCGTTGTAAGAATAATAGCCCGCCTTTGCAAGCACTCTGTCCGCAATGAAATCCTTTCTTGTACGGTTGGACTCAACAATTGCGGTCATCATATTCTGAGGTATATTCTCATAATTTGCAAGAAGCTGTTTTGTATCCTTAGGCAGACAATAGCCGCCGTAGCCGAAAGAGGGATTGTTGTAATGGTTGCCGATACGGGGGTCCAGTCCCACGCCCTTTATTATGGACTGAGCGTCAAGCCCCTTCATTTCAGCATAGGTGTCAAGCTCGTTGAAATATGAAACTCTCAGTGCAAGGTAGGTGTTCGAAAACAGCTTTACCGCCTCCGCCTCTGTGAAGCCCATAAACAGCACGGGCGTATTCTTTTGCTCGGCGCCCTCCTCAAGAAGTTCTGCAAATTTCTTTGCTGCGGCGAGAGAGCTTTCGCTGTTCATATCCGCCCCCACAATAATTCTGGACGGGTACAGATTGTCGTACAGCGCCTGGCTTTCACGGAGAAATTCAGGGCTGAACAGGATTTTGTCCGAGCCAGTTTTTTTGCGTATTCCCTCGGTAAACCCCACGGGAACAGTGGATTTTACCACAATGGTCGCGTCGGGATTGCAGCGAATCACCATATCAATAACGCTTTCCACCGCCGAGGTGTCGAAGAAGTTTTTGGCAGGGTCATAGTTTGTGGGCGCTGCGATAATAACCAGCTCGGAGTCTGAATACGCTTTCTCTCCGTCAAGAGTTGCCGTAAGGTCAAGCTCCTTTTCCGCAAAATATTTCTCGATATATTCGTCCTGAATAGGGGATTTTCTCTTGTTTATCATTTCCACCTTTTCGGGAATTATATCCACTGCCGTAACGTGATTATGCTGTGCAAGAAGGACTGAAAGAGATAAGCCCACATATCCTGTGCCTGCTACCGCTATATTCATTTTACTCAGCTCCTTTTTTAATCTTAACAAACAAAATTCTGATTAATAATATACTCTGCAATTTTTTCCGATCTTTTTCTGAACGTATGCTTTTCACGAACTATTTTCATACCCTTTTCTGCCATTGCTTCTCTTTCGGCAGGATGCTCCATATAATA
>JBJERI010000038.1:0-3872 GCA_051882195.1 Ruminiclostridium sp. | reverse complement strand
ACGGGAATGCCCATCATCTTTGCATAGTAAGCGGCAAGAATATTGCCAAAGTTTCCTGTCGGTACAACAATGTTGATTGGCTCGCCGTATTCGATTTCGCCGTCCTTAATAAGCTCGGCGTAGGTTGAAACGTAGTAAACAATCTGTGGTGAAAGTCTGCCCCAGTTGATTGAGTTGGCGCTGGAGAACACAATGTTCATCTTGTCAAGCTCGTTTTTTAGAGCCTCGTCGGTGAAAATTGCCTTAACGCCGTTCTGACAATCGTCAAAGTTGCCCTTTACAGCGCAAACGTTGACGTTTTTGCCCTCCTGAGTTGTCATCTGACGCTTCTGCATATTGCTTACACCGTCCTCTGGATAGAAAACGGTGATGCTTGTGCCCGGAACGTCCTTGAAGCCCTCAAGAGCGGCCTTGCCCGTATCGCCCGATGTTGCAACAAGAATGGCAATGTCCTTGCCGTCGATTGTTTTCTTGGCGGAAATTGTAAGCAGATAAGGCAGAATCTGAAGCGCCATATCCTTGAACGCACAGGTTGGACCATGCCACAATTCCATAATATATGTACCTGTAAGCAGATGTGAAAGCTCGGCAGGATTTTCAGTTTCAAAGTTGGTTGAGTATGCGTTGGTTACGCAGTGACGGATTTCCTCGTCTGTAAAATCGGTAAGGAACAGCTTGAAAACCTCAAAGGCTCTTTCGGGATAGGTCTTGCCGCATAAAGCAAGAATATCTTCCTTTGTTAGTTTAGGCAGATTTTCGGGTACAAACAGACCGCCCTCAGAGGAAAGTCCCTGAGCAATCGCCTTAGCACTGGATACCTGAATTTTCTTATCTCTCGTGCTTGTGTAGTTCATAGTTTTATCCTTTCTTAGTTAAAAGTATAAACGCCCGAGGCGTCGAATGCTTCTTCATAATAGCAGATTTCGATTACCTGCGGTATTTCATCGCTTGTAATGATTACCTCCGCTATATCAAAGGTGGTGTTTTGTTCACATCCATACTCGCTTATGAACAAATCGGCTGTTTTGATTATCTTTATCTGTTTTCTTCTGTCAACAGCTTCTACCCCTGTGACCATACTGCCGAATTTTCTTGTTTTAACCTCTACAAAGGCAGTATGCCCTGTTTTTTCGGCAACTATATCAATTTCGCCGCACCGCCTGCGATAATTCCTTGCCTTAATGGCATAGCCCTTATTTTCAAGGTATTCGCATACGGCGCTTTCGCCGAAATCGCCCTTTTCCTTTTTACTTGCCATTTTCTTTTATGTATTTCTTCAGAAAGCTAAGCCTGTGCACCTCGCTAATGCCGTATTTATCCAGCATTTCATAGTGCAGCTTTGTGCCGTAGCCCTTGTGCTTTTCAAACTGATACTGCGGATACTTTTCCGCAAGGTCTTTCATATAGCGGTCACGGGAAACCTTTGCAAGTATTGACGCCGCCGCAACGCTTGCGGAAACGCTGTCCCCCTTTACAACGGTTTTAACGCCGCAGTCAAGAGGCGGAACTCTGTTTCCGTCCACAAGTGCAAGGTCAATGTTCATATTAAGCCCCTCGTATGAACGTTTCATTGCAAGGAATGTTGCCTGCAAAATGTTGTAGCTGTCGATTTCCTCAACGGAAGCGGTGGCAATACAGTAAGCCTTTGCCTTTGAAATTATCTCATCAAAAAGCTCCTCGCGCTTCTTTTCGGAAAGCTTTTTGCTGTCGTCAAGCCCCTCGATGAACACATCGTCGTCAAAAACCACAGCCGCCGCATAAACGTCCCCTGCAAGGGGTCCTCTGCCTGCCTCGTCAATTCCGCAGACAATACCGCTTTCAAGGCGCATTACCTTATCGAAAAGGAAACGTTTTTCCAGTTCCTCATGCTTTTGGGCGTTCAAGAGTGATTTTTCCAATTTTTCCTCCTCTGAATTCGTCTAAAAGCGTAATTGCGGCACGTTCCGTATCCGGCTCGCCGCCTGAAATCATCATTCCACGTTTTTTTGCAATAAGCTCAAGTATATTGCCCTCAAAATCGGTAAGCTTGTAGCGCTCCTTCAATTTTTCGGGATAATTTTCCGCAAGATATTCACCAAGGTGTGTTGCAAGGGACTCCACGTCCATTACATCGTCCTTGATTGCCCCCGTAAAAGCAAGCTTAACCGCAACAGACTGGTCGTCAAACTTAGGCCAAAGAATACCGGGCATATCAAGAAGCTCGACCTCTTTGTCGATTGTCACCCACTGCTTTCCTCGGGTAACGCCGGGGCGGTCGCCTACAAGAGTTTTCTTTGAATTTGCCATACGGTTTATGAAAGAGGATTTTCCAACATTGGGAATACCTACAACCATAATACGCAGTGCCTTGCCTATCATGCCCTTTGCCCTGCGCTTTTCAAGCAGGTCGGCAAGAATATTTTTCAGCATGGGGGTAAACTGCTTTATTCCCTTGCCGCTGCGGCAGTCGCATATCATAACGGAATAGCCCTGCTTTTCGTAGAAGCTTTTCCATTGTCTTGTTATATTATCGTCCGCATAATCGCACTTGTTGAGCATGATTATACGGGGCTTGCTGCCCACAAGCTCGGATAAAACAGGGTTTCTGCTTGATTCGGGAATCCTGCTGTCAACTATTTCAACCACTGCGTCAACAAGCTTTATGTCAGCCTCTATCATTCGTCGGGTTTTGGTCATATGACCCGGAAACCACTGAATATTGCCCTCGTATGCCATAAAATTTCCTTAAATAATTCCAAATCGGTCGAAAGGATAAATTCTGAAAATTACCTTTCCTATAACATTCCTTACATCAACAAAGCCTACATAATAGCTGTTGTAATCGTCCTTCATAAACCTGCTGTCGGTAGAATGATTGCGGTTATCCCCAAGAACATAAACCGTGTTTTCGGGTACTGTAAGGGGATATTTTGCATTTCCCATTCGACTTCTGCTTATTGTTTCGGCTATGTAAGGCTCGTCAAGCGCTTCACCGTTGCGGTAAACAACGCCAGTTTCCTCGTCAATGTCAATTGTATCGCCTGCAAGTCCGATTATGCGCTTTACTATACCCTCTCCCATTTCGCCTGTTAAGCTGTTGGGGAGGTTGTCCGCCTGAATAACCACAATGTCGCCGAAGGACGGTGTATAACCAAGCTCCCACACAAGCAGTCTGTCCGCCTGACTGAGAGTCGGCTCCATTGACTGTCCCTCAACCTCGTTTACGCGAACAACAAAGGTCAGGGTCAATATAACAGCCATAAGCGAAATCATAAGACAGCTTACCCAGTCGTAAACATCTCTGCCGAAGCCCTCGCTTACAACAGGCTTTTTCTCCTGATATGAATTTTCAAAATCAGAAGGAGCGCCCTTTTCTTCCGAGGCGGAGCTGCGATTTATCCGCTTTTGTTCTACCTCTTCAAGTATTTCGTCCACATCGAACTTATTTATTTTCATTTAATCCCTTTGGAATTCAGTTGATTGTTCCGAATTTGCTGAAAGGCGTAATTCTGAGGAACGCCTTTCCTATAATATAGTTTTCGTCAACCATGCCTACAAGTCTGCTGCGGCTGTCGGTGGAACGGTTTCTGTTGTCCCCCATTACAAAAATGCAGCCTGCGGGAACGGTTACTTCCCCTGTAAAGTCAATAGAATTGTATGTGTATTCGTTGATTGTGTGACCGTCCTCATAAATAAGACCGTCGATTACCTCTGTTTCAAGGGCTTCCCCGTTGCGGTAAACAATTCCGTTGTTGAAATCAATGCTTATTGTGTCCCCCGGAAGACCGATTACACGCTTTACAATTGGCTTGCCGTACTCGCCCTTGTCGTTTACAAGTCCGTTTGCCTGAAGAATAACTATATCGTTATATGACGGTGAATAAAACAAATCG
>JBJERI010000037.1:0-3880 GCA_051882195.1 Ruminiclostridium sp. | reverse complement strand
CGACAAGCACTACACCCAATTTGAGACTTGCGTCAGCAAGTCTCTTAAGCCCCCTGCGGCGATTGAGCAGGTGCATTTCTTTCCCCATTTCTTTGGGCAATCAAAGAAATGGGCGAGGGGTTACAACAACCTTATAATCAAATCCAAGGCAATCAAGGGGGCGAGTAGCCCCCTCTACACCAACCTACAAAAATCAAAAACACAAAGCGAGGGTCAAATGGGGCGAGTACCTCCCCTCTAAACCAACTTACAAATACAAACAAACACAAAACGGGGTTTGAAAAGGGGCAATCCCCTTTCGACTATAGCGAGGGAAAATCAAATAGGGGCGAGCAGCCCCAAAAAAGATGAAAACTTTTTGAAACCCCTTAACAAATCCGAATTTTTATGCTATAATTTAAACTGTATATTTATGAACTGATTTCCCCATAGGGAGGGTACAAGCTGTTGCGGTAATTATTTCATAATATACTACATAAAGCAAGGCAAATTTCAGGTGCTATATTATATATAGTGTAATTCAGACAGGAGCAATATGAACGATAAAAAGAAAGTAAAATATGTAAAAATCGACGGCGGGGATATTTCCGAAAGAAAAAATCCGCCGAAAAAGAAAAAGAAGAAGAAAAAGTCAATGTACTCGCTGACAGGACCTCAGAAGGTGGGACGAGTGCTTTCGGTAATCGGAACGACATTTCTTTCAATGTTCCTTATCATCGTCATTACGGTTTGTATCGTGGCAACGGCGCTGACCGTTTATGTAATGCAGTTTGCGGAAAGCAGCTTTGACATTGACCTTAAGGACGTTGAGCTTAGCTATTCAACCTTTATTTACGCCTATGACAAGGAGGGCAAGGAGGTTGAGCTGAAGCGGCTTAACACCGACCAGAACAGAGTTTGGGTGGATATTGACACGATACCCGAAATTGTACTGGACACATTTGTGGCGGTTGAGGACCAGCGTTTCTTTGAGCATGACGGCGTTGACTGGAAAAGAACCCTTTCCGTTACCGTTTCGGCAGTTTTCAGCGGCGGTACAGACGGCGGCTCTACAATAACACAGCAGCTTGTCCGTGACATTACTCAGGATAACAAGGTAAACGTAGGACGCAAGCTGAGAGAAATTTTCAGAGCCCTTGCCCTTGAACAAAAATATACCAAGATGGATATACTGGAAAGCTATCTTAACAGAATCGCTTTCGGCGGTACAACCTACGGTATAGGCTCGGCGGCAAAGCAGTATTTCGACAAGGACGTGTCCGAGCTGACTATTGCCGAGGGTGCAATTCTTGCAGGCATTGTCCGCTCTCCCAGCAACTACAATCCTTACGCTAACCTTAAAAACTGCCGAGAACGTCAGCTTTATGCTCTGAAATGCCTTTATGACCAGGGCTACATTACAACGGCGGAATATGACAATGCGGTTGCGGAGCAGGTGCGCTTCAGACGGCCTGTTCTGGGGGACGATTTCGGCTACGTTGACGAGCGTTACAACGAATATTACGGTATTCAGGAGGATAACGGGGACGAGGACCTTTACTATGAAAACGAATCATGGGAGGATATTGTTCAGGACACCGCTTATAAGTGGAACGGCGACTACGAGGTAACCCAGAGCTGGTACGTTGACGCCGCAATAAATCAGGTGGTAGCTGACCTTGCAGAGAAAAAGGGGATTACCTCCGAAAGCGCAAGAGAGCTGCTTTACAACGGTGGATATTCCGTTTACCTCAATGTTGACCTGGATATGCAGGAAACTATCGAAAAGAAATTCGAGGACCCATACCTTTGCCTTTCGTCCTACGATACATCGGCGGCTTCCGATTCAAAAAACCTTATTCAGGCGGCGTTTATCGTTATGGATTACAGAGGAAACGTTGTTGCGGTAGCAGGCGGTCTTGGGGAAAAAGAGGGCGATAACTGCTTCAACCGTGCTACACAGTCAGTCCGTGCGGTTGGTTCAACTATAAAGCCTATTGCCACCTACTCCCCCGCAATTGAGGCAAACTTAATTACCTATTCCACAATGATACAGGATATTTCGGGCAAGATTCCCGCTTCAATGGCAGGCGACCCCAGCAAATTCACCGCCGAATCGGGCTATGACGAGGAGGACGAAACGGTAAGATGGCCCCATAACTATCAGGAAGCAGGCTTCGGCTCGGAAAAATACGTTCCTGCCTGGTATGCTGTGCAGAAGTCAATGAACACCGTTGCGGTAAGAGTACTAAGCATGGTGGGACTGCAGAACAGCTACTATCAGCTTACAAACCGACTTGGTATAACCACCCTTGACAGCGTAAGCGATATGGCTTATTCTCCCCTTGGAACAGGCGCTCTTACAAAGGGTATGAAGCTTACGGAGCTTGCGGCGGCTTATGCAATTTTCGGCAACGGCGGCATTTATTACAAGCCCTACTTCTACTCAAAGGTAGTTGACGCAAACGGAAAGGTTGTTCTTGAACAGGACAACGTGGGCACACAGGCAATTTCAAAGGATACCGCATGGATAACCAACCGTATGCTTTACACCGTAACCCACGATGATTACGGCTCGGGACATTACGCCCAGCTTGAAAACACCGAGGTCGTTGGCAAAACCGGTACTGCAAACGATATGTCAAACCTTGTTTTTGCGGGACTTACCCCCGAATATGTGGGAATTTATCGCATAGGCTACGACAATAACCACGAGGTTTCAAAGTCCGCAGGCTGGAAAACCCTTGCGGTGGTATGGCACGACGTTATGGTGGATCTTGTGGATACCACAACGGAAAAGTCCTTTACCCCCGACAGCAGCGTTGTTACAATGAACTACTGCACAGAAACAGGACTTATTGCAACTTCAAAATGTCCCTCAACGGCAGTGGGCTATTACAGAAGAAGCAATATTCCAATAAGCTGCGACTCAAATCACGACGGTACTTATTGGGAAACACACGGGGATAAGGAAATACCATTATATGACTGACACTTCCTCGCCGGAGGGCGAAAAGGGAGAGCCCTTTCCAAACCCCGTTTTATGTTGATTGAAATTTAAAAGTTGGTTTTAAGGGGGCTACTCGCCCCCTTTAGCTTATCGAAAAAGTCTTTTCGACAAGAAATGAATATTGAATAACGAAGAATGAATAATTGTGGTATCGGCTTCGCCGATTATTTTGGAAAATGTGATTATAGCTTACTTTTTAAATCCCTGCCCGAAGGACAAACCTCAATTATTCATTATTCACTATTCACTAAGATAAACCCTGTTCTCAGGGTTTATCGACAGTCTGAAGGGGGCTACTCGCCCCCTTAATTGTGTTTTATGTGATTGTAATGGAGCGATAACCCCTCGCCCTTTTCTTTGCGTGCACAAAGAAAAGGGAAAAGAAATGCACTCGCTCATTCGCCGCGAGGGGCTTTGTGAAACTCGCTTTGCGAGTTTCAAGGGGTGTAGTGCTTATCGACACTTTTATAAGAAGAATTTTGTTTTTGGGGATTTCAATAGGGGTTTATGCTTTTCTAAAGTTGTTGGTGAAAGTGGAGATGTTGTTTCTTTTCTTGTCCTTCTAATATGCTGTGGATATGTGGGTTTAGATTTTTTCCTTGTTTGAAATGCAAGCACTTGTTTCTGATTAACATAAGAAAAAGTTATATTTTTGCAGCAAAATAGCGCTGCAATCAACATAGAAACTCAACCCCACACAATCACCAACATAATATAAGGACAGTGATACAACCACCTTTTTCATTCCACCAACAACTTTAGAAAGGATGCTACACCGACTGCAATTTCAACAAACAAAATTCTTTTTAAAAAAGTGCCGCCAAGCACTACACCCTTTGAGACTTGCGTCAGCAAGTCTCTTTAGCCCCTCGCGGCAATTGAGCGAGTGCA
>JBJERI010000036.1:0-3914 GCA_051882195.1 Ruminiclostridium sp. | reverse complement strand
TACGGAGGCGACCATCCTCCTGCGATTTCATCCACCATAGCGTCAGAAAGCTCGCCCTCCGCATTCAGCTTTGCGAACAGCTCCTCTGCCTTATCTTCGGCGATTTCCACGCCCTCTGCCTTTGCCATTTCAATAAGCTCCTGCACTGACTTTGCAGCCGCCAGCTTTTCAAGCAGCTCTCTGGTGTTTTCGTTTTCCATAGTAAGCTTCCTCCTGTTGTATAATTTTTGCCTTTCTGTTCTTTTATACGATGAAAATTCCGAAAGGGATAAAAAATTTTTGCTTTTTTGTGATTTAAGATAATTTGACTGACGGCAAATCGAGAGCTAAGACCGTTCGATTGCCCTCTGTTTTTTTCAACCGCTCGATCAACTCTTGTGGGTTCACGTTCATCTTATCTCTTATATCGCCGATATCGTGCCGCTTAATGATCAAACCTCCCGCTGCCGCGTCAAGCTCCTCCTCGGAAATCTTGCCCTCTGCATTAAGCCCTGTAAGCAGCTCCTCGATGTTTACGTTTTCCAAAATAATTCCTCCTGTCGATATGGCTAAAATCCCGTTTTACCTGTGTATGCGTTATTGGCTCGACTTGTATGATTTTGCCTTTCTGTTCTTTTATACGAAGAAATTTCAAATGTATTCACAGCGAAAGCTCTTTCCTCTGTTACGGAAATATGGGCGTCCGTCCGAGCGGCGGCTGTCTAAGTCCGCCTGAAACCGTTTCCAGCTCCTCGCCGGAAATCTCCGTTTCCTCTGTGGGGGTTGGCAGCGTGGCTTTTTTCCCGTTGTCCATAATCGGATTATCTTGCGTGTTTGTGTTTTTCACTTCTCTTTCCTCCTTTAAATGTAGTTAATGCGTATTGAACAATGAGCCTTGTGTTTTGCCTTTCTGTTTCTTTATACGATGAAAATTCCGAAAGGGATAATTTTTTTTGAATTTTTTTTGCCTTTCTGTTCCTTTATACGAGTAATTTTCCAAGAGGGATAATACTTTTGGAAAAAATGTTGTTTTTGAAGAAAGGCAGGCTGTCAAGAGGTGATTGGATTTCGGGACGGTTTTTTATAAGCCACTGCCGAAATGCGCCGAAAGAATTTTTTTAAAAATAATTATCCCTCCGCTCATTTTCATCGTATAAAGAAAAAGAGGGTAATCCGAATGGCTTTCGGATTACACCCTATTATAATTATAGGAGGAAAAAATGACAAAAGTGAAAAAGAAACTTATAAGCAGCATAACAGCAGCTGCAACAGCGTTATCCGCAATGGCCGCTTTCACTTGCACAGGCTATGCCGAGGACGAATTATTCCGCGTTATTTCTGTGCCCATGGAAAGCATTGAGGGTACGGCAAACTTAATTATCGACGGCGGAGGATATTTCAATTGCGAAACAGAGGAAGGCGAAGAGGAAAATGTAATAGTTTACATCAGCGATGACGCCATTGACAACTGGCGTCAGACCGGCGAGTTTACCTATAGCAAGATAGAGTCCGACTTGGGTATCAACGCAGAGGTGATTTCGGGCGGCTTTTGGTTCGGCAGCAAGGCAGTGATCCGTGACATCGACACGGATACATACTATCTGACTGAGTTTAGCGAGGACGGAACAACCTTTGTTACCCTAATGGAAAATGATGGCTGGTACACTGCGGATACCCGAGGATACCGTGTATATGCTTCAAGAGAGGACACCACTTTTTACTATACAATTGAGAAGCCTGACGGAAGCAGTGTGAGCGGCGAGGCAAACGGCGAGCCTGATGAAAACAACGCAATGGTACAGTTATCAATCAGCTATAACGGCGATTACATTTTCCTGTACACTATCTCCGAAAAATCCGAGCAGACCGACGACGGCTGGGTTTACACCTATGGGATATACGGAGTGGACGAGAATGGAACAGCAACAAAGCTGAGCGAGGTGGAAAATGCTGTGTCAACATACTGGCGTGATGACTGTGACTACCTCATCAATGAGAATTTCACCTTGACTGACGGAACAGTGACAAGGCTGTATGTTGACATGAGCGGTCGGCTGATAACCGTTGACGCTTCAACAGTCATTCCCGAAATTCCCGAATATGCGCTCAACAGAGTATTTTCGATTTTCGGGGACGCTGCCATACTGGAATATATCGGCGAAGATGAAAACAACCTGCGCTATGTTCTCTGCGAGATAGGCGAGGACGGCTCGTTCTCTCTCCTCAACGATAAGGTTTATACCTATATTCAGGCAATGAACGGCTTTTGCTATAATTGGGGTGAATTTTCCGACAACACCGAGGCGCTTCTCTTCGAGAGGGACGGCGTCTGGGGATATGTCAGCAAGAACGGCGAGGAGATAGCAACCTTTGATGACGCTACAACCTTTGTGGATTCTGAATATACGCCGGTATATCAGGACGGCAAGTATTACCTTATCGACAAGCAGATGAACCGAGTTTCCGAATATATGGACTGGGACTTTGCTAATTCCTTAGGCAGCGAGCTTTTCGTTTTCACTAAGGATGGAGTAAGATACCTTGCGACATACGTTGCCCCCGGGGACGGCGCCTATGACAGCGCAGCAAGTACGGCAGACGCTCCTGATGAAAGCAAGGGCAATCCTGAAACCGGAGTTGTCTGCGCTGCAGCGCCAATCCTTGCGGGAGCTGTATTAACTGCGGCATTAACCCGCAAGCGCAGATAATTTACACATGAATTTCACACATACTGCACCGAATCACACTATAATCAATTTCGCTTTTAAAAAAGGATTATTGCTATGAAAAAGAAAGCTTTGATAATTCTTGCTGCACTTCTTCTCTGCACTGCATGTCAGTCGAATCCGGCAGTAAGCGCTTTGGACAACTCCGAATCCTCCGCCACAGTTAATTCCGACAGCAGCGAGCCTGAGAAGACTGCACAGACCTCTGAAAACGCAAAAACTGAGGAAGAAACCACCGCAGAAATTTGCGAAACCGCCGAAAGCAACGGTGACATATTCTTCAAGCCGGGAGTTTGGCAGTGCAGCGAGTACTATTTCTATGAATTCTATGCGGACGGCAAGGGCGGCTGTGCAATGGACTTCGACTGCAATCTGGGTCAGCCGTTTGAATATGAGGTCACTGACTCCGACAGCGGGACGTTGATGTTCCACATATTCTCAGCAGACGACCAATCCCCGGCAACAGCGAAGATAATTTCCGACACAGAGATAGAGCTGACATGGGATTTCGGCAGAACAGATACCCTGACTTATCTCCCCGAAAAGACGATGGACGATCTTGAAAAGGAATTTAAGAACTACTTCAAGCCGGGAACATGGCGCGGTGAAACTCAATACCTCTTCTTCGACGAGGACGGCGAAAGCGGTAGCACACGTTCCTTTGATATTGGCACAGGCTTAGGTTTCAGATATGAGGTGATGAGCCGTTCCGAGGGCTTTGTGAATATGCACATGGGCGCAGAGGACAACAGCGAGGGGGTAGTTATCACCGACAAGACCGAGGATTCCTTCACACTGATATGGGAGGACGGCAGCGCCGAGAAGTTTGAGTATGATTCCCCAATGAACGCTGACGAGTTCTTGTCCGGCACCGACGAGCAGCTTCAGTAGTTTCCGTGCAGTAAAACTTACCCCATCTCTTCACAAATGGAGTGCACAACTTTAGAAGAAATCGCTTTACAGAGCGGTTTCTTTTTTTGTATATCCGAAATTTTTTCTTTTGCTTTGCATTTAAAAGCGCTATCATTTTATGCTTTGATTTTTGTAAAAATAAAAGCGCCTGCCAATTTGCAGATGACGGACGTCATCTGCTGATTGCAGGCTAAACTTCAAGCGGGGCGTATGGCTGTACGGCATTCAGCAGTCTGGACGAGTTCATTTCCTCACAAGCTTTTCGAAACAGATATTGCCCTATTTCAGCATTTTCTC
>JBJERI010000035.1:0-3915 GCA_051882195.1 Ruminiclostridium sp. | reverse complement strand
ACAGCCCTTCTTGAAATATACCTTTTCAGGCGCTCTGAACCAAAGCATATTCTCTCTCCTTTCGGCAACTGTCTTTACATTTAATAAGTGCTTTACGCCAACGTTCTCCGATACGGAGTTGCCGCCCCAAGAGCCGCAGCCAAGTGTAAGAGAAGGAGCAAGCTTGAAGTTGTAAAGGTCGCCGATACCGCCCTGTGAAGATGGAGTATTTACGAGAATACGGCAGGTCTTCATTCTCTCGCCGAATTCTGCAATCTTTTCCTTCTCTGTTGCAGCGTTGAGGTAAATTGAAGATGTATGACCGTAGCCGCCGTCAGCAACAAGCTGTTCAGCCTTTGCTACTGCGTCCTCAAAGTCCTTAGCCTTGTACATTGCAAGTACGGGAGAAAGCTTTTCGTGAGCAAATTCCTCGCTGATGTCAACGCTTTCAACCTCGCCGATAAGAATCTTTGTATCCTCGGGAACTGTTACGCCTGCAAGAGCGGCGATTGTAACAGGCTTCTGACCAACAATCTTAGCGTTGAGAGCGCCGTTGATAAGGATTGTCTTGCGTACCTTGTCGATTTCGTCGTCCTTGAGGATATAGCAGCCTCTGTCAACGAATTCCTTCTTAGCCTGTGCGTAAACGTCCTTGTGGATAATTACGGACTGCTCGGAAGCACAGATCATACCGTTATCGAATGTTTTTGAATGAATAATGGAGTTAACTGCAACTGTAACGTCTGCTGTGTTGTCGATGATAGCGGGAGTGTTACCTGCGCCAACGCCAAGAGCAGGCTTGCCTGATGAATAAGCAGCACGAACCATTCCGGGGCCGCCTGTTGCAAGGATAATGTCGGATTCCTTCATTACAGTGTTTGTAAGGTCAAGGCTCGGAACGTCAATCCAGCCGATGATTCCCTCGGGAGCGCCTGCCTTTACTGCAGCTTCAAGTACAACCTTTGCAGCTTCGATTGTGCAGTTCTTTGCACGGGGGTGAGGGCTGATGATGATACCGTTTCTTGTCTTTAAGCAGATAAGAGTCTTGAAGATAGCTGTGGAGGTTGGGTTTGTTGTAGGAATAACCGCTGCAACAACGCCGATTGGCTCGGCAATCTTCTGAATACCGTAAGCCTTGTCCTCTTCGATAACGCCAACTGTCTTGGTGTTCTTGTAAGCGTTGTAGATGTATTCAGCTGCGTAGTGATTCTTGATAACCTTGTCTTCAACTACGCCCATGCCTGTTTCTGCAACAGCCATTTTAGCAAGAGGAATTCTCATCTGGTTTGCAGCTGTTGCGGCAGCTAAAAAGATAGCGTCAACCTGTTCCTGTGTGTAGGTCGCAAACTTCTTCTGAGCTTCACGAATCTGGGCAATCTTTGCTTCCAAAGCTTCAACGCTGTCAACAATCTGTGTTGCTTTTTCTTCTTTTTTCATACTGCGTTTCTCCATTCTGAAAGTGTTTGTGGTTAATTTAGTTTAGCTACATCATTGTGGGGTGTAACCGCAAAGTGTTAAATTTTTAACAATCTTTTGCCTGTTTTCTTACCCTTTGTTAAAATTTTAACACATAATGCCTTAAATGTAAAATATAAAATTTTTATAACCGTTATATCGATATAAATATAGTGAATTGCACAATTTGGAATAACAAAAAAGGACAGTATTGTATAAAATTTTTCCTTGGTTAAAATCACCTATTTATACCCACATATCGTTGTATAAAATGCATAGGAAAATATGTAATTTCTTAAAAATCAACCCTATGGTAAAGCCGTTTGCCATAGGGATTGAATCGAAATGCCGTATAATTAGTCAGCCTCGACTTTTTTAATTATTTCTCTCAGTATTTCAAGGAATTTTTTGTCAAGGTCGGTAAGCTTGTAGTCCTTGGGATAAATGAGCATATCGGTATATCTGCCGATATTGCCCTCAATGCGCTTCTGCACAAGTCCGTTGGTTTCAAGCATTGCGTCCGAAACGGGGGACACCCACATATATGTGTTGGGGCAGTTTCTCAGCAAATCGAACTGGCTGCCTCTTTCAAAAACGTAAATGCGCTTTTTGTATCGCTCGCCCTGATTTTCACGCTGCTTGGACTGGGGAATGAAAGGAACTGTAATATCGCCGTGATAAAGCTCGATTGAGTCCACGAAATCCTCCTCACGGACAACCTCTTTTTCCGCAAGCTTGTGCTTTTTGGAGAAAATGCACTTGTACTCGAAATTGAGCAGGGTTTCGTACTTCATATTCTTATCGTCCAGCAGGGAACAGAAGTAGTTTTCGTGCTCCTCCTGACATCTGATAATGCCTAAGTTGAAATCCCCGTCGATAATGTGGTCGATAGCGGTCATTGAGTTGGTTTCACTGAAGCTGAAATCAATTTCCTTGCTGGTGTCACAGGTGTTGACGAATTTGGTAAAGGCGTCGGCAATATAGCTTGCTCTCGGCACGGAAATGCTGAAGGACAGCTTGTTTGTGTTGTCGGCGCAGTACATCTGCTCTATTGTTTCCATCTGGGCGAGAATATTCCTTGCGTATTCCAGAAATTCCGCACCTTTTTTGGTGGTGCTTATTCCCTTTGAGGTACGCTTGAAAATCTGAAAGCCCAGTGTGTTTTCAAGCTCCTTGACAGCCTTGCTTAGATTAGGCTGGCTCATATACAGATTATCCGCCGCACGGCTGATTGAGCCTGTTTTATCCACTTCTACCGCATATTTCAGGTGAGTGATATTCATTTATCGTTCCTTTCTGAACAGCGTGCAGATATATCAAACACGTTGTCAAGGTATTCGTAAATATTATAATAACACAAAAAATTTCATATTGCAATACGGAATAGTAATATATGGTTAAAGTTATATATTTTCAACAAATTTTGACAAATAGTTTTGAGCAAAAAACAAGAAGAGCGAGCCGAAAACTCGGTTCGCTCTTGAAAAGCGTATTGAATTATCAATACATATCGCCCATACCGCCTGCAGGCATTGCAGGAGCAGGATTGTTTTCCTTGATATCTGCAACAAGGCTTTCTGTGGTAAGAACCATTGCTGCAACGGAAGCTGCATTCTGTAATGCTGAACGTGTTACCTTTGCCGGGTCAACGATACCTGCGTCAATCATATCAACGTATTCTTCCTTATAAGCGTCGAAGCCGTAGCCAACCTTGCCGGAGCGCTTGATGTTGTCAATGATTACAGAGCCTTCAAGACCTGCATTGAGGGCAATCTGACGTACGGGAGCTTCAAGTGCCTTGAGAACAATCTTAGCGCCTGTCTTTTCGTCGCCGTCAAGCTCTTCTGCAAGCTTTTCAACGGGAGCCATAGCGTTGATGAGAGCTGTGCCGCCGCCTGCAACGATACCCTCTTCAACAGCTGCCTTTGTAGCTGCAAGAGCGTCTTCGATTCTCAGCTTCTTTTCCTTCATTTCGATTTCGGTAGCAGCGCCTACCTTGATTACTGCAACGCCGCCTGAAAGCTTTGCAAGTCTTTCCTGAAGCTTTTCCTTGTCAAATTCGCTTGTTGTTTCAGCAATTGCTGCCTTGATCTGGTTAACTCTTTCCTTGATAGCCTCGGATTCGCCTGCACCGTCAACGATGATTGTGTTTTCCTTTGTAACCTTGATCTGCTTTGCACGGCCAAGCTGAGCAATTGTTGTATCCTTAAGCTCAAGACCAAGCTCGGAGGTGATAACCTCGCCGCCTGTAAGGATTGCGATATCCTTCAGCATTTCCTTGCGTCTGTCGCCGAAGCCGGGAGCCTTTACAGCAACGCAGGTAAATGTACCGCGGAGTCTGTTGAGTACCAGTGTTGTAAGAGCCTCGCCTTCAACGTCTTCTGCGATGATAAGCAGCTTCTTGCCTGCCTGTACTACCTGTTCGAGGAGGGGGAGAATTTCCTGAATGTTGGAAATCTTCTTATCTGTAATAAGGATAAG
>JBJERI010000034.1:0-65159 GCA_051882195.1 Ruminiclostridium sp. | reverse complement strand
CCTTATCAGCGACGGCGCAAAATCGGACTGCGGCAATATCGGCGATATTTTTGACGCAGACAACACGGTGCTTGTTACCGACCCCGCTTACCCCGTTTACGTTGATTCAAACGTTATGGGCGGCAGAAAGATTATTTACGCCGACTCAAACGAAAGCAACGGCTTTGCCGCAATGCCCGACCGGGGTGTACACGCAGACATTATTTATCTCTGCTCCCCAAATAACCCCACAGGCTCGGTTTACACAAAGGCTCAGCTTAAGGAATGGGTTGACTACGCAAAGGCAAACGACGCTGTAATTATTTTCGACTCCGCTTATGAAGCGTTTATTACCGAGCCCGATTTGCCACGTTCAATTTTCGCCGTTGAGGGCGCAAGAGAATGTGCGGTTGAAATATGCTCTCTGTCCAAGACAGCAGGCTTTACGGGCACAAGATGCGGCTACACGGTAATTCCAAAGGAGCTTATGCTGAAAACTCCAAGCGGCGAGGATATAAGCTTTATGCAGTTATGGTGCAGACGTCAGGGCAGCAAGTTCAACGGCGTTTCCTACCCCGTACAAAGAGCGGCTGAAGCGGTATTCAGCCCCGAGGGACAGAAGCAGACAAGAGCTACAATCGCATACTATCAGGAAAACGCAAGGGTTATGTCAAGCACCTTTGACGAGCTGGGAATAAAGTACACAGGCGGAAAAAATTCGCCTTATATCTGGTTCAAGTGTCCTGACGGAATGGACAGCTGGACAATGTTTGACAAGCTGCTTAATGAAATTGAGGTTGTGGGAACACCGGGACAGGGCTTCGGCAAAAATGGCGACGGCTGGTTCAGACTTACTGCATTCGGCACACACGAGGCAACGGTTGAGGCAATGGGCAGAGTAAAGAAGCTGTTTTCAAAGTAATTTCGTACATCTTATATTCTTTGCCAAGGAATAAAAAGTTTCGCTCAAGCCTTTTCAAGAGGCTAATGTTTTCGCCTTTGGCGAAAACGCAAGGTAGGTTCTTAGGGCAACGCCCTAAGTCGTCCTCCGCAGAGGACGAAACTCTCTTTATTAAGGCGATTTTTGCAAGGGTTTGGGGGAGATTTTTCAAGAAAAAATCTCCCCCAAAACTGAATAATCTCCACCACAAAATCCTCTGAAAACGTGCCGGTGGCACGTTTTCAGACGAACAAAGAATAAATCTAAACAGAAAGAAAGTGTTTTCAATGCAGAAAATAGACATTAACTCCACCCCTAAAACAGGTCTTCCCCTTTACGAAATGATGAAGCTGTGGAACATTGAGGGCAAGTACACTAACATTGACATAAGCGTTATAAATCTGCTCCCCGGTATCAGAGTACCGCAAGGGGACGGCTTCAGCTGCCATGACGCTGACGAATACAGCGTGTTTGTTTCGGGAGAGGTTTATACCGAAAGCGGCGACTGCAAGAAAGTCTGCAAGGCAGGAGAAGCAACCCTTATTCCAAAGGGCGAAAAGCATTGGTGCGAAAACCGCACGGACAAGCCCTGTACAATCGTATGCGTAATGGCAAAGTAAGGTGACGTTATGAACAAGGAAAGAATTGCCCGTGTTACGGAAAATATGAAAAAAGAGGGACTGGAGCAGATTATTGTCAGTTCCACAACCTCGCTGTATTATTTAACGGGACTGTGGATTGCGCCCCACGAGCGAATGATTGCATTGTACCTTGACGCTGACGGAAAGGCAATGCTTTTCGGCAATGAAATTTTCGGCATTACCGAGCAGGAAATCCCACTTTATACCCACACCGACAGCGACAACCCCGTAAAACAGCTTGCGGAAAGGGTAAAGGGCGGAAAACTGGGCATTGACAAGTTCTGGTCAAGCAAGTTCCTTATCGGCTTAATGGAGCTGCGCCCGGACGTAAAGCCCGTGCTTGGCTCTGCGCCTGTGGATATTGCACGAATGATAAAGGATAAGGCGGAAGTTGAGGCGCTCCGCAGGAGTTCCGCAATAAACGATATGGTAGTCAAAACCATAATCGGGGAGCTTAAGGAGGGCAAGCATGAAAATGAGCTTGCCGCAAGAGTTAATCAGCTTTACCTTGAAAACGGCGCTGACTGCGAGGGCACACAGCTTGTATGCTTCGGCGCAAACGGCGCAGACCCTCATCACGACGGGGATTCCACCGTTATAAAGGCAGGGGACAGCGCAACCTTCGATATATTTATCCCAATCAACCGCTACTGGTGCGATATGACAAGGACGGTTTTCTTCAAAGAGGTTTCCCCAAAACAGCGTGAGGTGTATGAGCTTGTAAGGCGTGCCAACGAAACTGCCGAAAAGCTGATAAAGCCGGGTATGTTATTGTCCGACATTGACAAAATCGCCCGTGATATTATTACCGAGGGCGGCTACGGAAAATATTTCACCCACCGTTTAGGCCACGGAATCGGTCTTGACTGCCACGAGCCCCCCGATGTAAGCGGCGCAAGCAACGTAGTCATTCAGCCGGGAATGGCGTTTTCCGTTGAGCCGGGAATTTATCTGCCGGGTGAATTCGGCGTGAGAATTGAGGACCTTGTAATTGTTACGGAGGACGGCTGCGAGGTGCTGAATAAGGCAAGCAAGGAGCTTACGGTAATTGACAGTTAATAGTTAATAGTTAACAGTTAATAGTTAACAGTTAACAATGGATAATTGAAAATGCTCAGGCGTTTAATGCCCGAGCATTTTTTATTATTTCGGCATAATATCAACCGTTTTTCCAAGGTAAACCGACCATATAAGCCGTTCCTTGACCCTCATTCCCGTCATTTCGGAAATTGCCTTAGCGTAAATGTCAAGCTGTCCGAAATACTCGCTGTACAAGTCCTCCTCCGTAACATTTACGTTGGTTTTGTAGTCAACCAGCACTATTCCGTCATCTTCTGCGAAGAACATATCCGCAATGCCTTGT
This sequence comes from Ruminiclostridium sp., assembly GCA_051882195.1. GTDB lineage: Bacteria > Bacillota > Clostridia > Oscillospirales > Ruminococcaceae > Ruminiclostridium_E. Next base: position 62,236 of record JBJERI010000034.1, on the reverse strand, counting down.
ACAAAGGGCTTGTCCTCGCTTTCCACGTCAAAACCCACCGCTTTCGGCTCAATTTCGGTGAAAAGGGGCTGTTCACGCCGCAGAATTCCGCTGTTTCTGATACGCTCCCCAAGAGGTGAATCCAGAAATTTCTGCACGTCCTCCGCCTTTACGCAGTCAAATTCACTTTCGGTAATTTTTCCGCTGTCAAGAAAGGCTTTAAGCTGAACCTCGGCGCTTTCCGCATTTTTGTCCCAGCTTATAAGCTCCAATACCTTGTGGTAGGCGTCGCCTCGCTCCTTGCCTGTCATTTCGTCGCTTTTCCCGATAAAGCTTGGCTTGCGGATAAACAGCTTTACGCCGCCTTTGTCCTTGCCGCTTTCGGTTTTGGGCGCAAAGTCCTCTATGCCTACCTCCGAAACCGTTACCTTTGCAGGAATTTTCGTTATTTCCTCAAAAGCGTAGGTGCGGCTGAGATTTGCCTTTATTTTATCGGAAAGTCCCGTATAGTCGGTGGCGGTTTCTTCCTCTTTGGCAATGTCCGTGTTTGTTTCAATATCCTCGTCCGTAAGCTTAGCAAGCCTTATTGCCCCGTTTTTCACCGAGCCGCTGTCCATAAGCCATTTCAGCCAGCAATCCTCGGGGGGAACAAAATGCTCCCCGTCCTCCTTTGCAGGCGGCTTTAAAGCGGCGGTCATAATCAGCTTTTCTCTCGCTCTTGTCATTGCAACGTAAAGCAGGCGCAGACTTTGGCTGCGCTCGCCGTTTTTTCTGCACCGGGCAATATGGGTGTGGAACAAGGTATCCGTTGTTACCATTCTGTCCCTGTCAATAACCGTCATTCCTATTCCGTCGTTGTTGTCCGCAAGCAGCGCTCCGTAGCTGTCGCTGAAATTTATCCTGTTCTGATTTTTCACCATGAAAACAATGGGGTATTCAAGACCCTTTGAGGCATGGACGGTAAGTATTGAAACTGCGTTTTCCTCTCCGTCTGCGGAATCCGCCTCGGTAAGCGCCACATTGTTTTTCCGCATATCGTTGATGTAGCGAATGTAGTCGGAAAGACTTCCGTCCGACCTTGAAAACAGCTTTACATACTGTAAATGCAGCCGTAAATTTGCCGCCTTGATATTCCCATTTTCCGAAGCGGACATAAGGGGAATAAGCTCCGTATCGTCAAGAATATGCCGCACAAGACCTTCCACCGAGTTGTTCGCCATATAGGTGCGCAGCTCGCTTAAATCACGGCAGAATTTGCCGCACTGACTGTCGGTATCCTTCAGCGCCGTTACTGCGTCGTAAAGATATTCGTAAACCTGCCCCTTTTCGTTTTTCATTCTGCGGAGCATTGCAAGCTTGCCGTCGGAGAAATTGTACAGGGGCGAAAGCAGCACGTCCGCCATTGCAATATTCTTATAGGGATTGTCTATAATGGTCAGCAAATCCACCATAAGCATTATTTCTCTGCGGTCGGTAAAGCCCGATTCCTTTTTGGTTTTAACGGGAATACCCCGATTTTTCAGCTCCTCGCTGAAAACCTTTCCCGAGGTTGCAACTCCCGAGCGCATAAGTATTGCGAAATCCTTGTAGGTGCATTTTCGTCTGCTGCCGTCCTTTTCCGTTACAAGGAAGCCCCTTTTCAGCATTTCGCTGATACGCTCCGCAACGTACACCGCTTCGGTATCGCCGCCCATTGAGGATTCAATCACCACAAGCTCCGCCGTATTTTCTTCGGTTTCGGTTTTCTCGTTGTAAATTGCGGTGTTGCCCTTTACAAGCCTTGCGCTTTCGTCATAGTTTGTATCCCCTAAGCTTTCGGTCATAAGCCCCTCGAAAACGCCGTTTACTGCATTTACCACACAGCCGTTTGAGCGGAAATTCTCGTTTAATAGCAGAGCTTCAAAGTCGGGATTTTTTAACAGCCTTGCAAAAACAAGGGGATCTGCTCCTCTGAATTTGTAGATTGACTGCTTTATATCTCCCACAAAGTACAGGTTATTTCCCTTTGAAATAAGGCGGAAAATCTCGTACTGAAGTCGGTTGCTGTCCTGAAATTCATCAACGATAATATAGCTGAAACGATCCGAAAGCTCCTCTGCAAGAGGTGATTTGCCGCCATTTCCGTCTGTAAGCAGACCGTAGGTCATAAGCTCAATGTCGCTGAAATCAACGGCATTTTTGTCACGCTTTAAGCCTGCTAAAATCTGCTCGAAAAGCTGCTCCGCCTTAATAAGTCCGTGGAGTACCTTTCCGCACAGCTTAGCGTCGTTATCTGCGCTTGCCGATAGCTGAATTATATCAAGCGCACTTTTCAGATAATCATAGGCAAGGTCACGTTCCGCCTTGACAACGGGGTCTTTCAGCGGCTTTTTCGGTGGTATTCCCTCGCTTATGAGAGCGTAAACTGCGCCGCTGCTTTCCTTTTTTGAATAGCCCTTTATGCCGTTCCAGCGCTCTATATAGGCTTTTGCCGCCGTAATTGCGCCTGCGGCGGCTTCCGTAAGCTCTTTTGTATCAATATTCGAAATGCTTTCAAGGGCAAGCCTTATAAGCCCAGCCGCCCTTTCGTCCTCTGACCGCACAAAATCGGTAAATCCGCCGCTGTAACAGCGCTCCTGCTCCATAAGCCAGCCTTTTCCGTCGGGAATGTTTCTTGTAGCCTCAAAAAGCTGATATATTCCCTCGGAAAGAGCGTTATCCCTTGTGCCGCAGTACCAGGAAATAATCTCCCTGTTGTTTTTTCTGTCTGCGTAAATGCTTTCAAGGGTCTGCCTCATTGCCTCCTCACGAAGAAGCGCCGCCTCCGATTCGTCCATTACGGAAAAGCCCGGAGCAATTTCCGCAAGACCTGCGTTTTCCTTCAGCAAATCAAGGCAAAAGGAGCTTATTGTGGAAATGTGAGCGTCCTCAAGAGCGATAAGCTGACTGCGGAGGTAGTCGTTGTCCTTTTCCTTTGCAAGCTTTTTTTCAAGGGACTGCGAAAGGCGCACTCTCATTTCCTCCGCCGCCTTTCGTGTAAAGGTAGCGATTACAAGGCTGTCAGCAGGCACAGGGCTTTCCTCGTCGGAAATAAGGCGGATTACTCTTTCAACAAGTACGGCGGTTTTGCCGCTGCCTGCCGCCGCCGAAACAATGGCGTTTCTGCCCTTAAATTCAATGGCACGAAGCTGTTTTTCTCTCCATTCCATAGCTGTTACTTATCCCCCTTTCCGCTCTTTTTGCCCTTTGGCTTATCGGAAATCCGTTCTTTTCTGCCTGTGGTTTCCTCGATTTTCTTCATATCCATAAGCACATATCTGTCCGTGCCGCCGCAGAATGCCTTAAACTCGCAGTAGCGGCATTCGTTGTCCTTGTCGTTGTCGGCGGTGTACTTCATTGCGTCAAAGCTGCCGCCGTTTACCTCGGTTATGTTTTTGCGAACGGTACTTTCAATGTGGCTGATAAGCCGTGCGTATTCGTCGTGGAGAAACTCCTCCTTGCTCATAACGGAAGCTCTTGACAGCTTGCCCCCCGAAGAAATCATTCCACGGTATCTGTTTTCAAGAGATGAAATATCCTCTGTTGCGGGGTCGATAATTGTGTTTCCCTCCTCGGTAACGCTGTAAACCACCTGTATTCCCGAGGGAATATGATTTGTTACCCACTGCTTGTCGTCAAGGCTTTTTCTCTCCCTTTCAAGAGTGCCAAGAATTGCCTTTTTGTCAGTCTCGCTCATATTCTCGGGAAATTTCAGCTTACCCCCCTCAATGGTCATTCCCTCAAAGGCGCTTGCGGCGTTAAGGGTCTTTTCATCGCTTGAGGGGAAATAGAAAGCTCCCGAGGGAATACCGCCCATTTCCTCGCAGATTGCGTTAAGGTAAAGAAGCATCTGCACGTTTCTGCCGTATTCAAGACAGCCCACCTTCATTGTAGTGCCCCCCGTCTTGTAGTCGGCAACCCGGTAATATTCCTGTCCGTTTTCGTCCGTCAGCACGTCCAGTCGGTCAAGCTTGCCCTCAACCCTTATTTCGGGGTCGCTGTCTTTTGTTTTGGGTATATCAAAGCTTACCTGCCGTTCAAACTGAGCAGGTCTGAATCTGCTTGCTTCAAAGTCTGCAATGGTGTGCTTAACCAGCTTTTCCGCCGTGCGGACAACGCCGTCAAGCAGTACGGTAAACCTTTTGTCGCTGCCGAAATCCCCCATAAGCTCCTCGCTTATATAGCGGTCTGCCGCTTCTCTGCAAAGTGCAGCTATTCTTGTTTGGTCAAACAGGGGCTTTTCCTCGCCGCCCTTTTCACGGTATTGCTCGGTTTCCTCTGCGTATATTTTCAGCACGGTTTCCATTACGCTGTGTATAATATTGCCCTTGGAAATAGGGTCAAGACCCTTTTCGCCCTCCTCGGAAAGCCGCAGTACATATTTGCAGAAATAACGGTAGCGGCAGCTGTCAAGGGTTTCTATTGCGGAGGGGGAATAGGTTTCTCTTGGTAAATATTTCAGCATTTCCCTTTCGCTTTGAGCAATGCCGTGCTTATAGCCCTCTGTTCCCGATTTCACAAAAGCCGCTTCAAGCCTTGCCTTGTACTCCTCGTCCTCCACCGCTTCCATAAGAGCCTCACGCTCCTCAAAGTTGCCGCAGTAGTCCGCCGCAAGCTGTTCCTTGACGCTTGCTTCCGTGCGGCAGTAAAACTCCGGGGGCTGCTCCTCGGCAATAATCCTGCTGCCCTCGATTTCCTTTAAAATATGGCTTTGTTCAAGGGGATTGCCGCTTAAATCCCACACCGAATAGGACAAAAACAGCTTTTCCGACGGCAGCCTTACCGCCTTGCTTGTATGGAGCAGCTCCGACGAAAAGCGGTCTGTCCTGTCCTTTCCAACAGACAGCCTTTCCGACAGGAGAAACTCCGTTTCAGCCGCAGAAAATGCCCCCTTTGGCTTAACAGCGGCAGGAATAATTCCCTCGTTTACGCCGCAGATAAAGACAATTTTGGGAGCGGCGGTACGGGTTCTTTCAATGTCCCCCACCGTTACCGTGTCGATAAACTGGGGCGGCTTTGCAATGGTGGTCTGACCGAAAATTTCCCCAAGCAGCTTTCTGTAAGCGGAAAGGTCCATTTTGTAACCCTCCAGCGCCGCATAAGCCGACTCGAAAACGGAGACTATCTTGCTCCAAAGCTGGCGGTACTCCTCCACCTTTTTCTCGTCTGTAACCAACTCGTCCGAGGACTGCTCAAAATTCGTCTTGCAAAGTCCCATTATAGAGCTTTCAATGTTCATTTTGTCCTCGTCCATAAGGAATGAGCAAAGCTCCCTTGTTATAACGTCCCCCGTCTGACCCTCAATGCGCTTTTTCAGCTCTGTAAGTGGCTTTACAATCTGTTTCCGCAGCTCCTCAACAGCTTCGGTTTCCTTATTTTTCGGGAAAGGTCTTGCCCATTCCCTTGCGGTAACGTTCCATTTTCTTGCAAAGCTTTCAAGGAGATTTATCTGCCGCCTTGTAAGCTTTACACGCTTTCTTTTCACAGTAATATAGACAAAGCCTGTTTTTATGTACCGCAATATTGCGTCTGTTTCAAGAGAAAGTGCGTCCAGCACAAAAAGGGCAAAACGTGCAAGAGGCTTTTCAATAATGCTTACGGGAATGTCAAGGAAAGCGGGCACGTTGTATTTTTTAAGCTGACTTTCCAGTATTACTGGGTATTCGCCATTGCCGCAAAGAACGGCAATATCCTTGTATCTGTAACCCTTTTCGGTGACAAGGCTGTTTATTTTGGCGGCTATCCATTTACATTCGCTGTACATATTTCCTGCACGGACAACGGTGGTTTCCTCCGCTTCGGGCATTGTTTCGGGAACAACGGTCACCTTGTATTTTCCCGCATAGGTAAACAGCCTTGCAAGAAGCTTGTTTGCGGCGAAAAAGCGCTGCTCCCTGCTGTGGGCGCAGTCGGTGGTAAGAGTGATAACGGAGTTTTCCGCCGTTTCAATGGAGGTTTTCACAAAGGCAAGCTGATTGCCCGAAAACTCCTCAAAGCTGTAAAAATAAACGTCCTTATCCGAGAAAAAGCCGTTTTCCTCTGCAAGACGGGCTGCTTTCATAACATCGTCCAGCCTGTCAGAAAAGCTTTTGCCTAAGCTTTCGGAATATTCCTTGTAGATAACGAAAATGTCGGAAAGCTTATCGTGAAGGGATTTTGGCATTTCCTTTCCGCTGTCCAGCAGCCTTTTAAGGTCGCCGGGGGCAATTCCACCCGACTTAAGCGTTGAAATCACATCAAGCATAAAGGCAGGAAATTCGGGCTTTCTTATGTGCCGCTGGTAGAACTCAAAATTGCCTTTAAGGTCGTTCAGCGTTCTGAACATCATCATTTTTTTGACAATATCGTCCGCATATTCTCCCTTGACAGAATAAAGCCCGATTATTTTTTCGGACAGCTTTGAAAAGGAAGTAACGGTTATGTCTATAAGCTTTTCCTTTTTCACCCTTTTGTAAAGGGCTATTTCCGTATCAAAGGAAAACTGGTCGGGGACAATAAGCAGAGCTTCTCTGCCCTCCGCTTTTTCGTTTATCCTGCGGAAAATTTCAGCGGTTTTGTCCGCCTTTTCCTTGCCGATTATAAATTCAGTCATTGCCTTGCCTTTCCCGAAACGGAAAGGCTTATGCGGTAATTCCCTCCGCCATTCCGCTGAGTATTCCCAGCGCCTTTCCGTGTATGTAATGAACGTTTCTTATGCTTATGTAACATTCCTCCGACACCTGCTCCCAGGTGTGACCAAGAATGTAGTGGTATTTCAGCAGGGTGCGCTGTTCCATTGAGGGCAGCTTGTCTATAAGCTGTTCCACCTCTGCCTTTGTGTCAACGTAGCGGTCGATAGTGCGGTTGATTTTTTCCTCCATACGGCAGATTTTCTCCACCGTTTCCTCAACGGTACTAACCCTTCCCGAGCCGCTTGAAGCGGTAACAAAGCTTTTTGACACAAGGGCAAGCTGCTTCAGCTTTTCAAGCTCCAGCATTGCTTCGTTAATTGCCTTATCAAGCAAAACAGGCTGCGAAAGGTATTCCTTAATTCCCATTTTTCCTCCGTAACGAGCGTAATATTATTATCTCACAAATCCCCTTTGTTGTAAAGCGGTTTATGAAAAACAAGCTCTCTTCTTAAAATAATTATAAGGAAATTGGGGGTGCAAAGCAATGCAGATTTTGTCTAAATAAAATCCGCTCAGGTTAGTCAAGGCTACAAAATTTAGTCGCATTTTAAGGAAACCGGTCGATTTAAATTGCTTGATGTCGATTTTGAGAAAATTTTTCTGTCGGATAAACTGTTTTTTTGAGTTTGTTAAGTGAAAAAAGTCGATAAAAAGTGAAATGTGTAAGAAAAAAGGGGCTTTTGCCCCTCTTTAAAACCAGTTAAAACGCCTTATTCCTCCATTTTCTCTAACATCTCTCCCGCTTTTTCCCATTCCTCCATCTGCTGTTCGAGCTCCGTATTGCTTTCCTCAATCTGCTTTGTTATCTCTGTCGCCTTTTCAAAATCGCAGGCAATTTCGGGAGTCATCAGCCTTGCGTTAAGTTCATCAATAAGCTGTTCAAGCTGACTAATGCGCTCCTCCGCCTTTTTTACACGAGTGTTCAGCTTGCGCCTTTCGCTTTCTCTTTCCTTTTGCAGACGGTAATTGTTCACCTTGGGCTTGTCCTCGGTTTTTTCGGGCTGAGCCTTTATGCTGACGTTTTCAATGCTCATTACATAATCGTCATAGTTTCCGTCGAACTTTTCCGCGCCGTTTTCGGTGAGGGTGTAAATTGTTCCCGCCAGCTTATTTATAAGGTAACGGTCGTGGGAAATAATAAACAGCGTTCCCTTGTAGCCGAGAAGCGCCTGCTCCAGCGCCTCTCTTGCGCCAATATCAAGGTGGTTTGTGGGCTCGTCAAGGAGCAGGAAATTGCAGCCGCTTAGCATCAGCTTAAGCAAAGCCACTCTTGCCTTTTCGCCGCCGCTCAGCGATCCGATTTTTTTGAACACCTCCTCGCCCTTGAATAAAAACGAGCCGAGAGCGGTTCTCACCTGGGTCTGGGACATTTTGGGATATTGATCCCATATTTCGTCAAGGACGGTTTTGCTGTCTGTAAGTCCCGTCTGAATCTGGTCGAAATAGCCGATTTTTATTCTTGCTCCAAGCCTGAAATCCCCATAATCCGCCTTATATTTATCTACAAGGATTTTGAACAGTGTGGATTTTCCGCAGCCGTTTGGCCCAAGGAGAAACACCCTTTCCCCCTTTTTTATATCAAGACAGACATTTCTGAAAAGCAACTGTCCGTCAAAGCTTTTGCAGAGATTGTTTGCGTAAAGCACGTCGTTTCCCGACCCCTCAAAGCAAGGAAAGGTGAAATGCAGCTCCTCGGGAGGGACTTCGGGCTTTACAAGAGTTTCCTTAAGGCGGTCAATGCTGTGCTGCTTATGAGCGATGGTGACATAGTTGCGCTCCTGGTTGAAGCGCTTCTGCTGCTCGATTATGCCCTCAATGCGCTTTATTTCCGCCATTGTGTTGTCGTACTCACGCTGCATTGTGAGCCGCTTTTCCTCTTTAAGCTGTCGGTATTTGGTGTAATTGCCCTTCCATGTGGTAAGGCGCTTGTTTTCAAGCTCAAAGGTTTTGGTGGTTACCTTGTCAAGGAAATATCTGTCGTGGGAAATGACGATATAAGCCCCCTTATATTCAAGGAGGAATTTTTCCAGCCATTCGCAGGCCTTTATGTCAAGGTGGTTTGTAGGCTCGTCAAGGAGCAGCAGATTTGCCCCCGAAAGCAGCAGCTTTGCAAGCTGTACCTTGGATTTCTGACCGCCGCTGAGCACCGAAACGGGCTTTTCCTGCTCCTCTGCCGAAAAGCCAAGGCCTGTCAGCGCCGATTTTGTTCTTGCACGAAATTCAAGTCCCCCCTCACGCTCGAAACGCTCCTGCAATTTCATCTGACGGTAAAGGATTTCAGCGCTGTGATTGCCGCTGTCAATTTGGGCGTGAATTTCGTCAAGCTGCTTTTCAAGGTCAATAAGCCCCTGTGAAACGGAAAGGGCTTCGTCATAGACGGAAACATTGCTGTCACGGACAACGTGCTGCTCCATATAGCCGATTACGGTATCGGCGGATTTATTGAGAGTACCGCTTTCGGGCTCGGTAATGCGGTTGATGATTTTGAAAAGGGTGGTTTTGCCTGTGCCGTTGACGCCTACAAGACCTATTCTGTCCTTTTCGTCAACCTCGAAATTAACCCCCGAAAAAATCAGGTCAACCCCGAAAGCCATTTCAATATCCGTGCCGCTTAAAATTATCATAGAATCATTCCTTTCTGTGAAAGGCGAATTGTCGAAAAAACCGCTGCGCCCCGAAAGACGCAGCGGATAAACAATGTTTACTTTAATGATTTCGGGTCGTAAGCGCTCTTTGCTGCCTCGTTGATTACAACATTGTAGCCTGCATAAGCGTTTGCAAGAAGCTCTGTCATTGCGTCTTCCTTAAGCTTGTGGATAATGGTGTGAGTGTTTTCCTCAAGCCAGTCTGTTCTTTCGCTTAAATCACGGCGCACTACAACGTAATATGCGTCCTCGGTCTTGTAAAGCTGGGGAGCGTCGTTGGACATTGCGAACAGGTTTTCCACAAATTCCTCTGACGGATAAGTGCCTGTCTTTGTGAACATTGTTTCGTAGTCAGCTTCGGTCTTATCCTCGTCTGCTTCCTCTTCCTCGTCCTCTTCAAGATAAACTGTGCCGTCTGCCTCAGCCTGTGCCTTTTCGGCAGCCTTGCGCTGTTCGTCCACAAATGTATCGTATTCCTTTGAAACTGTGCTGAAAGGAGTACCGTTCTTTAACTCCTCAACATAGCCGTTGCCAAGGTCCTCTAAAATCTGAAGTCCCTCGCTGGTTTCGATTGTATCCCCGTTGCCGTCCTCGAGAGCAATCTCAAAATAAGCCGCTCTTGCGTAATTTTCAGCAAAGTAAGCGTCAACCTCCGCCTGAGTTGTACCCTCTGTACCGCCTACGGAATAAAGTGAGTCAAAGAGGGTTTCTCTCTTTTCCTCGTTCAATGCAAGCTGCTTGTAGCTTTCCATTCCGATACCAAGGGACTCATAGTACTTGCCCATTGTGTCAAAATCAATTCCGTAATAAACAAGGTATGGGTTTTCGTCATACCATGTGGACTTTACGCTTGCGTTGATTTCGCTGATTTCGTCCTCTGTAAGCTCCAGTCCCTTTTCGTCAAACAATGCGTTTACCGCCGCATATTCCTTGCAAAGCTCCTCTGTCTTGTCGGTAATCCACTGTGCAAAGGGCCTGCCCTCAACGTTGTTTGCAAAGTAGTCAAAGCCCTCTGCGGAGGTATCCACATCGGGGTTTTCCTCAGCAAACTTGCTAACTGCCTCGCTCTTTGCCTGATACTCGTAGTACAGATAAATGCCTGCGTTAAGCTTTTCGTCGTTGATTGTCATTGCGTAGCTTACATCTCCGCAGCCCGTAAGGGAAGCGGCTGTTGTTACGCAGAGAACGCCTGCAAGAATTGCAGAAACTATTTTCTTTCTGATAGACATAATTCAATTCCTTTCTTTTGATTCTTTTACGATCTTAAGGTAATATCCTTTTCAGCCAGTGCTTTCAGCACCTTTTCAACGGTCTTGTCAGCCTCGTCATTTTCCATTGTTCTGTCCTTATGACGAAGTACAAGCTTGTAGGAAAGGGACTTTTTGCCCTCGGGAACGCCTGTGCCCTTATACATATCGAACAGTGTTACCTGCTCGAGATTTTTAGCTGTTTTTGTGATTATGTCAATAATTTCGCCCGAGCTTAACTCGTCGGGGCAAACAAGGCTTAAATCTCTTGTCATTGCGGGGAACTTAGGCAATGCCTTGTACTTTATGTCGGTGTTCTGTGCTTCAATCATGGGAGCAAGCTTAAGCACGGCAATGTAAATTCTGTCCTTAACGCCGTAGTTTTCGCAAACAAGGGGGTGAATTTCGCCAAGAGTACCGATTGTCTTGCCGCCTGCTGTAAGCTCAGCGCATCTTCCCGTATGGAAGGTCTTGTTTGTGGTGCATTGTGTGAACTTGCCCTCAATGCCTGTCTTGTCCAGTATTTCCTCCACAATACCCTTTAAGGAGAAGAAGTCCTCCTTTTCGCCGTAAAGAGCAATTGCCAGTACGTCCTCCTCAACAGGCAATTGGTCAACGCTTTCCATTGGCTTATAAACTCTGCCTATTTCAAAGAAACGGCCTGCAAGGTTTCTGTTGTTTATGTTGCGTACAACAAGCTCCATCATAGACGGAATCATTGTTGTTCTCATAACGCTTGTGTCCTCGCCAAGAGGGTTTGTGATAACAACGGAGCGCTTTTCCTCCTCGGGCAGATTGATTTTATCATACCACTTTGGAGAAATAAAGCTGAAGGTCATTGTTTCATAGCAGCCCTCTGCAATCATGATTTCCGTAAGCTTCTGCTGGAAAGCCTGTACGGGAGTCATCTTGCTCTGGCTTGAAAGTCTTGGGATAGAGGTAGGAATGTTGTTGTAGCCATAAATTCTCGCTACTTCCTCCGCAAGGTCGCACTGACGTTCAATGTCGATTCTGTAAGGGGGCACTGTAACAACGCCGTTGTCATAGCCGAAGCCAAGCTTTTTGAGGATTGAAACCTGTTCCTCCTCGCTGATGTCCGAGCCTAAAAACTCGTTAATCCATTTGTAGTCGTGCTTTAATGTGAAGGGCTCTTTATTTGAGTGGTCGCAGTCGATAATTGACTTGCAGGGCTCGCCGCAGCCAAGCATTTCAACCAGCTCCAATGCTCTGTGGAGCGCCTCCTCAGCGTTTGCGGGGTCAAGGCGCTTTTCAAAGCGTGAGCTTGCCTCTGTTCTTTCACCGATTTTCTTTGCAGTACGTCTTACGGATACGCCGTCGAAGCAGGCAGCCTCGAATACAACGGTGGTTGTATCGTCCCATATACCCGAATATTCGCCGCCCATTACGCCTGCAACAGCCATTGGCTTTTTCTCGTCTGCAATAACCAGCATTTCGGGTGAAAGCTTAACCGGCTCTGCCGCCTCGTCAAGGAGCTTAAGGGTTTCGCCATCCTTTGCGTTGCGGACAACAATTTTGCCGCCCTCAACATATCTTAAATCGAATGCGTGCATTGGGTGACCGTATTCAAGCATTACGAAGTTGGTAATATCAACGATGTTGTTTATTGCACGGACGCCGCTTGCACGAAGTCTTTCCGCCAGCCACCTCGGGGACGGGCCTATCTTAACGTTCTTTACAAGACCTGCCATATAGCGTGAGCAAAGCTGCGTGTTTTCAACGGTAACGGAAACGTCCTTGTTAATGTCGTAGTCAATGCCTTTGAATTGGGGCTTTTTGTAGTTAAGGGGCAGGTCAAAGGTAGCGCTTGCCTCTCTTGCAAGGCCTAAAACGGAAAGGCAGTCGGGGCGGTTGTTTGTGATTTCAAATTCAACCTGTGTATCGTCAATGCCCACAGCCTTTGTTACGTCCATTCCAAGCTCAAACTTGTCAATGTCGGGGTCTTCGTTGAAGATAAGTATTCCGTCGGGAGTTGCGTAAGGGAAGTCGGAATTTTCCATGCCCAGCTCCTCAAAGCTGCACATCATGCCCTCGCTCATTACGCCTCTAAGCTTGCCCTTTGTAATCTTCATTGAGCCGCCTTCCTTGCGGTTGATTACAACGCCGCCGTCAAGAACAACGGGAACAATTGCGCCCTCGTAGCAGTTCTGCGCCGCAGTAACGATCTGAACGGTCTTTTCGCCGATGTCAATCTGACAAATCCACAGCTTTTCGCTGTCGGCGTGCTTTTCGATTTTTGTTATCTTTCCTACAACAACCTTTGATAAAGGCTCGGAAAGTGATTTGTAGGTTTCAACCTTTGAGCCGCTCATGGTCATTGCGGCAACAAAGTCCTTTATTGGCATATCGGCTTTAACGTAGTCGTTAAGCCATTTCATAGATAAATCCATTTTATTCTTCCTTTCATGGAATTTATTTTACTAATAATTTTTTAAGCGCTCAGCTGTTGCGTCAAAATACTGCTTGTCTATTTCAATTCCGATATATCTCCGATTAAGACTTAACGCCGCCTCTCCGGTACTTCCTACTCCGTTAAAGCAGTCAAGCACAATATCGTTTTGGTTAGACGCTATTTCGATTATTTTTTTTAAAACTGAAACAGGCTTTTGTGTTGGGTGAAGATTTTTACCGTTTTTGTCCTTTATTCTTTCCTTTCCCATGCAAATACCGCTTTCAATAAAATTGTGCATATCCTTTTGATTTGTAAAATTCCAAGTGTGTCCTTTATTCCAACAAGAAACAATCAGCTCACAGCTGTTGAGAAACGATGACTTTCTGAAATTTGGAACAGGGTTTGTTTTATGCCATACCATAAACTGAAATGTGTCGAATATGGGGTCGAAAGCCTTGTGATATTCGCCAATCAGATTATAAGAGCAAAATATAAATATATTTCCTTTTGGCGACAGAATTCTTTTAAATTCTTCCGCCAAATCAGTTGGCTTAAGTTCAACTAAATCCCATTCCGCAACATCGTTGTTGATATCTGAGCGCCAATCAAAGGACATATTTCCTGTACTGTACTTTGCAAGGTTATAGGGCGGGTCTGTCAGAATTAAATCAACTGACTTATCGGGAAGATTTTTTAAAACAGAAAAACAATCGGAATTAACCAGCAGTTTTTTGTCGATTTCGTTTACTTTAATTTCCATTATCAAAATACATCTTTTTTATTTTCTCCAACGCTTCTTTTATTTTCCCTGCTGAAATTTTATATTGATTGAAAATGATATCAAAACCATCTTTATCGTTGCATACAAAATTCCAATAATCCTTGCCGATAAGCAGTTCATCTTCTGCGAAAAACTGTCTTACTCTTTCCTGCTTCCAATAATTATTCTCTCCGTATTTATTATACGCCGTGCCAAAATATATGTATATCTTGGCGGTCTTATCGTCCTTTAGAGAATTTTTCAGCAAAAAATATTCTTCCAATAATGCGGACTTTTCTGCTCTTGCTTTCTTATTGTCCAAATCTCCGGACGCTTTAAGCTCAATTATATAATGCTCATTGGTTTTGGGGTTATAAAAATAATTATCGGTAACGTGAGTTCTTTCAAAGCTTACCGTATTTTTAGGATAAATAACATCAAAATTTGAGTAGTGAGATATTGACGGAGTTGACGTGTGGTCAAGATAACTGTCAAGCACAGAGGCAATCCGCTGCGTCTGGTCAGGCAGGATAAATGAGGTAATATCTCCTTTGACTTCGTAGGATAATTTTGCTATGTCGTTTCCTATCTGTTCAAGGATATTTCCAAAGCTGCTGTCAAAGCTTCGAACAAAGGCAGAATAGAACATAAATTCTTCGCCCAATTCCGCAATGAAGCAGTTGTTTTTCTTCATATTTATAACGCCGTCGTCACAGTTTAATTCCTTTTCATATCTGCTTGTCAGTCCTGCTGCAAAGCTTTTTATGCTTGCATCAACTACAATTTCTATGGCTTTCTTTTTTTCAGCGTTCATATTTCACCTTTTTCAGAACTGTGACAGGAATCTTGAATCGTTCTCGTAAAGCAATCTCATATCGTCTATTGCGTATCTCATCATTGTAATTCTTTCAAGACCGATACCGAAAGCAAAGCCTGTATATTCCTCAGGGTCAATGCCGCAGTTAATAAGCACCTGGGGGTGTACCATGCCTGAGCCAAGCATTTCAATCCAGCCCTCGCCCTTGCAGAGAGAGCAGCCCTTGCCGCCGCACTTGAAGCACTGTAAGTCAACCTCTGCGGAGGGTTCTGTGTAGGGGAAGTGGTGAGGACGGAAGCGCAGCTTTACATTGTCGCCGTAAAGACGCTTTGCCCACATTTCCAGAGTGCCCTTAAGGTCGCCGAAGGTGATTTTCTTGTCGATTACAAGACCCTCGCACTGGTGGAAAATAGGGGAGTGTGTTCCGTCAACAGCGTCGGAGCGGTAAACTCTGCCGGGGCTGATAATAGCGATAGGAGGCTTTTCCTTAAGCATTGTCCTTATCTGCACGGAAGAGGTCTGTGTACGAAGCAGAATTTTGTCTGTGATGTAGAATGTATCCTGGGGATCTCTTGCGGGGTGTCCCTCGTCGGTGTTCAGCATATCGAAAACGTACTTTGTTTCCTCAACCTCGGGGCCGTCCACAACGGTATAGCCCATTCCTCTGAAAATGTCCTTCATTTCCTCAAGGACTGTGTTCAGCGGGTGACGTCTGCCTTGCTCGTGCTTTGTGCCGGGCATTGTAACGTCAACAGTTTCGGCTGCAAGCTTCATTTCAACAGCCTTGGATTTAAGGGCTGCAAGCTTTTCGGAAATGGAGCTTTCCAGCTTTTCCCTTACCTCGTTTGCAAGCTGTCCGATAACCGGTCTTTCCTCGGCGGAAAGCTTGCCCATCTGCTTTAATATAGCGGTAAGCTCGCCCTTTTTGCCAAGCACCTTAACTCGTAAGTCGTCAATTTCCTTGACTTCCTTGCAGGCCTCAATCTGACTTAACGCCTGCTCCTTTATTTTCTGAAGCTGATCTTTCATTTTAAAACCAAACCTTTCAATTATTCAAAATCAATTTAGAATTATATCACATAGGACGCCTTATTTCAAGCTATTTCACATCATTTTCGGAATTGTTCAGGGATTCCTCAAATTCCTCGTTTTTCTTTTCAATAGCCTGCTCCAGCTTTTTTATGCGTACCTTTTTCTTTTTCCCGTCCTCTGCCGCAAGCTGTTCCAGCTTTTCATTGTCCTTCTGCCTGTCCTCCTCGGTATAGACGTAATCGTTTGTGAACCGCCCCACGTTGTCCTCGTAAAGAAGCGTGTCCGAGGGGAGATTTTTCTTTTTGAGCCGTGTGGAGATCCATTCGCTCATAAGCATATAAATTACCGCAAAAACAGGTACGGAAAGCAACATTCCCACAAAGCCAAACAAGCCGCCGCCAACGATTATCGCCATAAGCACCCATACGCTTGGAACGCCTGTCCTGTCCCCCTGTATGAGCGGCACCATAACATTTCCGTCAAACTGCTGCATACACAGCATGAAAATAACGTACCAGAGGCATTTCAGCGGGTCGTCAAGCAGCACGATTATTGCCGTTGGAATACCGCCGATAAAGGGGCCGAAAAATGGGATAATGTTTGTGCAGGCGATTATTACCGCAAGGAGTACGGGGTAGGGCGCACCGATTATTGTGGAGAAAATAAAGGTCAGACAGCCCACAAAGAATGCGTCCAGCACGATTCCCACCATATAATGTCTGAAAATCTTGTTGGAGCGGTGGCAAAGGTTCAGTATGTGCTGTACAAAGTCGTTGTGCAGGAAAGCGAAAAGGATTTTTCTCGCCTGCCGCAGCAGCATATCCTTTGCAAGAAGCAGATAAATTGCGATAATAAAGCCGATGATAAAGTCCTTGAAGCCGATTACAAAGCTTAGCAGACCGCCGCCAACCTTTGAAATTGCGCTTGTAAGAGCAGGCTGCATGGACGTCCACAGCTCGGAAATGTACTTTTCAAGCTGCACCATTGGGTCTGCAATAAAGGCTGCGATTTCGGGGCTGTCCGCAAAGGTGCTTTCCGCCCAGTCACGGATATTGAGGGCATAGGCTTCAAGCTGAGGTACAAGCTTTGAAACGCTGCCAAGCAGCTGAGGCGTTACCAGCCACACCATTCCCGCCATAAGTGCAAGAGCCACTATTACCGTTATCCACAGGGAAATCACACGCAGTCGGCGCTGTTTCCGCCTTGAAGCGTCCTTTTGCCACTTTTTGAAAACTCGGTGCTCAAAAAAATCCATAATCGGATTTAATAGGTAGGCAATCACCACACCCCATATAATGGGGGTAAGCACCGAGCCGATAAAGCTGAAGACCTCTTCAAAGCCCGGCAGATAGTTGACGGCAAGCAGCAGCATGCCGCTGATTACGATAACGCCTATGGCATAGGCGGCAATCCTGCCGTATTTTTTGTTCCATTTGAATTTCATAGTCAACCAATTTCTGATTATATTTATAAAGGTGTATTTTTCGGGCGTAAAGCCCTTAGGCCTTACAAAAATATGGCGCGCTTAAGAGGATTCGAACCTCCGGCCTGCCGCTTAGGAGGCGGCCGCTCTATCCTGCTGAGCTATAAGCGCATAAATAGTCTTATATATTATACACCATAATATTTTCAATTTCAAGGGTTTTGAGGAAAAAAATCAAAAAAGGGGCTTACAGCCCCTACAGCTTGTCAAAAAAGTCTTTTCGACAAGAAATGAATATTGAATACTGAATAACGAAGAATGAATAATTGTGGTATCGGCTTCGCCGATTATTCCGGAAAATGTGATTATAGCTCGCTTTTTAAATCCCTGCCCGAAGGGCACACCTCAATTATTCACTATTCAATATTCAATATTCACTAAGATAAACCCTGTTCTCAGGGTTTATCGACAGTCTGAAGGGGCTTACAGCCCCTATCTTTCACCGTACAGCTCCCTGTACTGCTTTTCGGCAAATTCCCAGTTTATGAGGTTGAGCCAGTTTTCCGCATAAGCCTTGCGGTTGTAGGTATATTTAAGATAGTATGCGTGCTCCCACACGTCGATAAGCAGAAGAGGGAAACCCTCCTGCAAATAGGAGGTGTCCTGATTTGAGAACTTCACAAGGCGCAGACAGCCGCATTTTGTGGCGATAAGGGCGGCATAGCCCGAGCCGAAAACGCTTTCCGCCGCCTCCGCAAGGCGGTTTTCCATATTTTCCGCCGAGCCGAAGCAGGCTGAGATACGCTCCGACATAAAGGGACTGATTATTTTCCCCTTGCACATTGAGTAAAAATAAAGCTCGTGGTTGAGAACGCCTCCTGCGCTGCGCAGAACGGTTTGCCTTATTTCACGGGGAAGATAGCCGCACTCGAAAATAAGCCTTTTCAGCGTCCATTGGTGATACTGGGGATAGGGCTTGAGAGCGCCGTTCAGCTTGTCGATATAGCCCTTGTAGTGCTTGTTGTAGTGAATGTCAACCGTTCGGGCGTCAATAAAGGGTTCAAGGGCGTCATAGTCATAGGGTAATTCCACGGGCTGAAAGGGATAATGCTGAATTGTCATAAATGCCTCCGAATTTTTTTAATTTTTTGTGGACAATGAGCAAAAATAGTGATAAAATGTAAGTAGGTGTCGTATTGGCAGAACGGGCGGCATAAAAATGCGCCAATCCATATTATGCGGCAGGAAAGGGAAATATTATGACTGAATATGAAATGAAAGAACAAATCTGCGAGGTAGGACATCTTATCTGGCAGCTGGGATTTGTGGCGGCAAACGACGGCAATATCTCAATGAAAATCGACGACAACACCTTCCTTACAACCCCAACGGGAACAAGCAAGCGCATACTTACTCCCGAAATGATCATCAAAATGAATGCAAACAATGAAATTGTGGAGTGCCCCGAGGGCTACCGTCCCTCCTCCGAGTTCAAAATGCATCTGCGCTGCTACAAGGAGCGCCCCGACATAGGCGCTGTTGTACACGCTCACCCCCCAACGGCAACAGGCTTTGCAATCGCACATATACCCCTTGACGACTATACAATGCCCGAGGCAATAATTTTCCTCGGCTCGGTGCCCATTGCACCCTACGCAACCCCCGGCTCACAGGGCGTACCGGACGGAGTTGCACCGTTCCTTGCGGAACACGATACGATTTTACTTATGAACCACGGCGCACTTACAGTAGGAAAGGACATTACCCAGGCTTATTACCGCATGGAAACACTGGAGCATTTCGCAAAGGTAAGCCTTGTTGCAAGACAGCTTGGGGGCGCTAAGGAGCTTTCAAGGGAAAATATCGACGAATGCTGCGAAATCGCAAAGTCCTTCCCAATCAGACACCCGGGCTACAAAAAATATTCTCTTTAAAAAGGACGCATTATGAAAAAAGTATTGGTTTTTGATTTTGGCGCTTCCTCCGCAAGAGCAATGCTTTGCTGCTACAACGGAAAGCGTATTGTTTCGGAAGAAATACACCGTTTCCCCAACAAGCCCATTACCGTGCTTGGCAAGCTTTGCTGGGATATTGACGATTTGTTCAAGGAAGTAAAAAAGGCAATTTCAAAGGCGGGAGAATTTGACGCCGTTTCCGTTGACACATGGGGCGTTGACTTTGCTCTTATGGACAAAACGGGAGAATTTGTGGAAAAGCCTGTTCATTACCGTGATGAGCGCACAAAGGGAATCCCCGAAAGGGTTTGGGAAATAATCGGCGAAAAGGAGCTTTACAAGCGGACAGGCATACAGTTTATGCGGTTCAACACCATTTATCAGCTTTATGCCCTCAAAAGGGAAAATCCCCACCTTCTTGACCTTGCAGACCATCTGCTGATGATGCCCGACGTTATCTGCCATTATCTTACGGGAGAATTCAAAAACGAATACACCGAGGCAACCACCACTCAGCTTATCAATCCCGTTACAAGGGACTGGGACTGGGAGCTTATCGACAAGCTTGGTTTCCCTCAAAAGCTTTTCGGGGAAATTATCAGGGCAGGGGACGTTTACGGCTACTTAAAGCCCGAATTCTGCGGCAGGGAAGTGCCTGTTATTGCCGCACCGAGCCACGATACCGCCTCCGCAATTGTGGCAATTCCCGCCGAGGAAAAGGATTTTGCCTTTATAAGCTGCGGCACATGGACATTATTCGGTACGGAGCTTGAAAAGCCAATCCCCACCGAAGAGGCTATGTATTACGGCATTACCAACGAGGGCGGCTACGGCAATACCACCGCTTTCCTGAAAAATATTATGGGAATGTGGCTTATTCAGGAGTGCAAGCGCTATTATCAGGAGCAGGGAGACATTTTCACCTACGACCAGCTTGAAGCCTTTGCAAAATCCGCCGTTTCAATCGGCTCATACATTAACCCCAACGCTGAGGATTTTGCGGAGCCGGGAAATATGCCCGAAAAAATCCGCCATTACTGTGAGCGCACGGGACAGACTGTGCCAAAATCCGTGGGGCAGACCCTCCGAGTGATTTACGAAAGCCTTTCCCTTGAATTTGCCAGAACGCTAAAGGGCATTGAAAAGCTGACGGGCAAAACCTATCCCACCGTCTATATGTTCGGAGGCGGCTCTAAGGACGAGCTTTTGTGCCGCCTTACCGCCAACGCAACAGGCAGAACCGTCTGCGCAGGCCCCAGCGAGGCAACCGCCGAGGGCAACTCAATCAGCGCACTTATTAAATTAGGGGAGATACCCGATGTTCATACCGCCCGTTCCATTATGAGAAAAAGCGGCAGCTCAAGAGTTTACGAACCGGCAGACGCCGAAAACAGACAGCAAAAGCTTGATAAATATATGAGCATTGTTATTTAACTTTATTTACTCTATAATTTAAGTAAAAAATAAATTAAAAAATATTTCAAAACCCCTTGACAAGTGCAAAACCACTATGTTATAATAAGGTTGTTGATAAATATTCAGTAAATTTTGCGGTTGAGAGCGACGCCTCTTACCGCTGTAAAGTAAAAAAGTTAATGAAAGAGGTAAACTATGAAGGTAAAAATCATTGGTGAAAAGTCTATCCCCAATCTTCCATGGCAGGACAAGCCCGAGGGCTGCAAGGACGTAATCTGGCGTGCTACCAACAACCCCATTATTCCAAGAGATCTGCTCCCAACCAGCAACTCTATCTTCAACAGCGCTGTTGTTCCTTTCAACGGCAAGTTCGCAGGCGTTTTCCGTGTTGACGACAAGGAAAGAAATATGGCTATCCACGCAGGCTTCTCCGACGACGGTATTCACTGGAACATCAACGAAAACAAGGTTGAATGGATCAACGACGACCCCGAAACAGCTGCAGCTAACCCATGGCAGTACGGCTACGACCCACGCTGCGTATGGATTGAGGACAGATACTGGATTACATGGTGCAACGCTTACGGCTGGAAGCCAACAATCGGCGTGGGCTGGACAAAGGATTTCAAGGAATTCCACCAGTGCGAAAACGCATTCCTCCCATTCAACAGAAACGGCGTTCTCTTCCCAAGAAAGATCAACGGCAAGTATGTAATGTTCAGCCGTCCTTCCGACTCAGGCCACACACCTTTCGGCGATATGTACCTGTCACAGTCCCCCGATATGAAGTACTGGGGCGAACACAGACACGTTATGGCTCCTAACAAGGGCTGGGAGTCCTTAAAGATCGGCGCAGGTCCTATTCCGATTGAAACAAGCGAGGGCTGGCTTATCTTCTATCACGGCGTTCTCCAGAGCTGCAACGGCTATGTTTACAGCTTCTCCGCTGCTATTCTCGACATTGACAAGCCTTGGGTTGTTAAGTACAGATGCGCTGAATACCTCATCAACCCCCGTGAATACTACGAGTGCGTTGGCGACGTTCAGAATGTTACATTCCCATGCGCTGCTCTCTGCGATGCTGATACAGGCAGAATTGCAATTTACTACGGCTGTGCAGACACCTGCGTAAGCATGGCGTTCACAACAGTTGACGACGTTGTTGACTACGTTAAGTCACACAGCTCCGTTTGATTGAATTTCCAAATCTTCAAAATCTTCATACAGCAGAAAATCCGTCCTTTTGGACGGATTTTTTGTTGTTGGGGGCTTCACGCCGCCGAGCGAAAAGGGAGTACCCTTTTCAAACCCTTTTTTGTTTGATGTTTTCGTAAGTTGGTTGTAAGGGGGCGAGCAGCCCCCTTTTTTTGCCCCACCGTTTTATGTTGGTTTGGGTTTTTAAGTTGGTTAAAAGGGGGCTACTCGCCCCCTTGATAGCCTTGGATTTAGTTATAGTGGAGCAATAACCCCTCGCCCATTTCTTTGATTGCCCAAAGAAATGGGGAAAGAAATGCACTCGCTCATGCGCCGCGAGAGGCTTTGTGAAACTCGCTTTGCGAGTTTCAAGGGGTGTTTATGGTTGTCAAATGTTGGTGTAGAAGAATTTTGTTTTTGGTAACTGCAATAGGGGTTTATGCTTTTTTAAAGTTGTTGGCGGAAGTGGTAATGTTGTTGCTTTTTTTGCTTTGTTTTTATGCTGGTTGAAAGGGGGCGAGTAGCCCCCTCTCCACCAACTCACAAATACAAACAAACACAAAACGGGGGTAAAAAAAGGGAGCGAGCAGCCCCCAACAATCTAAATGTATTTTGTCTTTATCCTGTCAAGCCTTTTCCCCAGCAGCTTCCCCAGCAAAAGCAGGAAAATCACGTTGGAAACGCCGTAAATTGCGGTATAGGGAATTGCGGTTATCAGCGCTGCAAGATAGCGCTCTATGTTGAAAACCCCGTCAAACCACATTACTCCCCACACGTCCATAAACAGGGAAAAGACGATTCCTGCAAGAACGCCGTATACGCAGAGTATAATCTTGCTCCTTTTAAGCGGATTGGCAAGCAGTCCTGCAATAAGCCCGATAAAGCCCCAAATAAACATCTGAAAAGGTGTCCATGGGCCTTGTCCGAAATAGAAGTTTGAGATAAAAGCGGAAAGTGCGCCCGTTACAAAGCCTGCCTCGCCGCCTAAATACATGGCGGTGATTATTACAACGGCAGTCACGGGCTTGAATGCGGGGATTGCCGCAAAAATAAACCGTCCCAGCACCGAAATTGCAGTCATAGCCGCAATTACTACCAGCTCCGTGGTTTTGTGAGTGCGCTTTTCAAAGGACATCAGCAAGGGAATTATTGCAAGGATTGCCACCGCAATTGAAATAAAAGCGTATTGTCTGTCCTCAAAAACCGTTACTCCCAAAAAAACCGTCACGGGAATAAGCAGAAACCATATTCCGTATCTTATAATGTTTTTAGCCATTCTTTTCTCCGTTGAGCCGAATAAGCTCCGCCGCCTGAGAGCAGGTAACGGCGTTGTCGTAAAAGCCTCTTGTAATGCGGTTTGCGGCGGTTGTATAGTAGCTGTTTCCGCTGAAAAATTCGGCGGCTCTGTCCTCGCAGATTATTTCTCCGTCAAAGAACATTGCACAGCGGTCGGAAATTTCCCCCGCAAATTCCACATCGTGGGAAACGATAACCACCGTAACTCCCTCGGCTTTCAGCCCTCTTATAATGCTCGAAAGACTGTTTTTTGCGAAAGCGTCAATGCCCTTTGTAGGCTCGTCCATAAGCAGGATTTTGGGCTTGGTCAGCAAACTTTTTGCAATGGCGCATTTCTGCTGCTCGCCGCCGCTTAAATCAAAGGGGTGACGGTGCAGAAGATGGGTTATTTCCAGCTTTTCGGCGGTTTCCCCGATTATTTTATTCCTTTCGCTTTCGTCATAGCCGCAGACAGCGCATATATCCTCAAAATCCTCTTTAACGGTATCCTTCAGGAAAACAAGTGAGGGATTTTGGGGCAACGAGGAAATATTCTGTCTGTAAAGGGAATTGCCGCCGTAGTCGGTTATTTTTTTGCCGAAAATACGCACCGTGCCGCTGTACCCTTTAAGGAGAGCCGCCATAACGTTAAGGGTTGTGGTTTTTCCCGAGCCGTTGCCGCCTAAGATTGTGTAAATCTCCCCCTTGTTTATTTTAAGGGAAACCCCTCGCAGAATATCAGCGCTCTTGCGGCTGTATCTGAACCAAACGTCCTTCATTTCAACCGCCGTTTCGGTATTGGTATCAGGCTTTTTTACGGTCAGAGAGCGTATGCGGTTTTTTGCATTTTCCCCAAGGTACCTCCTGCCCTCCTTTACCGTAAGGGGGCAAGTCCCCTCGCCGCCGCTCATGGCATAAATACGCACTGCGCTTGGCATTGAGCAAATCATAGGGTGATTTTTGTCAAGACCTTGGCACACATTTCGGGGCGTATCGTCTGCGATTATCCTGCCCTTTTCCATTACCACCGCTCTGTCGCAGACTGGGAAAAGCTCTTCAAGGCGGTGCTCCGCAATTACTATTGCCGTGCCGAATTCCTTGTTTATCTTGTTCAGCGTGCCTATAAATTCGGCGGCGGCTATGGGGTCAAGCTGTGAAGTAGGCTCGTCGAGAAGCAGCACTTTAGGGGACATTACCATAACAGAGGCAAGGCTCAAAAGCTGCTTTTGTCCTCCCGAAAGGAGAGCGGTTTCGGCTCTGAAAAGCTTTTCCATACCGAAAAAGGAGGCGGTTTCGCTTACACGGCGGCGGATAAAATTGCGGTCAGCCCCAAGGCTTTCAAGTCCGAAGCTAAGCTCGTGCCAAACCCTGTCGGTAACAATCTGATTTTCGGGATTTTGCAGCACAAAGCCTATTTCCGCCGCAGAAACACGCTCGTTAAGGGCGGTAACGTCTTTTCCCCGATAGGTGATTTTGCCGCTGATTTCTCCTTTTGGGCGAAGCTGATTTTTTAAGGTTTTAAGCAGGGTTGTCTTGCCGCAGCCCGATTGCCCGCAAAGGACGATAAATTCCCCCTCGTTAATGTCAAGGGAAATATTGTCAAGGACAGGGCTTTCCTGTCCTGAATAGGTAAAGCTTAAATTTTCGATATTAAAAAGCGCCATTTTACATTCTCCTTGACTTCAATAAGGAAAGGGAGCAAGGCAATAATGCCGAAAGAAACATAACCGCTTATTGCTCCCAAATTAAGGGGCAAAGGGGTAATCTCGGGATAAAAGCCGAAATCAAGGCAGCCTGCTGCCGCCGACCCGATTATTGCGCCGCTTAAAATAAGCAAAAGCAACCCCGTGATTATATCCTGCTTTCCTGCTCTGAAAAGGGAAAAGCTTGTTCTGCCCTTTAAGCCGTAGCCCCTTGCTTTCATGGACATTGCGGTTATTACGCTGTTTTCAAGGGCGCGGCTTACCATAGCGGAAAAAACTCTCACCGCCCCCGCAAGCTTACCCCCCGAATACATTCCAAGCCCCTTATGAGCCATTTTTATCTGCCTTATCTCCTTTTTGAACAAGGGTACAAACCGCAGGGTCATGCTTAAAATAAGGGACAGGGAGGGAATTATCCGCCCGAAAAGGTATATAACCTTATCGCTTGTCATAAGATGTGTAAGGCTTTTGCACCACAGCATTACTCCTGCAAGCATTATTCCCCCGAAAAAGCCATAGGCGATTGCTTCAAGGGTAACGGCGTTTCCGTTCATAAAAAACAGGGGAGTTGTGCCGTTGTGGGAGAAAAGGGGGTTGGAAATTCCCACAAGGATAATCAGCAGAAAATAAAACAGGGCGGAGCGGAAATTTTCCTTTGCGGAGCTTGTAAAGCAAAGAAAAAGACCTGCTCCCATAAGAGCTTCCGTCTGAATAACAGGGTTTGGGGTGAACATTGCAAATATCAGCACCGCCGCAAAATAACAGAATAAAGTCAAAGGGTGAAGCCTACTCAACTTGCGCCTCCATATAATAATTATCGCCTACATCTCTGCCTAAATCGCAGGTATAAACCCATTCCACATAATCTCCGTCTGAAAGGACGTAATCGGCGCAGGAAACAGTGGGAAACTCCCCGTTTACCCTGTACATCCACCCCGAAAGCTCTCCGCAGGAAAACTCGTAAAGGTAGTTTATGCCCATTATATAGCCGTTTTCCTTGTGTTCAAGCTGTATTTTGTTATACCGCACAGCACGGAGCAAAAGGTCGTAAGCTGTGTCCTTTTCACGGAGAACATACTCCGTTTTTGGCAGTATCTCCCCGTTTCCCACATACCTTTCAAGGCCCTTGTCAAGGCTTTCCAAATTGTCAAGTACGGTGGAGCAGTTTATGCTTAAAAATACGGTTTCGCTGTCCTCGGTTATATCGTCAATGTGTTCAAGGTAATAGTCCTCAACGGACTGATATTTTACGCCATAGATAAGCCAGCCCGAAATAAAGCCAAGAACCATAATTACAATAATGCCTGTGAGAATACTGCGCTTTCCAAGCTGTTTTTTCACGCTTACTCCTATTACGGCGGCAAGGGCGATCAGAAGCACGGCGCTGACGCATACTGCTATTATGGGGCGATAATCGGGGGTGATATTTTCGGAAATGCGGGCGGCGGTTTCGTCTGAAATTTCGGCATTGTTCGCTGTGCCGTCCGAATTGTCAGTACCGCTTTCCGCCGTACCGTCAGCCGAAAAATCATACAGCCTTTCGCCCTTTTCAAGAAGCTGTACCGCCGTAAGAGCAAGCAAAGCCTGCCTTGCGGTAATGTCTGCGCCTTTTTCGTCCCCCTTGATATGAGCAAAGCCCCCGTCGGAAAGCTGATAGGAAAGCAGCTCCGCAAAAAGGGATTTGTCCTTGGTAAAGCCACTGTCCTCGGGGCTTATTCCAAGAGAGCAAAGGGAGATTACAACCTGAGAGGCGCTTTCGGAATTTTCAACGCCCCAGCTTGAATAACCGCCGTTTTGGAGCTGAATTTTGCTAAGGCAGTCCACAGCTTTTTCAATCGCCGCAGTTACGTTTTCAAAGCCCTCCTTATAATAATAAGGTGCAAGGGCTTGCAGCGCCATAGCGGTAACGTCCGGGTCTGCCTTTGTGCCCGTCATTGCAAAGCCCCCGTCGGGCAGCTGCTTTGCAAGGATTTCGTCAATGATTTTTTCTTTTGTGTTAAGTGCGTCGTCGGGCTGGGGGTAATCTCCGCTGTCAAGGGCAATAAGCGCCCAAATCCAGCCGTTTATTCCCTGCTTTGCAGGATTTTCAAGGCAGAATATTCTGTCGGCAACAAGGTCAGTTCCGCCGACGTTACAAGGGTCGCCGCCGCAGGCTTTAATTGCGATTATCATGCGGTAATAGTCGGTGGGGTTAAGGCTGTTTTCCGTTCCCTCGGCATATTTCCCTGAAATATAGTCCGTCAGCGCCGAAAGGTAATCCCCATAGTTATCCTCAAGCCCCAGCTTTTTCAGCGCAATAACATACCAGTCCCCCTCGGGCTTGCCTGCATTTTCACAAAAAGCGCTGTTTATAAGGGGAGAATCGCCCTTCGTGCCGTACTGAGCTTTCACCCACAAAACCGCTTTTTCCGCCGCAGAAAGAGTGCTGCTTTCCGCAGAAACGGGGGCTGCAAGGGTGAATACTATAATAAACAATGCGGCAAAAACCGCCCATAATTTCTTCATTGCGTTTCCTTTGATATTGTTTGAAATCTGTGCATACATATTAAAATTGTAACATCAAAAAAAGCCTTTGTCAATAGCGGAAAAGGTGCTTAAAACACCAAAATAAAGGGCATAATTAGTCATTTATACAATTTATCCGACAAATATTGACTTTTAAATATTTTAGTGTTATAATGTGGTAAAAATATCAGTATGAGGTGATTAGATGTTCTGTAGTAATTGCGGTAAACAAATACCCGACAATTCAAACGTATGTCCCCAGTGCGGCACATGGCTGAAAAAGTCTGACTCCGCACCTGTTAATCCTGCACCCGCTCCGCAGGAAAATCCTGCACCAACACCCGCTCCGCAGGCAAATCCCGCTCCCGCTGCCGCTCAGACAGCAACACAGGAAGCTCCCGCTCCTGCGCCTGCGCCCGCACCTGCTCCTGCGCCTGCACCCGCACCCGCTCCCGCAGGTCCAAGCTTCTTCCAGAAGAACAAGAAGCTGCTTATGTTCGGCGGTATCGGTCTTGCAGGTCTTATTGTGCTTATCGTGCTTATCGTTGTTCTTGTAAGCATTGCAAGCAAGGTCGACCTTACAAAGTATGTTGAAATTACCGCAGACGGCTACAACGGCTACGGTCACGTTACATACGAAATCGACTCCGAAAAGCTGCTTAAGGACGTTTACGGCGTTGACGGACTTGACAAGCTTTCCCTTAAGAATCTTGAGTCATGGTATCAGCTTAACAATATTGTATTTGACGTTGACGGCAACACAAGAAAGGCTTCCAACGGCGAAAAGGTTGTATTCAAGATCAAGAACCTTGAAACAATCGCAAAGAAATCGGGCATTTCTCTCAGCGGCAACGACACGATCGAATACACCGTTGCAGGTCTTGAAGAACCAAAGGGCTTCTCTGCAAACGACATTTTCGACGCAGAATTTGTAGGTTTCGATGGCGCAGGCTGCGTTGAGCTGAAGATAAAGGACAACGCTCTCCCATTCAATATTACAAAGAGCTGGGGCAGCTACGTTTACGCAGACGATTATTATTCAATCAGCATCAACACTCCCGGTTCAGAGGGTACTCTTAAGAACGGCGATGAATTCAGAGTAACAATTTCCGCCGATTCAAGCACATCTGATACTCTCCTTGACAAGTACGGCTGGTTTGTTGACGAGGAAACCGAAGCTGTATTTACAGTAAGCGGTCTTGGCGAGGCTGAGGAGTTTGACGTATTCGACTACGTTGAATTTGACATCACAGGCGTTGACGGCAGTGCAGAGTTAAAATTCAGCTGGCCCGAAACCGAAGTAACGGTAGGCAATATCAAGCTTACAGTTGATTATCCCGACAGCAGCTATTTCACGCTTTCAAGCTTAACTGCCACACCTTCATCAACTCTTACAGTTGTTGACGGCACTGAAAGCAGCTATGACGATGGACAGTATATCGGCTCATTCTACATTGAATGTGACAAGACCTGGAACATTTCCGGCAACGACACAATCAATTTCACAGTAACAGGCGGCTACAATGCGGTTGAGCCTGACGATTATGCAACAAACGGCGTTATCTTCAAGAACGTAACCAAGGAAATCACAGTTGACGGCGGTCTGCTTGACAGATACATCACTTCCGAAAAGCAGTTCGATAAGGACAGCGTAAAGACCTTTGCAGAGTCCATTACCGATAAGATTGAAGATTATATCTACAACGACTGGTCATATATGGTTCACGACTCATGGAGCTTCACCTGCTATGACCAGGAGGTAACAAGCTGCAAGGTAAGCAAGAAGGCTTACTTCGTATGCACCTCCAAGAGAAGCAACAATTATGTATTCGTAATTCCCTACGAATGCAAGGTAAAGGACAGCGAAACTGACGGTGAAGTTACTATTTACATTTACGCAAAGGTATATTCACCTCTGGTAAAGAGCTCGACACAGGAAATCAGCGCAACAGATTACAACATCAGCATCAGCAGACTTGAAAATGCGTCAGATATTACAAGGGATGTGGAATATCTTGCAGACGGCGACGACAGCATTGTAGAAGTAAAGCTTAGCTGAGCCTTAACAGAATAACTTAAAGACCTGTCGGTAAAGCGGCAGGTCTTAATTTTTTCATAAGTTTGAGAAATTCACATAATTTAGATTGAAAAGCTTCCTAAAATGTGGTACAATATAAATAATCCCACATTTACAAAGGAGAAAATAACCGCTGATGGCTAAAATCAGATTATATATATTGGCTCTGATAACGGCAATCGCTTTGCTTTTCACCGCCTGCACTGATAATACAGAACAGCAGACGGAGCCTGTTCTCACGGATTCCCATACGGAAACGTCGACTGCCGAAAGCGAGCCACCATTCACCGAATCTGCCCAAACCTCCGCAACTACTACCGCCGTTACCACCACGCCGAAAACAACCACTACTACCGCAGCCACAACAACGGCTGTTACCACCACTGCTCCGGTTACGACAACCGCTCCCGTTACCGAAACCACAACGGCAATCGCCGTTACCACCACTCCCGAGGCGGTAACCGCTCCTCCCACCGAAGCAACCACAGCAGCCACTACCACTCCCGCCGAAACCACAAAGTCGGGTCCCGAAACCTATACTCCAAGGCTTGATCCTGCAAAAATTCTAACCGCTTCATACACTCCCGAAACGGTTTCGCTGAGCAAATACTACCATGACGACTCGGCGCTTTTTATAAACGAGGAATATGTAAACAGCCTTATTGAGCAGTTCAACAATATGAAGTTCACCAAGGTAAGCGACAGTCAGCTTGAAAAGGAGAAAAAAGCCTTCAAAAAGTGGCAGCAGAAGCACGTGGGCTATACCGCAGTTGCGGAAAGCGTTACCTTTTTCGACCGCTCGGGTCAGCCTTTCCTGCGCATTGAGTCGGATTTGTATGCGGTAATATCCGACGGCAAGGAGGCAGAGCCTTTTGTCCGTATGGTTATCGGGGACGAGGTTTACGAGTATTACACGGGCAAGGTTGACGCAAAGGCAATCCGCACACAGGGACTTAACCAGATTCTCATAAACAACGGTCTGTTCAGCATTGAAATATGCCAGACGGTTGCCCTTATGTACATTGACGATACCACCTACTTCGTTGACGAAATTCCCGAATACAAGCTGTATGCCCCCTACGAAACCTTTATAGGCATTGACGGCGAGGCTCATTCACCGGAGGAATTCGGCGACGATGTGCGACTGTGCGACCTTATCTTTACATACCTTAACGGAGACTATTATGTTATTACAATGAATGCGGCCACCTGCGAGGTCTATGCGAAACGAATAGTTAAAAATAATTAAGGGGCTGCTCGCCCCTTTTTGATTTGCCCTCGCTATAGTCGAAAGGGGTTGCCCCTTTTGACCCCGTTTTGAGTTTGGTTTGGTTTTTGGGGTTGGTTTAAAAGAGGGCTGCTCACCCCTTTTTATTCCGTTTTGTGTTTTTGTAATTTTCGACTTGGTTTAAAGGGGGCTGCTCGCCCCCTTGATTGCGTTGGATTTGATTATAAGGTATCGATAACCCCTCGCCCATTTCTTTGATTGCCCAAAGAAATGGGGAAAGAAATGCACTCGCTCATTCGCCGCGAGGGGCTTTGTGAAACTCGCCTTTGGCGAGTTTCAAGGGGTGTAGTGCTTGGCGGCACTTTTCTAAAAAGGATTTTGTTTTTTGAAATTGCGGTCGGTGTTGTGGCTTTTTTAAAGTTGTTGGTGGAAGTGGAGATGTTTTTGCTTTTTTTGTTCTTTTATTATGTTTGTGCTTGGTGTGGGTTTTGATTTTTATGTTGGTTTTGAGGGGGCTGCTCGCCCCCTTGATAGCCTTATTTCTTGTTATAGCGGAGCGATAACCCCTCGCCCATTTCTTTGATTGCCCAAAGAAATGGGGAAAGAAAGGCACTCGCTCAATTGCCGCGAGGGGCTTGAGAGACTTGCTTCGCAAGTCTCAAGGGGTGTAGTGCTTGGCGGCACTTTTCTAAAAAGGATTTTGTTTTTTGGAATTGCGGTCGGTGTTGTGGCTTTTTTAAAGTTGTTGGTGGAAGTGGAGATGTTTTTGCTTTTTTTGTTCTTTTATTATGTTTGTGCTTGGTGTGGGTTTTGATTTTTATGTTGGTTTTGAGGGGGCGAGTAGCCCCCTTTCAACCAACATATAAACCACAACAAACACAAAAAACGAGGGGTAAAAAAGGGGGCGAGCAGCCCCCTCAAAACCAACTTACAAATCCAAACAAACACAAAACGGGTCCAAAAGGGCAACCCCTTTCGACAATAGCGAGGGCAAATCAAAAGGGGGCGAGCAGCCCCCAATCACCTTTCCCCCATACTGAAAATGTCGTCAATACCTATTACCGTCCCGTCCGTCAGGCAAATTTTCCGCTCCGCCTCGTCAAAACGGCGGAATTCTCCGCAGAGGGTGGCGTAAAAGCCGCCCTCCTTTTTCTCGTCGGGCACAAAATAACAAATCTCCACAAAGGGTCTTTCCGCCGCCTTTTCGATAAGCAGGTTAAGCTTCATATCAAGAGCGGCTTTTTGGTCGTCGGTAAGCTGCCGCTTTTTGCAGGTAAGCCTTGCCGCCTCGGCTACCTCGTCATCGTAGCCCTTAAGAGCCGCAAAGGAGGAAAACTGAGCCGCCCGTGCGCTTTGGCTCATTGGGGGTCTTGTTTTTGAAACGTGGCGGGGCAGATTTATAATGTCCTCGTAGCTGTCCCTGCCGTCGTAATAAACGCTCATGCCTTGTGACCTCCCACTTGTCCGTTGCGCATAACGGTAGTTGCGCCCTCCTCTAAGTTCATTCCCTTAAGCACCGAGTTTTTGCCGTATTTATGCTTTATTCTGATTATTGCCTGCTGAACGTTCCGCTCACGGCTTTCCCTTTGCTCAAGTTGGCTCTGCTCCTCGTCAAATTCGGTATAGTCGCTGAAGAAATCGAGCTGCTTGGGCTCTTCCTTTATGAAACGCTCGCTTGTAACGTGATTTGCCACAACGTACATTCTGCGTATCAGCAAATCTCTGTTCACAATGCGCCCGTAAAGCTCCGCCGCCGCTTCCACAATAGTCCTTGTGGAGGAGGTAAATCTGCCTAAATTTGCCGAGCCGTGGGCGGATTTGGGAATACTTCTGCCGTAGGGGTCAAGGACGGTTTCTCCGCTGTAATTTTCCGCTCCCTCGTTGTCATAGCCCACGGTAAGCACAAGCTGGTCGGCGACAACTCCCTTTTCCACCATATCAAGGGTGAGCAGATCTGCCATTTCACGGACGATAAGCAAGCCCTTTTCAAAGGTATAGGGCGTTTGCAGCACCTGCCCCGAGGTTAGGCTGCTGCTTTCGGGGCGGTAAGCCTTTATGTGGGCTATGGTGCAGGATTCAAAGCCCCATGCGTGGTCGATAAGCAGCTCCGCATTTACCCCGAAAAGCTTGTACAGCATATCCTCGCTGTAATAATCCCCCTTGCCGCCAAGAGAGCAGCGGGCAATGTCACCCATTGTGTAAAGCCCCTTTGCTTCCAGCTTTGCGGCATAGCCTTTTCCCACCCGCCAGAAATCCGTAAGGGGACGGTGATTCCAAAGCTGACGGCGGTAGGACATTTCGTCCAGCTCCGCAATACGCACTCCGTTTTCATCGGGTGGAATGTGCTTTGCCACAATGTCCATTGCCACCTTGCAGAGGTAAAGATTTGTGCCCACTCCTGCCGTTGCGGTAATTCCCGTTTCCGCAAGTACCGCCTTTATAAGCAGCATAGCAAGTCCTCTCGGAGTAACCCTGTAGGTTTTAAGGTAGGGCGCGGCGTCAATGAAAACCTCGTCTATTGAATAAACGTGAATGTCCTCGGGGGCGATATATCTGAGATAAATGTTGTAAATCTGTGTGCTTACGTCCATATAGTGCGCCATTTGGGGCGGCGCAACGATATAGTCAAGCTCAAGGGCGGGATTTGCTTTAAGCTCCCTGTCGCTGAATGATTTTCCCGTAAAGGTGTGCTTGGGAGCGGAATAGCTGCGATCTGCGTTGATTTTCCGCACCTTTTGTACAACCTCGAAAAGCCTTGCTCTGCCGCCTATTCCGTAAGCCTTTAAAGCGGGAGAAACCGCAAGGCAGATTGTTTTTTCCGTCCTCGTGGGGTCGGCAACCACAAGATTTGCGTCAAGAGGGTCAAGTCCCCTTTCCACACACTCCACCGAGGCATAGAAGGACTTTAAGTCTATTGCGATATAAGAATGTTCCTTGCTCATAAAATCCTCCTTTTGAATATATAAACAGTATATCATATTTTTTCGGCAATGTACACAGGATGAATTTTCATTGTACTTTTGGCAGGACAATAAACCTTTTCGAGAATATTCGGCAGAGGCAATGTCTTTTTATTTAGTATAATTGAAAATGCGGTTGAAATTTATACAAAAATATGGTAAAACGATATATAGAATTATATCTGCGAACAAAAGCCGGAACACCCACCATAAAGGAAGAAAGCTATGCTTCATAAAAATATTTTACAGAGAATAATCTGTCTGCTTATTGCCCTTAGCTTTGTAATGCTTTACATACCTGTTTCCGCAGAAAGCGCCCCCGAAATAATCAGAGTAGGCTATGTAGCAAACGGCTCCATATTCACTTTTGATGAGGAGGGAAACGTAAAGGGCTATGAAACGGTGCTCCTTGACGAAATTGCCAAGCGGAACAACTGGCAGTACGAATATGTAGGCGGAACTCTTGACGAGATAATGGAAATGCTGGATAATGGTCAGCTTGATTTGGTGTGCCATGTAAAGAAAAACGCCGACCGTGAGCAGAAATATCTTTTCAGCGACTTTGTTGCGGGAATTGAAACGGGCGCTCTTTGCTGCCGTGCAGAGGACGGCAGATTTTTCTACAACGATTTTTCCTCCTTTGAGGGAATGAGAGTGGCAATGCTCAAAGGCAACTACTTCAACACAAAGCTGGCGGAATTTGCGGGAAAATCGGGCTTTTCCTATATTCCCTGCCAGTACGATTCCTATACCGAATGTTACGACGCACTGAAAAAAGGAGCGGCGGACGGAATTGTAATAGGCGCTCTTGTTGTGGACCCCGAATGCAGGATTTTAAGCTGTTTCTGCTCCGAGCCTTTCTATTTCATTACGGGAAAGCATAACGACGAGTTTATGCGCAGACTTGATTCAACCGTAAGCGAAATAAACCGCAGCGGCAATGACGCATACCTGCGGTTTGCGGTAGCGGATACGGGCTGCGGAATGTCGGACGATATGCTTGGCAGAGTGTTCAAGCCCTTTGAGCAGGAGAGCAGCGACTCCGCCAAAAAGCATACGGGCAGCGGACTTGGCTTGTCCATTGCCAAAAACCTTGTGGATATGATGCAGGGCGCAATTTCCGTAAGGTCGCAAAATGGCAAGGGAACAACCTTTACCGTTGATCTGCCCTTTGGCTTAACGGGAAAAACAGGCGGCGAGAAAAATGCGATTAACGCTCCTGCGGTCAGTGAAAAACAATACGATTTTACGGGATATAAGGTAATTCTTGCTGAGGATAATGAGTTCAATGCGGAGATAGCAAGGGATTTGCTTGAACTGGTGAATATGGGCGTTGACGCCGCCGAAAACGGAATTGAAGCGGTAAAGCTGTTTGAAAGCAATCCGCCGCGCACTTATTGCTGTATTCTGATGGATCTGCAAATGCCTGAAATGGGCGGACTGGACGCCGCAAGGAAAATCCGCAGTCTTGACCGCAATGACGCAGGGGAAATCCCCATTTACGCAATGACCGCCAACACCTATGCGGAGGATATAACGGCGTCGTTGTCCGCAGGAATGAACGGACATATTGCAAAGCCCATTGACGTGGATATGCTTTACAGGACGCTGGAAAAGGCAATTGAGGGGACTGCCGCCCCCTTGAACCCCTGAGCGTGGTTTTGTGGCTTATAAGTTGGTGGAAAGGGGGCAGCCCCTTTCGACAATAGCGAGGGACTACCCCTATGGGGCGAGCAGCCCCCTTACTTCTTTTGGTTTTCCTTAAAGGTTTCAACTCCAGCGTGAATTGCCGCCCCAAGACTGTCCATGGTCTTATCCGCCTTTTCCGCAAGCTGTTCGGATTTTTCCTTTATCTTTTGCTGGTCCTCTTCGGTGATATGCTCTTTAGCCTTGTTGGTGATTTTTTTGCCGATATCAAAAAGCTTATCCGTTAATTCGTCTAACTTTTTGTCGAAATCTCCCATTACTGTCAGCTCCTTTCGAGAATGTTTAAATTAGTATAAAAATGTTTTGCGTTTATTATACCACTATGGCAGCCTTGTTTCAACATTATTTCCCCATAATTCAGCAAATTTTCACACTCTGCCCATAACCAATCTATGATAATTCAACAACACACTTTGTCCAAATCGTACATTGACAATCATATTATAAATAAGTATAATATTATATAATAAATATAATATGACAAACAACTCGGGGGTGGCAGTATGAGCAGCAAAAAGCGAAAGATTATAATCAGCCGCAAAATTTATGCTTACCTGGTCATCATGAGCGGTTTACCGCTTCTTATAAATATAGTATTGTTTTTCCTCGCTTCAGACCCTATGAAAATGTTTGTCCTCGAACAAAAGGTTCTGATAAACTATATCGGCATAGGTATCTCAGCGGTAATGCTGCTTGGAAACCTTGTACTGATATGGGTTCTCACAAAAAAACTGCCCCGCTCCATAAACGCTCTGCTGGGCAAATTCGGGGAAATTTTTACGGCGGAGGAAATGGACGCTCTCCGCAAAATTTCACGGGACGACGCCGAGCTGCTCAAAAATACGCTGGACTATTTCAGCAGCAAATCCACCGACAATGCCGCCGATATGGAAAAGGTAACTGCTCAGGCGGAAGCGTCAATGAGCAACAGCAACGACATTTTCATTATATACCGTGAGGACACCAACAGCTTTGTTTTCTACTTCCCCGAATACTGGGAGAAAACCTACGGTACTATTGAAATAAAGCCAAACGACAGGCTGGAAAACTATGTGGTCGATGAAAACCTGCCCATTCTCCGCAACTCGCTGATTATGGTAAAAAGCAAGCCCGACCGCCGCTTCAGCATTGCGGTTCGCATGAGAATAAACCACCACAACACTATTCTTGTAAATATCCGCTGCTGCTCCATTGCCGGCGAAAACGGCAAGGTTATGGTTATGGGCGCAATTATCGACGCCGAAACAAAGCGCCGCCTTGAAGCGGAAATAAGCGAAAAATACAATATGTACAAGTTCGTGCTTGCAACAGTACCCGACATTGTATATGAGGTTTACGTTCCTACGGGAAAATTCACTCTGCTTAATCCCGACGCATGGTATGAGCTGTTTGACGTAGACGTTGACAGCGGTAACTTTGAGGAATCAAGACGGCCTTTCTGGACAAAAATCCACCCCGATTACCGTGAAGCGTTCCTTGACAGATTTATGAGCTATGACCATATTCTGCTGTTACCCGACAAAAGCCTTACCTTTGAGTATCGTGTAATGAACAGAAACGGCGACTGGATATGGGTTGAACATTCGGTAAAGGTGGTAAGCCAGCTTGAAAACGGCAAACCCCTTACCGTTATCGGCAGAATGTGCAACATAAACGAGCGCAAGCGCCGTGAATTAAAGCGTATGTATCAGTCCGACCACGACGCCCTTACGGGAACATATCTCCGTTCCGCAATCCGCAGAAAGTTCGATACTCTTACAGCGGACAATAACCACCCCGTTATAATCAACGTTGACATCAAGGATTTCCGCATAATCAACGAGCAGTACGGTATGGAAATAGGCGACCGGGTTCTCCGCAAATTGGCGGAAATTTTGTGGAGCTGTCAGAGGGACAAAAGCTCCGTTGCCCGCGTCAGCGGCGACAACTTCATTTATCTTATCGACGACGGCAGCAATATTTCCGCCGAATATATCGAAAAAATATGCACTAAAATAACCGCCCGCTTCAACGAGCCTATGCGCGTCAAAAACCGCACGGTAAACGTTGCCGTTGCAATAGGCGTTGCCTTTTTTGGCGATGACGGGCTGACCTTTGATGAGGTTTACACCTGCTCCGAAGCGGCGGCAAGATACTCCGCACAGCGGGGCGACAACAGGTTTACCTTCTACACAAACGATATGGCAGGACTTAAGCAGGCGCCGCCTCCAAAGGACGACGACAGCTACGAAAGCGACAGCCTGATGACCGATTTGCACAACACCACCCGCTAAGGGGGATGCTCCCCCCTGCTGTTCCGCCGAGCCTTTCACTTTTGTTTATTTAAAACAGGCTTGCTCGGCGGGGGCGGAACAGGTGATTTTTAATTAAATTGTTATGCCGCCTTTGGCTTTTCCGTCGAGCCTTTACCTTGGTATGATTTAAAACAGGCTTGCTCGGCGGGGGCGGAACAAGTGCTTTTTAAAAACGCATTGGGGAGGCTCCCCCCCTTGCAATTCCGCCGAGCCTTTACCTTGGTATGATTTAAAACAGGCTTGCTCGGCGGTCCTGAATAACTGCTTTTTAACCGCACAATCACGCATTTTTCATACCTTCAAATAAATAATCCGCAAACCTCGTAAGTGGTTTGCGGATTATGTTTTTATACGGTTGATTAAGTCAGCCAAGCTTACTGCTCCTCGCCTTTCCACAGCCTGATATAAACAGGCAGGTAGCCGCAGAAAGACATTATCATCATGCCTGCGCACACAAGAATAAGTATTGTCACCCACATTTGCGGCATTGCAGGGAACATCATCAGCACAATCATTATAACGAACAGAGAGAAAGTGCAGACCTTGCCGCACCATTCGGCGCCGTTCAGCTTTCTGCCTTTTTTCTTAAGCATAATCAGCCCGAAAACCGCCATAAAGCCCTCTTTTACAACGTAAATTCCCACCATAAGCCACATCAGCGGATAGCGTATCACAAAGCAGATTATAAGCGCAAGCTGGGTAAGCTTGTCCGCAAGTGGGTCGATGAACTTTCCAAGCTCGGTTATCTGATTGAACTTTCTTGCAATAAAGCCGTCAAAAAAGTCGGTTATTCCGCTTACTGCCACCAGCCCCGCCGCAAGGTAATAATGCTGCGGCTGGCTTGCCGTAAGGTAAATGTACATAAAGGCAGGAATGAGCAGAATACGGAAATAGCCCAGTATATTGGGTATTGTAAGAGCAGGATGCTTTATATCGGTGTTTGATTGGGTCTTTTGTTTATACATTTGCTCACTCCTTTTTAATTAGTATATCTCACAAATATAAACTCACTATAAACTAATACATTAAGTTTACACGGCTTGATTTTATACTTAAAGTAATAAGATTTTGACAGATTAATTCGTTAATGCGTATCAAATAAAAAAATAAAGCCCGACCTGAAATCGGGCTTTTGTTTGCCGAACCTCTCGGCTGGTCGGAGTAACGTGACTTGAACACGCGACCTCTCGCCCCCCAGACGAGCGCGCTACCAGCTGCGCCATACCCCGAAATTTGCATTATTCCTTAATGCTATATAATTATAGCACATCTTTTCATGATAGTCAAGGGGGAATTTGCAATTTTTATTATACTATGTGTAAATAAAGATACAAATATACAAATAGTCTATCTATCAGCTTTACAATCGGTATAATAATATATCAAGTCTACTTATTGTAAATAGGGAAACTGCGCTGTCATAATGCTTTTTGATTTATACTTGCAGGAAAAGCGCCGGCAATCACTGGGCTTTCGGCAAACTGAAAGCACGCCCGACCTTCGGACGTGCTTTTTATACTAATAACCAATTAAAAACTGTACAAAAAATCGAGCATAATCTTGCGTATATGGATTATGCGAAGATTTTTTGTACAGTTTATTGGTTATTAGTAAAATTATCTTATAAGAAACCGCTTGAATTCCTCGGCGGAAACGGGCTTGCTGAAATAATAGCCCTGATAATAGTCGCAGCCCAGCTCCTTTAATATGTCAAGCTGCTGCTCCGTTTCAACGCCCTCGGCAATGACCCTTACCTTAAGCTGTCTTGCAAGATTGATTATGCGCTCGATAATTTTGCGGCTGTTGCTGTCCGTTTCAACGCCGATCAACATTGAACGGTCGATTGTGATACGCTCCAGCGGAATTTCCGAAAGCTGAGGAATTGAAGCTGCGCCTGTGCCGAAGTTGTCAAGACAAATGCCTATTCCCATTTCCTGCATTGACATAATGACCTGCTTAACCCTGTCGTAGTCCACCGTTGCCGCCGCCTCGGAAATTTCAAATTCCAGCAATTTCGGGTCTATGCGGTTCTCGTCAAGAAGCATTTTCAGGGTGGAAAGGAAGTTTTCGTCAAGAATTTGTCCGAAGGTAAGGTTGATTGAAACCTTGATTGCCTTAAAGCCGTTGTCTATCCATGCTCGCTGATATTTGCAGACAAGCTCGATAATCTTGTAGCCAAGGGGAATCATCAGCTCCGTTTCCTCCGCAAGATAAATGAAATAGGAGGGCGAAACGGTGCCGTAGGTGGGGCTTTCCCAGCGTACAAGGGCTTCCGCCTCGATTACTCTGCCTGTTTTTATTTCAACCTTTGGCTGGAAGTATACAACAAACTCGTCCTCCTTAAGCGCCTTGATAAGGTCTATTTCAAGGGAGTTGCGGTGACTGATTACGGACAGACCGCTGCTGCGGGAGAACAAAGCGTAAGCGGAACGCTTGTCCTGGCGGGCCTTTCTGTGATTGTCGCAGGCGAAGAAGTAAAGCTCGTTGAAGTTTAACGCATGGTCGGGGTAAGAGGAAATGCCTGCGCTGATTTTTATGTAGTAATCGTGCTTTTTATATACAAGAGGCCAGTCCATGGCGCTCATAAAGTTTTCCGCATACTGGGTAACCTCTTCCTCGCCGTTTGCGTAGAACATAAACGCAAAGCGGGTTTCGCCCACTCTTGCAAGGTACGCTTCCGAGCCTGCAAAGGTCTTTGCACGGAGAGCCAGTATTTTCAGCACGGCGTTTGCGTTTTCTCTGCTTGTGGTGCGGCATATTTCCTCGTAGCTGTCCACGCCGAAAACCATGATGTTAAGGGGTTTTTCCTGCTCCTTGCAGACAGCGAAGGTCTTTTCAAGGTTTTCCATAAAGAACTGCTGGTTGTAAACCCCTGTGAGATAGTCGTTCCTGCGGTTCTGCGCCAGCATATCCTCAAGCTCGGACTGCCTTGAAATATCCGAAATTTTGATTACATAGCACTCGTCCGCTTTTACAATATGAACAGTGGCAGGGAAAAGGCTTCCGTCTCTGCGGTGAAGATTTACCACCTTTTTCCAGCTTCCCGAGTTTTCAATTTCGGTGATTATATCGTCAAGGGTGCCGTTTTCGCCCGAGCAATGGCAGATTGTTTCCACAAGGGCGGGGTAGTTTTCGTTGTTGTAGCCCGTATTTCTTGTGAAAGCCTTGTTGAACCAGATTGCGTTAAATTCCTCGTCGGTAATTACAATGCCCTCGGATATGCCCGAAATGATTCTTGCATACATTGCGGCAGTGCGCATCATTCTGTCGGTGGAGGTTCTGTCGTGGAAAAGGTTTATTGTTGATTTTACATTGTCAATGGAATGTGCGGAAACAACCTCGGTGGTAATATTTACTCCTGCCTGAGTGGGGAAAACCGCCGTGAAATGCCTGCACTCCTCCTTTTCGTCCACGTCCTCGTTGAAAAGGTGCTGATAGGGCTTTGCAGCAAGCTTTGAAAGCTTGGTGGAATGTACCACCGACTGCTTTAAACCAAGCATATTTGAAAAGGCCTTGTTTGCATAGGTGATGTATTCGTCGTGGGTGAACACAATAGGCACGTCGATGCTGTTAAGCAGCAGTCTGAACATAAGCCTTGCCTGAAGCTCGCAGGAAAGCTGAAGCACCTCTATGTAATCTTCCTTTGTATCGTCAATGAGGAAAAGGCTTATGGCGGCGTCGCCGTGATAGAAATTCCTTTCCTTGAAGGCAAGGCAAAGCCAGTCCTTTTCGTTTACAAGGGCTCTGAAATTTACCAAATCCTTTCCGCCGTTCATTACGGGAACAAGCTTTTCCGCAAGCTGTTTCTTTTCTTCCTCGTCTATATATGCGGAAAGATTTTCCACCACGTCCGAGCTCATATCCGCAGGCCATACGTTAGGAGTGCAGTAAATTATTCCAAGGCTGCTGTCAAGCTGAATAAATCTAACTCTGTCGTATATTCTGGAGATCTGCTTGCTGATAATTTTACGGTGCTCTCTCATATTACGTCCTCCGCAGATGAACAGTTTCTGCCGCAAAAAACCGGCGGTCAAATCCTGTTAAACACTCTATTTCAAGTTATATTCTAACACAAATTCAAGGAAATTTCAACCTTAAATCAATAATATATATAACTTTTTTTCATAACTGAGGATAAAATGGGGCGATTTGACTATATTCCGCTTTGGAGAAAAGGACACCTTGCATATTTCCTGTTTATAATGGGGATATATTTTCCGAATAGCATATTGTGCTTGATTTTATCGGAAACCTATGCTATAATATTATAGTATTTTCAGGTTTTTATGTGCTGTTGCTTTAATTCATAAAAACCGCCGTAGCCCCTCCGTGCGGGGAAACGGTTTTGTATGCACGGAGAAATGGTGGTTTTTTATGGCAAAGGTAGTAAAATTCGGCGGCTCTTCACTTGCTGACGCTAATCAGTTCCGCAAGGTAGCCGCTATTATCAAGGCGGATAATGAGCGCTGCTATGTTGTTCCCTCCGCTCCCGGAAAGCGTTACAGCGACGATATCAAGGTAACTGATATGCTGTACAAGTGCTATGACGAGGTTGGTGAGGGCAAGGACGCTTACGTTTCCTTTTCACCCATTGCGGAAAGATTTAACGGAATTATTTCCGATTTAGGTCTTGCAATGTCCCTTGATACGGAATATGAAATTATAATGGACAACTTCAAAAGGCGTGCAGGCAAGGACTATGCCGCAAGCAGAGGGGAATACCTCAACAGCATTATTCTTGCAAATTACCTGGGCTTTGCGTGGATTGACGCCGCAAAGGGCATATCCTTCAATCAGAAGGGCGAATTTGACGCAGACCTTACTGACGCTAACCTTGCGTCAATTTTAGAGGGCTATCCCTGCGCTGTAATTCCCGGCTTTTAC
The DNA here is from genome assembly GCA_051882195.1 of Ruminiclostridium sp. GTDB lineage: Bacteria > Bacillota > Clostridia > Oscillospirales > Ruminococcaceae > Ruminiclostridium_E. Next base: position 20,036 of record JBJERI010000034.1, on the reverse strand, counting down.
GGCTCAAAGCCGGACGGCACAATCAAGACCTTTTCAAGAGGCGGCTCCGACTTTACAGGCTCCGTTGTTGCAAGAGCAATAAACGCCGACCTTTACGAAAACTGGACGGACGTTTCGGGCTTCCTTGTTGCAGACCCACGAATTGTAAAGGACCCTCTTACAATTGAAACAATTACCTACAAAGAGCTTCGCGAGCTTTCATATATGGGCGCAACCGTTCTTCACGAGGACGCAATTTTCCCCGTAAGAAACGCAAAAATCCCGATAAACATCAGAAACACAAACGCTCCCGAGGCAAAGGGCACAATGATTGTCCCTGACGCTCCCGCCGATACAAAGCACATTATCACGGGCATTGCAGGCAAGAAGCATTTCTCCGTTATCAACCTTGAAAAGGACGAAATGAACAACGAAATAGGCTTCCTCAGACGTATCCTTACCCTTATGGAAAACGAGGACATTGCCTTTGAGCATATCCCCACGGGCATTGATACACTGAGCATAGTTGTAAACACAGACAGCTTGAAGGCTCACCCCAAGTTCATTGAGCGTATTTCCGAGATATGCCACCCCAATCACATGGAGGTTGAGGACGGAATTGCAATGATTGCCGTTGTGGGACGGGGAATGAAAGCAAAAAAAGGTACTGCTACAAGAATTTTCGCCGCTCTTTCCCACGCTAACATAAATATCCGTATGATTGACCAGGGCTCCAGCGAGCTTAACATTATTATCGGTATAAAGGAAGAGGACTTCGAAAAGGCAATTGAAGTCATCTACGATATGTTTATTTTATCCGAATAAGATGTAAGACTAAGACAAAACCGAGTCCGAAAGAGAGCCGCTCTCTTTCGGACTGCTGTTTTTTCGGGGAAACCCATGAAAGGAAAAGCCATGAGTATTGCTGACAAGCTTTTTATTGAGAATTGCAGAGATATAATCGAAAACGGCGTATGGGACACCGACCTTAATGTAAGACCAAAATGGGAGGACGGCACTCCTGCTCATACGGTGAAAAAGTTCGGTATGATAAACCGCTATAATCTTCAGGAGGAATTTCCCGTAATGACCCTCCGCAGAGTTTATTACCGCTCCGCAATCGAGGAAATACTGTGGATTTATCAGCAGAAGTCCAACGATGTCCGCAAGCTTTCCACCCATATATGGGACGCATGGGCGGACGAAAACCATACAATAGGCAAGGCTTACGGCTATCAGCTTGGAGTAAAGCACAAGTACCCCGAGGGAATGTTCGACCAGGTTGACCGGGTGCTGTATGATTTAAAGAACAATCCTGCCAGCCGCCGCATTATGACCAATACCTACAATCATCACGATTTGTCGGAAATGGGTCTTGCGCCCTGCGCCTACTCAATGACCTTCAACGTATCGGGCAACAAGCTCAACGCCATACTTAACCAGCGCTCACAGGATATGCTTACCGCAAATAACTGGAATGTGTGCCAGTACGCCGCACTGCTGATTATGTTTGCCAAGGCAAGCGGACTTGAGGCAGGAGAGCTTGTCCACGTTGTTGCAGACGCTCATATTTACGACAGGCACATTGAAATTGTAAAGCGGCTTATCGAAAAAGAGCCTTATCCTGCGCCGAAAATGGTGGTGGAGGATATAACCGACTTCTACAAGTTCACCAAAAACAGCTTTACCCTTGAAAATTACAAGTACCACGAGTTCAGCGAGAAAATTCCCGTTGCTATTTGATTGAAAGGACTCACAATGAAAATCATAGTTGCCGCCGACAATAAATGGGGAATAGGCAAGGACAATAACCTCCTTGCAAGGCTTCCTGCCGATATGAAAAGATTCCGTGAAATTACCACCGGAAACACAATCGTTATGGGCAGCAAAACCTATATGAGCTTCCCCAAACGCCCTCTCCCCGACAGAGTAAACCTTGTTATAACCTCAAAGCCCAGCCTTTATCCCGAGGTAAGGTGCTTTGAAAGCGTTGACGCTTTTCTCGTCTTTGCAAAGGAGTGCAAGGAGGAAATTTACGTCTGCGGCGGCGGAATGGTTTATAAGGAGCTGCTGCCCTACTGCGAAAAGGCGGTGGTTACAAGAGTGCTCCATGATTTTGAGGCGGATACCTTTTTCCCAAATCTTGATGAGGATAAGGACTGGGAAATAGCCGAAAGGTCGGAGATTACCGAAACAAACGGATTTAACATACAGTTTGTGGATTATGTGAATAGGAATGTGAAAAGTATCTAATCAGCCTAACGTAATTTAATATGATTTTTTAACAAGCAAAGCCGTAAAACCGGGTAAGGTTTTACGGCTTGTATTATTTATGCTTAAGGCGCAGCCGCCTTTGGGCAATCCCACCGAAATTGCCCCTTTTATCGGGAAAAATCTGTTCGCCTTTCGTACATCAGCCTCTGTTTTCGGTAAGCTCGATTGTAATTTTAAGGGTCTGTGTTCTTGAAGAATCCTCGCTTTGTCTTACAACCGTTGCCTCAACCGTATCTCCTGCCTTCATGCTCTTGATTATAGCCTGAACGTCGGAAACTGTGGTAACGTCAGTGCCGTTGATCTGTGTGATAATGTCACCAAGGCGAAGTCCCGACTTTTCAACGGGAGCGCCCTCGTTAATGGAAGTGATAAGCAGTCCCGTTGTGCTGTAGCCGTAAAGATAGGCTGTGTATTCGTTAAGCTGAACTGTTGTAACGCCAAGAACAGGTCTGCCCGTTACATAGCCGAAGTTGATAAGGTCGTTGATTATTGGCTTTGCTTCGTCAATTGTGATTGCGAAGCCTAAGCTTTCGGTATATTCAGAAACTATCTTAGCGTTTACAATACCCACAACGTTGCCGTACATATCGAAAAGACCGCCGCCCGAGTTGCCGGGGTTAATGGCTGTATCTGTCTGGATTGAGCTTAACTCATAGCCCTCTGCGCTGGAATAATGACGGTTAAGTCCCGAAATAATGCCCATAGTGATTGTCTTGTCAAGACCTGAGGGATTGCCGATTGCACATACGGTCTGACCTATTTCAAGGGAGGAGGAATCGCCGATTGGCGCTGCAACGAATGCCTCGTCACGGGTAATTTTAAGCACTGCAAGGTCGGTTGAGCTGTCGCTGCCGATAACCTCCGCTTCCATTTCAACGCCCTCCGCACCTGTTACCGAGTCGGTAACGGTTACGGAAATTTTCGCCGCATTCTGAATAACGTGGTAGTTGGTGATAACATAGCCGTCGGTTGTGAAAATAACGCCCGAGCCGGTGCCGTAAAGCTGGATTGAAGGTTCAGTTTCCTTTTTGCTGCCATATCCGCCGCCGAAGAAATAATCGTAAATGCTGCCGCTGCCCGAGGTGCTTGTGGTGCTTACCTTCTGATAATTGCTTACCTTGACGATGGACTGCTCAACCGCTTTGTAAAGCTCGCTTGCTGAAAGCTCATCGGTGGTTTTCTTCTGCTCCGTATTTGCAAGGGAGGATAAATCCGCAGGTGCAGGCTGTGTGGTCGTTACCGCAGAGGTGTCAGCGCTCTGTGAAACAGCGTTTGTGCTGTTTACAAGGCTGCCTGCAAGATAAGCGCCGCCGAAGCCTGCGCCGCCGCCGATTATTGCAACCGCCAGCACTCCTGCCAGTACCTTTTTAAAGCTGCCCTTTTTCTTTGGCTGTACGGGCTGTGTATTCTGTGTTGTGAAGTTATATTCGTTGTTGTTGTAATCCATGATGAATGACTTCCTTTCTATGTTAAGGCAGTGCCTTTCGTTTACTATGGTTACATTATAATTTTGCTTTGTGAAAAAAACGTGATATTATTTAGGAGATTTCTTTAAAAATTATTGTTGATTTTCTTTATTTTTCCTCTGCAGCTTCAGCGCATTAAGGGCGATTCCACATTCGATACGCTTTTTCTGCATTTCGCAGGCAAGCTTGTTTGGCTTCTGCACGTCACCCTCGTACTGGAAGGAGTTTGCGTTGCAGCCGCCGGAGCAGTAAAATCTTGCCCAGCATTCCGAGCAGCCCTGCTTTGAATAAATGTGGGTTTTTGCGAAATAATCCTTGATTTCCTTATTAACAGTACCCTCAAATATGTTGCCCATTTTCCAGTCCTCCATACCGACAAACTGGTGACAGGGATAAATATCGCCGTCGGGCGTTACCGCAACATATTCGTTGCCGCAGCCGCAGCCTCTTAAACGCTTAATTGCACAGGGGCCCTGCTGCAAATCTATCATAAAATGGAAGAAGTTGAACTTTTTGTCGCCCTTTGCCATAATGTCGAAAAGGCGGTCGTATTCGGCGAAAATTGCAGGCAAATCTGCTTCCGTAAGGGCATAAGGCAATTTCGGATCGGTAACCACAGGCTCAACGCTTAACTGGTCGAAGCCCTCCTCCGCAATGTGCAGCACGTCGTTGGCAAAATCAAGATTATACTTTGTGAAAGTGCCGCGGACGTAATAATCGGTTCTTTCCTCGTTTTTTCTGCCTGCCACAAGCTTTTTGTACTTTGGCATAATTATATCGTAGCAGCCCTTGTGATTGGGAGTGTAGCGTATCCTGTCGTTTACCTCCTTGCGTCCGTCAAGGCTTAAAACGCAGTTGGACATTTCTCTGTTTATGTAGTCGATTTTCTCGTCGTCAAGGAGCATTCCGTTTGTGGTGATTGTAAAGCGGAAATTCTTGCCGTGCTGCTTTTCGACGCTTCTTGCGTACTTCACCGTTTCAACAACGGTATCCCACGCCATTAAAGGCTCGCCGCCGAAAAAGTCAAGCTCAAGGTTTTCTCTGCCAACCGACTTTTCTATAAGGAAATCAATTGCCTTTTTTCCCACCTCAACAGGCATAATTTTTCTGCCCGTGCCAAAATCTCCCGTTTCCGCAAAGCAGTACTCGCAGCGCAGATTGCAGTCGTGGGAAACGTGGAGGCACATTGCCTTTATAGGCGCATTAAGGGTCATATCGGCGTATTTTTTGTACTCGTCCTCGGTGAAAAGCATTTTCGCCTTGTAAAGCTCCAGCAGCTCCGAATAGCACTCCTCAACCTCCGCCTTGTCGTATCCGCTCATTTTTTCGCATAAATCAGCAGGCATTTCCTCCGCCATTGGCGCAGAAACAAAGTCAAGCATATCATAGACGATTTTGTCCACAATATGCACGCCGCCGCTGTTTACGTCAAGAACAATGTAATGCTCGCCCTGCTTGTATTTGTGTATTCTTTTATCCATTCCTTTATCCTCTTTACTTTTTGTATAATTTAACTTAATTATTACTTATTGGCAGCCGTTTCCGGCATATCATTCAGCAAAAGTACAGGGCGGAGTTCAGACAACTTCCGCCCTTGCTTTGATTTGCCGATTATTAAAGGTAAACCCGTGCAGGCTTACTTGTCAGCTTCGCACTTCTGGTTTGCTACTGTGCAGGAAGTCTTGCAGGCAGACTGGCAGGAAGTCTGGCACTTGCCGCAGCCGCCCTTGGCAGCAGTTTCCTTTAAGTTTGCCTTATTTACAGTTGTAATGTGCTTCATAGTAATTCCTCCGTTTGGTTTTATTTATTTAAGTATAGCATATTCCTGTGGGATTTGCAATAGGTTTTGTGAATTTTGGGGGCTGCTCGCCCCCTTTTGATTTTCCCTCGCTATGGGCGAAAGGCGAGTAAACAAAAAAGGGGGCAACGCCCCCTTACAGTTTCGTCAGACTCTTTCAGCAATAAGCGTACCCATTTCCTTGCAGCCAACCTGCTTCATACCCTCGCTCATAATGTCGCCTGTTCTGTAACCGTCCTCCAGCACCTTGTCAACTGCCGCTTCGATTGCGTCAGCTTCCTTTGCCATATCGAAAGAATATCTCAGCATCATTGCTGCGGAGAGAATTGTGGCAATAGGATTTGCCTTATCCTGTCCTGCAATGTCGGGAGCAGAGCCGTGGCAGGGCTCGAATAAGCCAAGGCTTGTTTCGCCAAGGCTTGCTGACGGAATCATGCCGAGAGAGCCTGTTATCATACTTGCTTCATCGGAAAGAATGTCGCCGAACAGGTTTTCCGTTACAATAACGTCAAACTGTGCAGGATTGTGAACAAGCTGCATTGCGGTGTTGTCAACCAGCATATCGGAAAACTCAATGTCGGGGTTTTCAGCGGCAATCTTGTGGGAAATTTCTCTCCACAGACGTGAGCTGTCAAGAACGTTTGCCTTGTCAACGCTTGTTACCTTGCCTCTGCGCTTTCTTGCCATATCGAATGCAACACGGCAGATACGCTCGATTTCGTAGTCGCTGTACTTCATATCGTCGTGGGCGGTTTTGTGTCCGTCCTCAATGCCTGTTTTTCTTGCGCCGAAATAAGCGCCGCCGATAAGCTCACGGACGATTACAAGGTCAAGACCCTTGTTTGTGATTTCCTCTTTGAGGGGGCAGGCGTCTGCAAGGGGCTTAAGCAGCTTTGCAGGTCTGATGTTTGCGAAAAGCTTAAGTGCGGAGCGGATTCCAAGAAGTCCCGCTTCCGGTCTTGCCTTGCCCTCGCCCTTATCCCATTTCGGGCCGCCTACTGCGCCAAGCAGTACGGAGTCGCTCTTTAAGCAGATATCAACCGTTTCCTTTGGGAGCGGCTCGCCTGTTGCGTCAATGGCGCAGCCGCCCATTAAAACCTCGGTGTAGTTGAAGGTATGGCCGAATTTTTCAGCTACCTTGTCAAGCACCTTCATTGCCTCGGTGACAATTTCGGGGCCTATTCCGTCGCCCTTGATTACAGCAATATTCTTTGTCATTGTTTTATCCTTTCTTACTTCTTAAGAGAGTTCAGCAGACCGCCCTTGTTGATGATTTCCTTGATAAAATCAGGGAAAGGCTCTGCCTGATATTTTCTGCCCTTGGTAATGTTGGTGATAATTCCTGTGTCGAAATCAACCTCAACCTCGTTGCCCTGGTCAATATCCTTTGCGGCCTCGGGACATTCAAGAATAGCAAGACCGATATTGATTGCGTTGCGGTAGAAAATTCTTGCAAAGGTGCTGGCGATTACGCAGGAAATGCCGCTTGCCTTAATTGCGATAGGGGCGTGCTCACGGGAGCTGCCGCAGCCGAAATTGGCTTCGCCAACCATAATGTCGCCGTCCTTTACCTTGTTTACAAACTCCTTGTCAATGTCCTCCATACAGTGGGACGCAAGCTCCTTATGGTCGGCTGTGTTAAGGTATCTTGCAGGAATAATTACATCGGTGTCGATATTGTCGCCGAACTTATGTACAATGCCGTGTGCGTTCATTTATGTTTCCTCCTGTTGATTATATCTCGAAATCCACGCATTTTCTCTCGGCGGTAAAGGGTCTTACCATTCCGTCCGCCACTTTAAGATGTTCGGGGTGAACTGCGTAGGCTTTAAGGGCTTCCGCCGATTCAAAGGTGCTGTCAAGCATTAAGTCGCCGTTGGACGAGCCAAGCAAATCTGTTACAACCTTTATTTCGGTAAGCCCCTCGATTTTGCCCTTTAAGCTCTCAAGACCCGCCTTGATTTTTGCACATTGGGCTTTCTTTTCGTCAGCAGTCATTTCGGGCTTTAAATTCCATATAATAATGTGCTTTACCATTGCCGCTCCTTACTCAATGCCTGCAATTTTGCCTGCAATGGCGCTTGCTGCCGCAACAGCGGGGCTTGCAAGGTAAATTTCGCTGTCAACGTGACCCATTCTGCCCACAAAGTTTCTGTTTGTGGTGGAAACGGCTCTTTCTCCTGCGGCAAGAATACCCATGTGACCGCCAAGACAAGGACCGCAGGTTGGTGTTGAGAATACGCAGCCTGCCTCAACGAAAATTTCAGCAAGCCCCTCCTTGATACATTCAAGGTAAATCTTCTGTGTGCCGGGGATAACAATGCAGCGTACGTTCTTTGCAATGTGCTTGCCCTTGAGGATTTCGGCGGCAATTCTCATATCGGAAATTCTGCCGTTTGTGCAGGAGCCGATTACAACCTGGTCTATTGCAATATCCTCCTTGATTTCGTCAATTGTCTTTGTGTTTTCGGGCAGATGTGGGAAAGCAACAGTCTGCTTGATTGCACCAAGGTCGATGTCAATAACCTGAGAATAAACTGCGTCCTCGTCAGCCGTGAAATACTCAAAGGGTCTGGTTACTCTGTCCTTTACATAGTCAAGGGTGATTTCGTCAACCTCGAAAATGCCGTTCTTTGCGCCTGCCTCGATTGCCATATTTGCAATAGTCAGACGGTCGTCAATTGAAAGGCTCTTAAGTCCCTCGCCGGTAAATTCCATTGATTTGTACAATGCGCCGTCAACGCCTATCATACCGATAATGTGGAGAATTACGTCCTTGCCCGAAACGTATTTGCCCAGCTTGCCTGTCAGATTGAACTTTATAGCGCCGGGTACCTTGAACCAAGCCTCGCCTGTTGCCATGCCTGCGCACATATCCGTTGAGCCAACGCCTGTTGAAAATGCGCCCAGTGCGCCGTATGTACAGGTATGGCTGTCTGCGCCGATACAAAGCTCGCCGGGAGCAATAAGTCCTTTTTCGGGGAGCAATGCGTGCTCGATTCCCATATCGCCTACGTCATAGTAGTTGAGTATGTCGTACTTTCCTGCAAAATCACGGCACTGCTTGCACTGTGTAGCCGCCTTGATGTCCTTGTTAGGTGTGAAGTGGTCCATTACAAGAGAGATTTTCTCCCTGTCGAAAACAGAGGTAAAGCCTGCCTTGTTGAACTCGTTGATTGCAACGGGGCTGGTAATGTCGTTTCCCAGCACCATATCCAGCTTTGCCTTTATCAGCTGTCCCTCTTTAACGCTGTCCAGTCCTGCGTGTTTTGCCAGAATTTTCTGGCTCATTGTCATACCCATAACTTTATTCCTTTCAATAAATTTATTCATTATTACTTTTATTATATCTCCCCATTAACCTACGGTCAAGGAGAAATTTGGGTTTTTACCCTTTATTCCCCAAAAACCTTTTCTCCCAGTTTCCAAACAGCCTTTGCCTTAATCCCTTTCAAGGGCGGAAATTCCTGTTCTTACGATTTTGATAATGCCGAATGGCTTAAGCAGGCTTATAAACTTGTCGATTTTTATTGGCGAGCCTGTCAGCTCCAGCATCATGCTTGCTTCTCCTATATCAACAGCCTTTGCCTTGAACAGATTGGTTATTTCAATAATGCCCTGTCTGTCCTCGGGAGTTGTGCCTACTCTCATAAGTATATGCTCTCTGCAAACGGCGTCCTCCAATATGCGGACAAAGGAAACGTCGTACAGCTTATTAAGCTGATTTACTATCTGATGAGCGGTTCTTTCGTCACCCTCAACCACCATTGTTATTCTTGAAAAGCCGTTTTCCTCGGTTTCTCCTACGTTAAGGCTTTTTATATTGTACCCTCTGCGGCTTACAAGGCTGGTTACCCTTGTAAGAACGCCTATATTGTTGGCTACCTGTATTGATAAAACAAACTGCTTCATTATGCTCCTCCGCTTATACCTCAATTGCCATAATAGGCTCTGTTATGCTCTTTCCCGCAGGCACCATAGGCAGAACGTTAATGTCCTTGTCAATCCTGCATTCAATCAGCACAGGACGGGTCTTGCTTTCCTCAAGAGCCTCTTTAAGCACTCTTTCAACATCCTCTTTCTTTTCGATAACCAGCGCCTTTATGCCGAAAGCCTCTCCAAGCTTTACATAGTCGGTGGGGCGTTCAAGAGTTGTGTGGGAGTAATGCTCGGAGTAGAACAATCTCTGCCACTGGCGCACCATACCAAGCACGTCGTTGTTGATTACAAGCTCGATAATTCTTATATTGCTCTTTGAGGCGGTAACAAGCTCGTTGAGATTCATGTGGAATGAGCCGTCGCCTGCAATATTCACAACCACCTTGTGGGGGCAGCCTACCTTTGCGCCCATTGCCGCACCAAGACCGTAGCCCATTGTGCCAAGTCCCCCCGAGGAAATAAAGCTTCTTGGATTGCGGTACTTGTAATACTGCGCCGCCCACATCTGATTCTGTCCTACCTCTGTTGCAATAACTGCGTTGCCCTCGGTAAGTCTGTCCAGTGTTTCAATAAGATAATCGGGAGTAACAGGGAGAGCCTCTGTGCCTTTCATTGTAACCGTAAACGTCTTTGCCATTCTCTCGCTGTTTGCCGTCCATTCGGCGTGATTCTGCTTTGGCAGCAGCTTGTTTATTCTGCCAAGGACTTCTTTTACGTCCCCGACCACTACCTTTTGCGCCTCAACGTTTTTGCCCATTTCGGCGCTGTCAATGTCTATCTGAAGTATTTTTGCGTCGCTTGCAAAGGTTTTGGTATTGCCCGTTACACGGTCGGAAAATCTTGTGCCAAGGGCAATAAACAGGTCGCAGTTTTTGATAGTTTCTGCGGCAGCCTTTGTGCCGTGCATACCAAGCATACCGATATAACGTGGGTTTGTCTGGTCAAAGCAGCCCTGACCCATAAGGGACGAGGAAACGGGAGCGTCCAACAATTCCGCAAATTCAGCAAGCTCCTTGCAGGCGTCTGCGGAAATAATACCGCCCCCTGTGTAAATATAGGGGCGCTTTGCGTTTGCCAGCATTTCCACCGCTTCCATAATATCCTGCTCGTTGGCGGCAGGAGTTTCAAAGGCAGGCTCTTTTTCCTTTCTCTCGTATTCGGCGGATTTCTGTGTAATATCCTTTGGAATATCAATAAGCACAGGGCCTTTTCTTCCGCTTTCCGCAATTCTGAAAGCAAGCCTTATTGTGTCCGCAAGCTTTGCGGTGTCCTTTACAATAAAGTTGTGCTTGGTAATTGGGAGAGTTATTCCCGTAATGTCAACCTCCTGAAATGAATCCAGTCCAAGAAGCGGGCAGGAAACATTTCCCGTAATTGCAACCATAGGTATGCTGTCCATATAAGCCGTTGCAATGCCCGTAACAAGGTTGGTTGCGCCCGGTCCTGAGGTTGCGATTACAACGCCGGTTTTGCCCGTTGCTCTTGCGTAGCCGTCTGCGGCGTGGCTTGCGCCCTGCTCGTGGGCGGTAAGGACGTGAGAAAGCCTGTCGCTGTATTTGTACAAGCTGTCGTAAATATCAAGGACAGCTCCTCCGGGATAGCCAAAAACGGTGTCTACTCCCTGTTCAAGCAGACATTCAACAATAATATCCGAGCCTTTCATTAACATGATGTATAAATTCCTCCTAATATAAAAAAGCTCTCATCTCGTTTAACAGAGATGAAAGCATAACTTCCACGGTACCACTCCGGTTGGCATTTCTGCCCGCTCAGCCGTATCAAACAATACGTTCCCCTGTAACGTGAGGACACGTTCCCAGCTACTTGCTTTTGTGCTTGCACTTGCTTTCACGGGACGGCTCAAAGGTGAGTATGTTCCGCTTCCGCCGCAGTTTCGCACCAAACAACTGCTCTCTGAACGCTTTTGCGGACATTAGTCCTTTTCATTGCCTTTAATGTATTAACATAATTTTAGCACTTTAAATGCTTGTTGTCAATAGTATTATGAAAATTTTATAAGGCTATTTTTTCGCCTGTCTGTTATATCATAGGGAAATGCTTATTGTACTGTCAAAAGGACAGCAGGCTATGATATAATAAAATTAGATATAAATTATAAAAAAGCAGCACCTATTGTTGAAAAAGTTGTTGAAAATGTTGATACTTTCGACAGAAATCGACAAATGGGCAATTGTTTCATCACAGTAAAGTGATATAATTATTAAAACAAACAAAGGAGGGCAAAATGGAATTTACGGCTCACAAAACCGAGGACGGAAAAATCCAGTCGGTAAAGGAACATCTTGAGGGCACGGCAAGGCTTGCGGAGGAATTTTCCGCAGGACGGCTAACGAAGCTTGCGGAAACCGCCGCTTTGATGCACGATATAGGAAAGTACAGCGACGCCTTTCAGAAGCACATAAACGGCAGTCCCACAAGGGTCGAACATTCGGTCTGCGGCGCAAAGGAATGTAAGGCGCTGTTTCCCAAAAACAGCCTTTCCGCACCCATGCTTGAATACTGCATTGCAGGACACCATTCGGGGCTGCCCGATGGGGGAAGCGCCGCCGACAGCGAGGATATGCCCACTCTTTGGGCAAGAATGAAGCGGAAAAGCGAGGATTATTCCGCCTATAAAGAGGAATGGGAAATTGCTCTCCCCGATGAAAAGGAGCTTATGGAGCTGCTTAAAAAAGCAGGCTCAAAGGAGGAGCTTACCGAGCTTTACTGCTTTTTCACAAGATATGTTTTCTCCTGCCTTACGGACGCAGATTTTATAGACACGGAGCGTTTCTGCAACGGAAACCTGTCAAGAGGAGGCAAGGGGGATTTTGAAAAGGCGCTGGCTGCTGTGGAGGAAAAGCTTAACTCCTTCAAAGCGGACACCAAGGTAAAAAAAGCAAGACGGGATTTGCTTTTGCAGGCGGTGGAAAACGCCCAAAGCCTTTCGGGAATAAATATTCTCAATATGCCTACGGGCAGCGGAAAAACCCTGTGCAGCCTGGAAATTGCCCTTAAAGCGGCGGTAAAAGAGGGGAAAAAGCGCATTATCTACGTTATACCCTATACCAGCATTATCGAGCAGACGGCAGAGATTTTCGAGGGAATTTTCGGGGACAGCGTGGACATTTTGCAGCACCATTCCAACTTTATTCCCGACAGCAATGACGAAAACAGCGGCACGGCGGAGAAAATAAAGCGAAACTGCGAAAACTGGGATTCCCCCTTTATTATCACCACAACGGTGCAGTTTTTTGAAAGCCTGTACCATTATAAAGGCAGCAGACTGCGGAAGCTGCACAATATGGCGGACAGCGTAATTGTCTTTGACGAGGCGCACCTTTTGCCGCTGAAATACCTTAAGCCTTGCATAAGGGGAGTGGGCTTTCTTGCGGAATATTTCGGCTGTAAGGCGCTGTTTCTGTCGGCAACAATGCCCGACTACAAGCCCCTTTTCCGTGAATTTCTGCCGGGTACGCAGGTAAAGGAGCTGATAACCGACAAAAGCAGCTTTGAGGCTTTCAAAAACTGCGGCTATGTGAATATGGGGGAAAAGGACTACGAGGCGATTGCGGCGGAGGCTGAAAGGTACGACAGCGCACTTATTGTGGTAAACACAAGAAAAGCCGCCCATAAGGTTTACGACCTGCTAAACGGCAGGAAATTCCACCTTTCTACATATATGACCCCGGAGCATCGTTCAGAGGTAATAGGGCAGATAAAGGCGCTTCTTGGCAAGGAGAAAATCACGGTGGTTTCCACCTCTCTTGTGGAAGCAGGCGTTGACCTTGATTTTGAGGCGGTTTTCCGTGAGCTTGCAGGACTTGACAACATTCTGCAGGCAGGCGGCCGCTGCAACCGAGAGGGAAAACGGGATAACAGCAAGGTTTTTGTTTTTGAAACGGAAAACAGGCTAAAAGGGGATATGGGGATAAGAGCGAATATTGCCAAGTCCCTCCTTGAAAGGGATATTACCTCTCCCCAAGTCATAGAGGATTATTACAGCCGCATTTTTAAGTTCAACGACAGTCTTATCGGGGAAAATTCCATTTACCGCATGGCTGGCGACACGGGACTTTATTCCCTCCCATTCAGAAAATATGCGGAAAGCTTTGAGCTTATCGGCGCTGACACAAGGGGCATTGTTATTCCGAGGGACGAGAAAAGCAAAGGGCTTGTACAGCGCCTTGAATACGGGGAAATGTCCGTTATGCGGGCGCTTCAGAGGTACAGCGTTTCCGTTTACCGCTATCAGCTTGACGATATACTGAAAATGGGCATTGTGAGAGAAATAAACGGAGTGCTTGTGCTTGAGGATATGAGCAGGTACAGCAACAAAAAAGGCTTTGTTTACAGCGAAAGCTGTGATGATAACTATATTATGTGTTAGGAGTGATAAAATGGCTTACGGATTTAAGATAATGGTGGACGGAGATTACGCCTGCTTTACACGGCCCGAAATGAAAGTCGAGCGTGTAAGCTACGACGTGCCTACCCCCGGAGCGCTGGAGGGGCTGCTGAAAAGCGTTTACTGGAAGCCTGCAATACGCTATGTTATCGACAAAATCGTGGTGTTCAGTCCCATTGAGTTTGTGAACATAAGGCGCAACGAGGTTAAAAGCAAGGTGCTCCTTTCGGCGGTAAAGGGCCAGATGAGCGGCAAGGGGGATTCCCCTCAGATAATCGCCGCAGAGGACAGAAGCCAGCGAGCGGCAATGCTGCTCAAAAACGTGAAATACGGCATTGAATTTCACTTTGAGCTTACGGGAATAAAGTCCGACCATGAGGACGAAAACGAGGAAAAGCACTACAATATAATTCTCCGCCGCCTCAGAAACGGACAGCAGTTCAGACAGCCCGTCTTAGGGTGCAGAGAGTTTCCCGTAAAGCATATTGAGCTTGTGGAGGATTTTGACTATAACCTTGTTTCGGACAGCTTAAAGGGGGAGTTCGATTTGGGCTTTATGCTGTATCGGCTCAATTTTGAGGACGGTGGCAGACCTATAAACAACGACCCCGAAAATCCCGTTTATTCCGACAGGGCGGAGGCGGTTTATTACCGTCCCCGCATGGTTGACGGAGTTATTGACGTGGCAAGGTACAGGGAGGGGATAAAATGCTGATAAATGCGCTTTGCGAGTACAGCGACTATCTGAAAGGCAAGGGCGGCGGGGAAATTCCCGACTGTCTTTCCGTACAGGACGTAAGCTTTATGATTTTTCTCACCCCCGAGGGAGAAATAAGCGGAATACAGAGCATAAGAGAGCCTGTTGAAATTCCGCAGAAAAAGGGAAAACCCAAAACAGTTCTTAAGCCCGTTTCAGCAATTCTCCCCAAAAGAACCCAGAAAACCTGCGTTTGCGCCAACATAATCGAGCATCGACCGCTGTACATATTCGGTCTTAACCTTGAAAAAGAGGGCTTTACTCCCGAAGATAAAACGGACAAGGCGAAAAAATCCCACGAAGCCTTTGTAAAGGAAAACCTTGCTTTCTGTGAGGGAATGGAGTCGGAAATCGTTAAAGCCTACCGCAATTTTCTTGAAAAGTGGAAGCCCGAGGAGCAGTGCCAAAACAAAGAGCTTTTGTCCATAGGCAAGGACTATTCGGGCAGCTATTTCTGCTTTGCTCTTGACGGACACCCCGAAATAAAGCTTCACGAGGACAAGGAGCTTATGGCAAAATATATTGCCGAAAACAGCGGCAATGGGGACGGCGACGATGAGGGCGGCATAAGCGCCATGTGCGCCGTTGAGGGAGAGGTACTGCCCATTGCACGAATACACGAGAAAATAAAGGGAATTATGGGCGGAAATTCGGTAGGCGGCGCTCTTGTTATGTATAACGATACCGCTTTTGAATCCTACGGAAAAACCCAGTCCTACAACAGCAACATTTCCCAAAGGGCAATGAAAAAATACACCTCCGCTCTGAATTATCTCTTAAGCGACAAAAAGCACCATATTTACCTTGAGGATACCACAATCGTCTTTTTCGCAATGTCAAAGGACGACAGCGAGGAATGTGACTTGTTTATGTCGCTGCTTAACGGAGATGAGGACAAAAAAGCTGATGAAGCTTTAAAATCGGCAATGGAGCAGGCAAAACAGGGCAAAGCCGCAGATACCGCCGAAATAAATGAGGACGTGATTTTCTATATTGCAGGCTTTACCCCAAACAGCTCCCGAATCTGTCAGAAATTCATTGTACGTGACAAATTCGGCAATATAATGGAAAATATTGCCCGGCATCAGCACGATATGGCGGTAAAGGAGGGAGGACAGGTAAGCACTTATTGGATTTTAAAGGAGCTTATCTCGCCTAAATCCTCAAACGATAAAGTCCCCTCGCCCCTTTCGTCGGCATTGTTTTACTCTATACTCAACGGCACAAAATATCCCGATTCGCTGTTAAGCACGGTGATAAGACGGGTTAAAACGGACAATGACACCGACAAAAACAGGTTTGTTAAAATAAACGACACCCGTATAGGAATAATCAAAGCCTGCCTTAACCGAAAGGCAAGGCTTTCAGGAAAACAGGAGGAAATAAAAATGGCACTGGACACAGAAAACAAAAACCCCGCTTACCTTTGCGGAAGACTTTTTGCGGCGCTGGAAATGGCGCAGAGAAATGCCGCCGACACCGAGCTTAACACCACAATCAAGGACAAGTTCTTTGCTTCTGCCTGCTCAAAGCCGTCAACGGTTTTCCCAAGACTGCTGACCCTTGCGCAGACCCATTTGTCAAAGAAAAGTCATTACGGCGCACAGAAAGCCATAAGTCAGGTTATGGAGCTTATGGGAAATGAATTCCCCTCAACCCTTTCCCTTGACGAGCAGGGAAAATTCATTATCGGCTATTATCAGCAGAACAACGCTTTTTACACTAAAAAAGAAACGGAATAATTTTTATTGAGAAAGGATTTTTACCATGGACGCAATCAAGAACAGATACGAATTTATAATGCTTTTCGACGTTGAAAACGGCAATCCCAACGGCGACCCCGACGCAGGCAATATGCCAAGAACAGACCCGGAAACCTCTCTCGGTATTGTTACAGACGTTTGCCTTAAAAGGAAGATAAGAAACTATGTTCAGCTTGTGCCTGCCGAGGAAAATGCGGAGAAGCAGAACAATATACTTGTTCTCCCCGACAGGGCGCTTAACAGCAAGTTTACCGACGCTTACAAGGAGCTTGGACTTCCCTTAAAGCAGAAAGGCAAGAACACAAGCGATGTAAAAGCTGCAAAGGACTATATGTGCATAAATTACTATGATGTAAGGGCTTTCGGCGCTGTAATGAGCACAGGGGACGACCCATGCGGCATTGTAAGAGGCCCTGTTCAGCTTACCTTCGGCAAAAGTATCGACCCTGTTTTCCCACAGGATATTACCATTACAAGACAGGCAAGAACTACCGAGGACAGACAGTCAACAGGCGAAACGGAAATGGGCAAAAAGTCAATCGTTCCCTACGGACTGTACAGAGCGGAGGGCTTTATCAACGCAAATTTAGCCCAGTCAACAGGCTTTGACGACAACGACCTTAAGCTTTTGTGGAAAGCAATCGTCAATATGTTTGAGTATGACAGAAGCGCCGCAAGAGGAAAAATGAGCCTTAGAAAGCTTGTTATTTTCAAGCACGCAAGCATACTGGGAAATGCGCCTGCAAGCAGACTTTTCGACCTTGTAAAAGTGGAAAAAACTACAGAAGTGCCAAGACAGTATTCCGACTATACGGTTACAATTGATGAAAGCGGCAAGCCCGAGGGCATTGAAATTAAGGATGGCTTTGAAGAAGCTTATAAGGAATGAACGATTTCCCCATAAACATAAGGGCAATACAGCATTATATGTATTGCCCCCGACGTTTCGGGCTGCTGGAGGTCAACGACGACTGGGCAGAAAACGCCTTTGTGGTTTCCGCAAACCTTATGCACTCCCATGTTCATGACGGCAGCCACAGCTTTAACACCGCCGACGGCACAATTGCAAGAAGCTCCCTTGCGGTGTATAACGACAGCCTTGATATTTTCGGCGTTACCGACTGCGTTGAATTTGTAAAATGTAAGGACGGAGTGGAAATAGAGGGCTTTGAGGGAAAGTACAGGGTGAAAATCATCGAGTACAAGCCAAAGCCGCCAAAGGACGGTACTTTTCACAAATCGGACGCAATGCAGGTTTATGCACAGAAAATCTGCGCCGACAGTATGTGGCATTGCGACTGCGAGGGATATATTTACTACACCGAAACCAAAAGGCGGATAAAGCTGCCTTTTGAAACAGAGGGGGAAGCCTATTACAAGGAGCTGCTTGATTACCTTGAAAAAATGCGGGGCATCATTTCAAGCGGAAATATTCCCCCAAGAGTTAAGGGTCAGAAATGCTCGGGCTGCTCTTTGTCCGACTACTGCTTTGCAAAAACGGGGAAGTACAGCGTTAAAGCGGAAATAATGTCGATGAAAGGGGGCGAATGACTTGAAAAAGCTGCTTAACACCTTGTATATCGTTGATGAAAGCTGCTACCTTGCCCTTGACGGGGAGAATATCCTCTGCAAAAAGGAGGGGGAAGTGAAATTCCGCCTGCCCTTTACAAATATCGAGGAAATTTTCTGCTTCAGCTATCAGGGAATGTCCCCCGCCCTTATGGGAAAATGCACCGAAATGGGCATTGCGCTGAGCTTTCTTTCTCCCGAGGGGCAGTTTCTTTCACGAATTCAGGGTAAATCAAGGGGCAATGTTTTTCTCCGTGCGGCACAGTACAAGCTGTTTGCCGACCCGCCGCCCATTCTGCGGCAGAATACCGTTGCCGCCAAGCTTTCCAACACAAGATACCTTATAAAACGCACAATGAGGGACTATCCTCAGCTTGATGAGGACGGGCGGCTTTCGGGCTGCGTTGAATATCTTGAAAAGGGCATTGAAACAGCCTATAACACCAGTGACATTGAGTCCCTTATGGGAGTTGAGGGAAGCTGTGCAAAGGCATATTTCGATATTTTCAACCTGCTTATCCTTAAGCAGAAAGAGAATTTTCACATTACAATGCGCACAAAACGGCCGCCCCTTGACAGAGTAAACGCCGCTCTCTCATTCCTCTACACCATTGCCACAAGCTCCTGCGCTTCCGCTCTTGAAAGCGTGGGGCTTGACAGCTATCTTGGCTTTTACCACGCAATGCGCCCGGGCAGATGCAGTCTTGCCTGCGATATGGTGGAGGAATTCCGCTCTGCAATTGACAGACTGGTGCTTACAATGATAAACCTTAAGCAGCTTACGGCAGAGGATTTTGAGCCCCAGCCAGGCGGCGCTGTTTATCTTTCAAAGGACGGCAAGCGCAAGGTTATTTCCGCATGGCAGGAGAAAAAGCGGACGGTGATTGTTCACCCATATCTTAAGGAGAAAATTCCTTTTGGGTTATTGCCCTTTGTGCAAAGCTCTCTCCTTGCAAAATATATCCGCGGGGAAATTGACGAATACCCTTGCTATATTATGAAGTAGGTGATTTTTATGATGGTGCTTGTAAGCTATGACGTTTCCACCACAAGCAGCTACGGCAAAAAGCGGCTGCGGAAGGTGGCGAAAATCTGTCAGGATTACGGACAGCGTGTGCAATGCTCCGTATTCGAGATTATGGCGGATTACGGCACATTCCTCAAAATAAAAGCCCGGCTTCTTAACGAAATCGACCCCGAAAAGGACAGTCTGCGCATTTATTATCTTGGCAATAACTGGGAGCGCAGAGTGGAGCATTTCGGGGCAAAGGAAACCTATAATCCCGAGGGAGTGCTGATTGTTTAGGGCTTCGGAGGGTTTGGCAGTATATAGATTGCGAACTGTCGGCAATGGAAAAATGCCGTGGGGTTCGCAGAGAATTAAGTTGATTTTTGCGGTTTTTTCTGCGGGAAATTGCGGAGAAAAGCCGATTGTTACCTCCATATTGTGGTGGGGCGGGGATTGTATGCTATTTGTAGGGTCGCCCCCCGCGTGGGGGTGTGAGTTGAAATTTGTTACTAAAATCGAACCCTCTTAATTATAATGGTCGCCCCCCGCGTGGGGGTGTGAGTTGAAATTTTTGAAATCGTCCATCTGTGACATTTACCGATAGTCGCCCCCCGCGTGGGGGTGTGAGTTGAAATTGCATAAGCGGGTATTTATATCCGCTTTTGCTTTAAAGTCGCCCCCCGCGTGGGGGTGTGAGTTGAAATGACCTTATCCATACATGCCCCGAAAAGTACAGGTAGTCGCCCCCCGCGTGGGGGTGTGAGTTGAAATTTTCAATGCCCGTATCGATGTTTACAAGCCGCATGTCGCCCCCCGCGTGGGGGTGTGAGTTGAAATGATTTTTAACACAATATGTTGTATAATAAATCCATGTCGCCCCCCGCGTGGGGGTGTGAGTTGAAATTGACAAGTTTAAACCCAGATTTTTCGCATATAGTCGCCCCCCGCGTGGGGGTGTGAGTTGAAATTTTAATACGGAACAAGAAATCACTTGCAGGCTGTTGTCGCCCCCCGCGTGGGGGTGTGAGTTGAAATGATTTGCGGCTACAAACTCGCAAACATACTCATGTCGCC
>JBJERI010000033.1:0-3946 GCA_051882195.1 Ruminiclostridium sp. | reverse complement strand
ATTATTACCGAGGAAACCTTTGACCCCTCAAAGGTTAAGGTAATGGATACATTCACCTACGCAGACAACTACAAGGACCCGTCAAAGGCGGGCACCACAACCACCCTCAACACTCCAATGGGCGTTTTCGCAATTCATCGTGACGAAAGAACGCTTATTTACATTGCGGACTCCTCAAACGACCGTGTTCTTGCCTGCTACGAGGACGGAACGGTGTGGATGGAATACACAAGACCATCCTCCGACGTTTACGAAGCCTCCGTTACATATAACCCAAGAAAGGTTATCGTTGACAAGGCGCTGAACGTTTACGTTGTAATCAAGTCAATTACACAGGGTGCGGTTGTATTCTCACAGGACGGTACCTTCAACGGCTACTACGGCGCAAACCGTGTTGAACAGACTGCCGAGGTTATTGCCAACGCATTCTGGAAGTTAGTTCTCACCCGTGAGCAGGTACTTAAGATGAAGCGTAACGTATCGGTTGAAATCTCCAACCTGGATATTGACGACGACGGCTTTATCTACACCGTAACAGAGCTTAAGAGCGCTGAAACGGACGTACTTAAAAAGCTTAACCCCGCAGGTACAAACGTATTCACCAATATGGGTCTTGACGATATGACCTTCGGCGACGTTGCAACCTACTACTGGAACGGCAAAACCTACGCTTCCTCAATTGTTGACGTTGAGGTTGACCAGAACGGAAAAATTCATCTGCTTGACTTCACAACGGGACGTGTATTCCAGTACGACGAGGAATGCGACCTGCTGTTCATCTTCGGCGGAAAGGGCTCGCAGAAAGGTCTGTTCACCTCCCCAACAGCCGTTGAAACCTACAACGGAAAGGTTTACGTTCTTGACGGACGTAAAAACTCCATAACCTCCTTCAAGTCCACTGAGTTCGGTGAAATCGTTCATACGGCTATCGACTACTTCAACAAGGGTCAGTATGACGAGGCAAAGGGTCCGTGGGAAGAGGTTTTAAGACGTGACTCAAACTACTGGTTTGCATACATCGGTCTTGGCAACGCTTACCTTAACGCAGGCGAATACCAGACGGCTATGGACTACTTCTACAGAAACTCCCGTGCAGGCTACAACCGTGCATTTAAGGATTTCCGAATCGAGTTCATCAGAGCAAACTTCAACGTGTTTATGATTATCATTCTTGTGGTTGTTGTGCTGCTTATTGCACTTCATTTCCTCCGCAAGAATCTCAAAAAGAAAAAAGCGGCGGGAGGTAACAAGAAATGATGCGTTTTGACTTAGATTTACCCGCTTGGAAATGGCCTTTCTACTGTGCAAGACACCCATTCGAGGGCTTCGACGATCTGCGCTGGAAGAACGGCTACAATATGAAGGTAGCGCTGGTTATCGTCCTTTGCTTCTTCATTGTCAACGTTTGCCAGGCAATGATGACAGGCTTCCTGTTCAATCACACTTACGTTAAGGTATTCAACATCGTTCCTTACTTCTCATCGTCGGTAATTATGTTCTTCACATGGGTAGTAGGCAACTGGTCGCTGTGTACACTGTTCGACGGCGAGGGTAATATGAAGCGCATCTGCTGCGTTTCCGCTTACGCCCTTGTTCCCTACCTTGCTTCACAGGTAATTTCAACAATCGCTTCCAACTTCTTACTTAGAACAGAGGGTGCGTTCATCAGCTTTGTTCAGTATCTTGGAATTGCGTGGTCGGTAATACTGATTATCTCGGCAATGAAAACCGTTCATCAGTATTCAATCCCCAAGACCCTTATCGCAATCATCTTCACAGTGGTTGCAATGGTAATTATCCTGTTCTTACTGGTACTGCTCCTTACACTTTTCCAGCAGGTATATGTATTCTGCTATTCAATCTATACTGAGATCATGTATCGAGTTGCTGTCTGATTAAGACGGGCAGGTCCCGTCGCTCAGACGTTACGAAAAAACCAAAATCTTTTAAATGGTGGTGTAAAAATGCTGAAATTACGGAAAAAGCTGTTAATCGGTATTCTCACGGCTGCAATCGCTCTCTCCGCTACACAGACCGTGGTATGGTCTGACGCAGAGGCAGAGGACGAAGCAGCCGTTACCGAAGAAACCGACGCAGCAGCCTCCGAAGATACAGGCTCAGAAGAAACTTCCGATGAGGAGGAAGTAGTGCTTGTAACTGACGAGGAGGCGCTCGCAAACTGCGAGCTTAAAGCCGAGAATTCCAAGTTTGCACTTTATGTAAACGAAAAGGACGCAACCTTCGGCTTACTTGTCAAGTCCAACGGCTTTGTATGGTGGTCAAGCCCCATTAACGCTGACAACGATACGATCGCCAAGGGCGTACAGATCAAAACAATGAAGTCAATGTTCTACATGAACACGGGCGACCCGGTTGTTCATCGTTCAACAAAGTACACTTCATACGAACACAGCGTTTCAAAGAAAACATTCAGTGTTGAGGATATTGAAAACGGCGTAAAGTTCACCTACGAGTTCCCAAGAACGGAAATGTCCATTCCAATGGAAATCGTTCTTGAGGAAGACGGACTTGCCGTTACGATCCCCACAAACGAAATCACAGAGGGTCTTGTGAACGTCACAACAGAAGGCGGCGCAGCTCTCCTTGACATCAACTTCCTTGCAAGCTTCGGCGCAGGCGGAATGGACGAAACAGGCTATATGTTAGTTCCAGACGGCTCCGGCGCAATCATCAACTTCAACAACCAGAGAACCAACGCAACGGTTTACTCCGCTCAGGTTTACGGCAGAGATCTTACCATTAACCAGCTTATGGCTCCCGCCGTTGACGAGCAGGTATACCTGCCTGTTCTCGGTATGGTTAAGAAGGGCGAAAACGGCGACAACGGCTTCCTTGCAGTAGTTACAGAGGGCGACAGCTACGCTCACGTAAACGCAAGCGTTTCCGAGCTTTCAACAACCTCTTACAACACGGCGTGGTTCAGCTTTGACTGCCGTTCACAGGATACCTTCTATATGGGCTCTGCAAACAAGGAGCTGAACGTTTACGAGTCAGGCGACATCAAGGTAGGAAACCTTACTGTAAAGTACTACCCAATCACGGGCGACGAGTTAAGCTACACCGACCTTGCAGACGTTTACAGAGATTACCTCGTTAACGAAAAGGGTCTTACCAAGAAGACAACCGCTAACGACGCTCCTTACTACCTGACCCTTAACGGCGGTACAATGAAGGCGCAGTCAATTGCAGGCTTCCCTGTTGAAATGGAAACAGCCGCTACAACCTACGAGCAGGCTCTTGAAATTATCGGCGCTCTTGAGGCAAACGGCGTTGACAGTATGGTTATCGACTACAAGGACTTCAACGCAGCAGGCATTGTGGGAATGATTCCAACGGGAGTTGACTACTCGGGCACTCTCGGCGGCAAGGACAACTTCAACAAGCTTAAGGATTATGTTGCAGCGAAGAACTACAAGCTGTTCCCAAGCGTTGACATTATGGAATATTACCGTTCCGGCAACGGTTACAGCTTCACGCTTAACGCTTGTATCCAGATAAGCAAGTCCTACGCTTCACAGAACGATTACGATATCGCATTCGGTATCCCACATCAGACAAAGAGCTCTTGGATGATTCTGTCCCCCTACTACTGGACAGACCTGTTCGGTAAGCTTACCTCCTCCTTTACAAAGGAAGGCGTAACGGGTATTGCTCTTAAGCAGGCAACCTCCACTCTTTACAGCGACTTCAGCCGCAAGAACACCGACGGCAGAAGCTACCTGCTGAGAGGGGACGCACAGAATATGCTGGTAACAGGCTATCAGCAGATTAAAAATTCGGGAATGAGCCTTTACGGTGAGGCAGCTAACGCTTATGCGCTTCCATACGTTGATTATCTGTCCGACGTTCCGCTTTATTCTTCAAACTACGACTTATTCGACTATGACGTTCCCTTCTACTCAATGGTAATCCACGGACTTATTCC
>JBJERI010000032.1:0-18523 GCA_051882195.1 Ruminiclostridium sp. | reverse complement strand
ATATCGGTCTTTTTTTCGTCCTTGATTATCTCAAGGGGCGCCGCCTTTAAGGTAATTATCCTGTCCGCAATAAGCTCCGCCTCGGAAATATCGTGGGTAACAAAAACAATAGCTTTCCCCTTAAGCTCTGCTATAACACCTTTCATCAGCTTTTCCTTTAGTGCTGAATCCACCGCCTTGAATGGCTCGTCCATAAGCAAGATGTCCCCTTTATAGGCAAGGGCTCGTGCAATGCTCACCCTCTGCGCCATTCCTGCCGAAAGTTCACTTGGCATTTTCTCCGAAAAGCTGTCCGCCTCAACCGCCTTAAGCAGCCTCATTGCCTCCTCGTTTGTCATTGAGTTATCCACAACCTTAACGTTTCGGAGAACATTGTACCATGGCAGCAGCCTTGGCTCGTTGAAAACCATAGAGCATTTTGCCTGACCCTTGTCAATAACGCCGCCGTATTTCACAAGCCCGGCAATGGCATTAAGCAGGGTGGTTTTTCCGCAGCCCGAGGGACCAAGCAAAGCCGTTATTCCCTCGCCTATTTCAAGGCTGAAATTGTCAATAACCTTATTTTCGCCGAAAGAAAGGGACAGATTTTTAATGCTTATCATACCGTCCCTCCAATCCGCTTGAATGCAATTTCAAGCAGCTTTACAATTGCCTTTTCAAGAACAAGGCTCATTATTATCACCACAACCGTCCAGGCAAAAACATCGATTGTTTCAAGATAGATTTTGGACTCATATAGGTTTTTGCCTATTGAGCCTGTGGGAGTGCAAAGCACCTCCGCCGCAATTCCCGCTTTCCACGATAAGCCAAGACAGGTTTTTACCGTAGAAAACAGATATGGCGAAAAGCTTGGAATATAAAGAGTGGTACACTTTTTGCGGAAAGAAAAGCCGAAAAGATTTTCCATTTCAATCAGCTTTTTGTCCGTCATTCCAAGGGCGGTAATGGTGTTTTCCGCAACAATGGGAAGTACCATTAAAAAGGCGATAAAGGAGGGAACGCGAAGCTTTGTTATCCACACAAGAGCGAGAATTATAAATGAAGCCACAGGAGTTGCTTTCACAACGGTAAGCAAGGGCGAAATAAGTATTTTCACAAATTTCAGCTTGTACGCAAGGAAACCGAGTATAGTTCCCACTGCAAGTCCCAATCCGAAGCCTGCCATTATGCGCCCAAGTGAGCTTAATGTGTCCAGCCAAAGCTTTTCCGTTCCGCAAAGCTCAAAAAGCCGCTTTATAACCGCAATGGGGGTAGGGAGAAGAATCTCCTTACCCACCATAACAGCCGCAAGCTGCCACAGCAGCAGCCAGAAAACCACCGCTGACAGCTTGAATATTATGTTTTTTATACCGTCAATCCTGTTATCTTTCGTAGAAGAAATTATCATCAGGAATTGCTCCTCCTATTGCCTTGGGGTTTGCGTCAAAAAGAACCTGATAGAAGTTAAGAATCTGAGTCTTCATCTGCTCGCCCTCAACAAACGTAATATTTGCGTCGGGAATAGCCTTCATTGCAACCTGCTTTTTGGGAATTATTTCGGCTCTTTCCATATATTCCGCCGCTTCCTCAATGTTGCTGTTTGCAAATTCGATTGAAGCCTTGTATTCGTCAAGGAATGTATTTACAGCTTCCTTGTTTTCCTCCGCAAACTTCTTGTTTACAATAACACAGCCCATGCTAAGTACGGAATCCTCCCCTGCAACCTTGTTCCACTCCTCTGTAAGATTAAGGGCGATTCTCACGTCGGGGTTGCTCATAAGCACGCTTGTTACATTGGGAACAGGCAGCATTCCTATTGCCACATCGCCGCTTGTCATCTGTGAAGCAAGCTCTGCGTGCTCTGCAAGGTAAACAATTTCAACATCATTTTCCGGGTCGATACCGTTCTTTGTGAGTATGTAGTTGAGAACGTATTCGGGAGTTGAGCCCTGACCTGTTGCATAAACTGTCTTGCCCTTTAAGTCCTCGATGCTGTTTATTGTATCGCCGTTTTCAAGGACATACAGCACGCCAAGAGTATTCAGCGCAAGAAGCTGAACCTCTCCCTCTGTCTTTGCGTAAAGCACAGAGGCAAGGTTTGTAGGTACCGCCGCAATATCAAGGTCGCCCGAAATAATTCCTGCGGTAATATCGTCGGGAGCGCCTGCAACGGTAAAGGAGTAGCTGTTCTTTGCTTCGCCCTGTGAGTTGTCCTCAATAAGCTTTGCCATACCCATTCCTGTTGGGCCTTTGAGAGTGCCTATTCTTATGCTTGTTTTTCCTGCCATATTATGAGGCGTGCCAGTGTCGGACATATCTTCGGTTTCGGCGGTATTATCTTCTGCTGTTTCTTCTGTTTCTGCTGTGGAGTCTGCCGCTGTGGTCTGATCCGCAGCGGACGTATCAGCGGAAGTCTGTGTTGTTGTTTCGGAAGTACCGCCGCATGCGGTAAGTCCTAACATTGCGGCACAGATAATTACTGCGCCGATTTTTTTGAGCATTTTCATAAAATCTCTTCTTTCCTTTGTTTTATTAACACTGCCTTTTTGTATTTATCGGGCAGAGTTTAACTTTTTGAGTGTGCGTCCCTCTGCATTACCGCAAGACGGTCGCACCGTTCATTTTCCTCATGACCTGCGTGACCCTTTATCCATGTAAAAGTCACATCGTGTATTTCCAGCAAATCCAGTAATCTTCCCCACAAATCGGAATTGAGGGCGGGCTTTTTGTCGGCTTTTATCCAGCCCTTTGCTTTCCATGACTTTGCCCAGCCCTTTGTAACGCCGTCAACAACGTACTTTGAGTCGGTCTGCAAAATCACTCTGCAAGGGAATTTCAACGCTTCAAGTCCCGTAATTACTCCCATAAGCTCCATACGGTTATTGGTGGTATGAGCCTCGCCGCCGCTTAATTCCTTTTCTCTGCCGTCACAGCGGAGAATTACACCGAAGCCTCCCGGCCCGGGATTTCCCGAGCAAGCCCCGTCCGAGAAAATATAAACTAACTTTTTTTCCATTTATGATTCATTACCCTTTCAAAAATGGGGGTTGTGACAAAGGGCAGGATAAACACAAGAGCAATTCCTCCTGCCGAAATAATTCCCGATACCATAGCCATAAGGGGAGTTAAAGTCACCATACAGAACAAATCGTCAAAAATAATCAGTCCCAGCGCAAAAATCATTGTCAGCGCAGCGCAAAGTCCCACTCGCTTAACATCAAGGGGAATACAGATTTTCACCAGTATTCCCAGTGAAACAATGCCGATAATTACAGTCGCAACAGCGCTTGCCTGCTCTGCTGTAAAGCCGAGAACCGATGACACGATTGAAGTTGCTATCATTGCAAAAACCACCGCAAGTCCATTGGGCAATGCCTTTTTCATAACGTTGGAAATGAATTTGCCCCTGATAATGTTGAAGTTGGGCTCAAGAGCAAGCAGAAAGCTTGGAATACCGATTGCAACAGCGTTTACGAGAGTGAGCTGTATTGGCACGAATGGGTATGGCATTGTGACAAAGGAAAAGACAATTGCAAGAATAAAGGAGAAAACCGTCTTTGTAAGGAACAATGTGGCACTGCGCTCAATGTTGTTGATTGAGCGTCTGCCCTCGGCAACAATAAGGGGCATTGAAGCAAAGTTGCTGTCAAGAAGTACAAGGTTTGAAACGTTTCGTGCGGCGTCGCTTCCCGACTGCATTGCTATGGAGCAGTCTGCCTCCTTTAAGGCAAGAACGTCGTTTACGCCGTCCCCTGTCATTCCCACCGTATGACCCTTTGCCTTCAGCGCCTTTACAAGGGCAAGCTTCTGGTCAGGGGTAACACGTCCGAAAACGGAATACTCGTCGCAGGCCTTTTCTATATCGGTAATGGTGCTTGCGTCAACGTACCTGTCCGCATTTTTAAGTCCCGCTTTTTTTGCGATATTGGCAACGGTAACAGGATTATCGCCGGAAATAATCTTTATGTCAACGCCCTGTTCGGCAAAGAATTTCAGCGTATCGGGAGCTTCCGCACGGATCTTGTCGCTTATTGAAATAAATGCCAGCGGAACAATATCCTCGGGCAAATCTCTGTCCCTGAAGCTGTTTTCCGAATGAGCAAGAAGCAGCACACGCTGTCCCCCCTCGGAAAGCTTCTGCACGGTGTCGCTGACCTTTACGAAAGCCTCGCCCAAAATAAACTCCGCCGCTCCCAGTATGTAGGAGCCCTTGCCCTCAAATTCCGCTCCGCTCCATTTTTTTGCAGAGCTGAAAGGCAATGCCTTAGTGCATTTCCATCGGCTTTCCCCGTTCCATTTTTCCTTTACGGCGTTGAAGGTGGGGTTGCCGTCGTTTAAAGCGTTCATCAAAGCGGTTAAAGGCTCGTCGCAGTTATCATCGGTAAGGGGAGTTATATTCTGCACCTGCATTGTACCCTCGGTTATTGTGCCTGTTTTGTCAAGGCAAAGCACGTCAACCCTTGCAAGGGTTTCAATGCAGTAAAGCTCCTGCACAAGGGTATTATGTCCCGAAAGGCGAATTACGCTTACCGCAAGCACAACGCTTGCAAGGAGAATAAGCCCCTCGGGAATCATACCGATAACCGCCGCAACGGTGGTTACAACTGCGCTTTCAAAGGTCTGACAGTCAATCCACATTGACTTGCAGAAAAGTATGAGCATTATGGGTATAATACAGAAAGAAATTACCTTTATAATGCGGTTTATGGAAGCCAGCATTTCCGAATTGTTTTTTTTGATATATTTTGCGCCGCTGGTAATTTTGCTTGCGAAATTCTCTGCGCCAACGTGAATAACCTCCGCCTTTACCTCGCCGCAGACCACAAAGCTGCCCGACATGGCGTTGTCGCCGATATTTTTAAGCACAGGGTCGCTTTCGCCGGTAATAAGGCTTTCGTTGACCTCGCAGCTGCCCTCTCTTATAACGCAGTCGGCGCATATCTGACCGCCTGCCGTAAGCTTCATTATATCGCCGAGAGCGATTTCCTCAACGGCAATCTGTTTTTCAACCCCGTCTCTGATTACGCAGACCTTGGGTGCTGAAATAAGGGAAAGTCTGTCTATAACACGCTTTGCGCGGATTTCCTGAAAAATGCCAATTGCGGTGTTGCAGATAATTACGCCGATAAACAGCATATTCTTGAAAGAGCCTACAAAGGCTACCATTGCCGCAAGAATAAGGTTTATCATATTGAAAAATGTCAGAGTATTGGACTTGATTATCTGACCGATTGATTTTGTGGGAATATTTGTGTCGCCGTTAATCTTTCCCTCGGCGGCAAGGCGCTTGACCTCCTCCGAAGAAAGACCCTTGTTTATATCCGTCATCTGTCCACTTCCTTTGTTCCGTATAAGATTTATTATACCTCAATCCGCATAATTTGTAAAGAGATAAAACTGATTATACTATAATAATTACAGTTTTTTCTCGATTTTGGTCAACAAAATGCACATATAATGCGGATATAAATTATATATATCATAAAAATTTAACAAAATCTATTGAAATTACTATTACTTTATTGTATAATAAATATAGAAAATTCCGCAATATTTTTAGCACCGAAAGGAACAACAAAATGAAGATCTCAGAAATCAAGGTACTCATCTGCGATGACTCAATTCTCGTAAGAAAAAAGCTTACCCAGACCCTTAATGAAATGGGCATTACAGAAATCAGGGAGGCTGTAAACGGCAATCAGGCAGTTGAATTTTATAAGGAAATTAACCCCGACGTTACCTTTATGGACATTGTAATGCCTGAAAAATCGGGACTTGACGCACTTAAAGAAATAAAGGAATATAACCCCGACGCCCGTGTAATTATGGCGTCAACCATCGGTACTCAGAGCAATCTTACCACCGCAATCAAGGCGGGCGCTACCGACTTTTTGCAGAAGCCTGTAAACAACGAGGACGTTTATAAGATCATCAACTCACTTTTAAAATAAAAATAAGGGGATAATACCAATGTTTACTCAACTTTTCGGACACTATCTTTTAAATAAAAAGCTTGTTTCCTCCGAGCAGCTTCAGAAGGCGCTCGAGGAGAAAACCAAGACAAAGGCAAAGCTTGGCACTCTTGCAATCGACGCAGGCTATATGACTGCGGAACAGGTTGAAACCGTTCACGAAGCCCAGAGAAGAATGGATAAGAGAATCGGCGATATTGCCGTTGAAATGGGCTTTCTCACAAACGAACAGGTTGACGAGCTTCTTTCAAAGCAGAAAAATTCAAACCTTGTTCTGGGTCAGACCCTTATCGACTTAGGCTTTATGTCAAATCAGCAGTTCGAGGACGCTCTTAAGGAATACAAGGCAAGCGCTTCCTACGATGATGACAGCTCGGAAAATAACGAAAGCCTTGCAAAGGACATTTCCGACATATTCAACCTTGAAGACCTTGAAGACAAGGACTTCTACATTGACTACATACTGCTTCTTATCCGCAACATAATCAGATTTATCGGAGACGATTTCGCATTTGCAGGCTGCTCCACCAATCCCGATATAAAGTGCCAGTGCCTTTGCTCTCAGGAAATAACGGGAGCTGAAAGCGCATATACGGCAATCGGCTGCAACAGACGCCCATTCTGCGAAATCGCTTCACGCTATGCAAACGAGAAAATCACCGAAGCAGACGAATACGCAGAGGCCTGCGTGGGCGAATTTTTAAATCTGCAGAACGGTCTTTTCTCAGTAAACGTATCCAACACAAAAAATATTGAACTCGGCCTTACACCTCAAAGCTCGTGCTATGACGCCGAAGTAAACTGCGACAGCAATGGTATTGTCATAACGCTTGCATTCTCCTTTGGTGCTGTTGATTTTATAATCAGCAGAAAAAGCTGAGAAGAATGAAAGGATGATTATTCATGAAAATTCTGTACGTTGTAAGCGAAGCCAGACCCTTTGTTTCAACAGGCGGACTTGCCGATGTGGCAGGCTCTTTTCCGAAAGCCCTTGCCGAATCGGGAAATCAATGCTCGATTGTTATTCCCTATTACAAGAACTCAATAGGGGCGGAACTGCAGGAGAAGCTTGAATATATCACCAATTTCAATGTACCCGTAGGCTGGAGAAGCCAGTACTGCGGCATTTTCAAAACCGACATTGACGGCGTTACATATTACCTTATAGATAACGAATACTACTTCAAGCGTGATTTCGGAATTTACGGCTATTATGACGACGCAGAGCGCTTTGCCTTTTATTCAAGGGCGGTGCTTGAAATGGTACAGCAGCTTGACCTGCAGCCCGACATAATCAACTCAAACGACTGGCAGACCGCACTTATCCCCGTATATTACAGTATTTACTACAAGCATCAGTACAATATGTGGGGCATAAAAAACGTGTTCACAATCCACAATATCCAGTATCAGGGACAATACGGATTGGAGCTTTTGGAGGACGTATTAAGCATACCGCTGCACCTTGCCTCTATTATGGAGTATGACGGGGACGTAAACTTCATGAAAGGCGCAATCGAAACGGCAGACAAGGTAACAACCGTTTCTCCAAGCTATGCGGCGGAAATCCTCGACCCGTGGTATTCTCACGGACTGGACAGGGAGCTTAAAAACAAAACCTACAAAACAACAGGCTTCCTTAATGGCATAGATACGGAGCTGTACAATCCCGAAACGGACAAGCAGCTTGCAGAAAATTACAGCGCCGACAGTACAAGAGGCAAAAACCTCTGCAAAACAAAGCTGCTTGAAGAATTAAAGCTTCCTGCGGGGGACGAGCCTGTTATGGCGATGATAACCCGTCTTGTTGAGCCAAAGGGAATAGACCTTGTAAAAGCCGCCGCCGAGGAAATACTGAATCTTGGCTTTAAGCTGACAGTCCTTGGGTCGGGAGATCAGGGCTATGAAGACTTTTTCAGGGCTTTGCAGAGCGCTCACCCCGACAAGGTAAGCTTTACCTGCGGCTTTGACGATAACCTTGCAAGAAGAATTTACGCAGGGGCAGATATGCTCCTTATGCCAAGCAAAAGCGAGCCCTGTGGCATTGCCCAGATGATTGCAATGAGATACGGCACTGTGCCCGTTGTGCGCTCAATAGGCGGTCTTAAGGATTCCGTCCCCGACGCCGAAAACGAGGACGGAAAGGGTCTTGGCTACACCTTCCGCTCCTACAATGCGCTGGATATGCTCACAACAATCAACCGTGCATATAACGCATACAAGGACAAACGCAGATGGAATCTTCTTGTTTCAAAGGTAATGAAAGAGGATTTCAGCTGGAAACAGTCGGCAAAGCTTTACCTTGGACTATACGAGGAGCTTTGCGGAGAGCAGAAAAAATAAATATTGCGCTGTGTGGAAAACCGCACAGCGCATTAAATTTTCGCAAAGGGTTATACTAAGATACTGTACAGGCAAAGCTATTGACAAAGCCTGCTTATTATTGTAATATTAAACTGTATATTCAGAGATTACGGAGGAATTGCTGTGTATTTTGGTAGCGTGAGATTTTTCAAGCATCTGATAATTACAGTAGTTATTTTGATGATAGCCGTGCCTGCGGCGCTGGCTGTATGCTTTGGCATAGGAAATGCCCAAAAAGAGGCTGAAATAGAGGAATTAAAGGCGCAGAATGTTTCTCTTTCCGCACTGGTGGACTATTACAACGGCAAGACCGATTATACCGCCGAGGAGTTTATGACGGTTTTTGAACAGCTTGGAATTGACGATAAGGAATTTGTGGAGCTGCTTTACGAAAAGGACAAGTCAGCCTTCAACAAGCTTTTTGAATCGGCGGAGGTAATTGCAAATTCGGACGGCTCGGTTGAAGCAGGAGGAGATGTTACCACAACGGCGGTTACCACCACAGCTCCCCCACAGACCACCGAATCAACTACAACACAGGAAGAGCCGCCATCTCCTTATGCCGACCTGCATACCGACCTTTACTGCGAAAATACCGACGATATAATCTACAACAGGGACGAAAACTATATCTATCTCACCTTTGATGACGGCCCGTCGAAATACACCGAAAACATTTTAAGCTACCTTGACACATACGATATAAAGGCAACCTTTTTCGTTGTACCACAGGACAACGAGGAATGCAAGCGGCTGATGAAGCTTATTGTTGATAAGGGTCACACTATCGGCGTGCATACCGCAAGCCACGTTTACACGGATATTTACAAAAGCGTGGAAGCATACCTTGACGATTTTCAGACCGCCTACGACCTTATTTACGATGCAACAGGCGTAAAGTGCGACCTGTTCAGATTCCCCGGCGGAAGCATTAACGATTACAACACCGCAACCTGCGACGCCATAATCGAGGAAATGACCCGCAGAGGCTTTATTTACTTCGACTGGAACGTTGACAGCGAGGACGCACTTGGCGCAACCTGGACCCAAATGTACAACAACGTGCTTAACGAGGTTGAGGGCGTTTCAAGAGCGGTTATCCTTATGCACGACCACGACAGCAGATACAACACGGTGCTTGTGCTGGAGGATATAATCAAGGCGCTGAAAAACGACCCGAAAAACTACACCTTTGACAGACTGACAAGAAACGTAAAGCCAATTCAATTCTGACGGGAGATATTATGGGACTAAAGGAAAATTTTCTTCAGGCGCTGAACGAGCTTACAGGCGGCGTTACAGCCACAAAATACGACCGAAAGAAAATGGTTGACAATATGCGAATGGCGGTTGACGTTGAGCCGCCTGACAAGCCGCTTAACGACAAGCTTGTTACCGCAATGTTCGAGGGGAAAGCCGACAGCGACCGCAATTTCTGATTATAAGCGGCTGATTATTATGTACTAACGGAGATATTATGGAAAAACTTACACAGGCACAGCTTAAGGAAAAATTCATTTCAATATACAAGGAAAACATAAAGCGTGACGGAGCGGATAAGCTGCTGGATTACCTTATAAACAAGTGCGACTTCTTCACCGCTCCTGCAAGCACAAGGTTTCACGGCTCTTACGAGGGGGGGCTGTGCGAGCACTCGATAAACGTTTACGAATGCCTTAAAGCCTATCTTGAACGCCCTCGGGTAAAGGAGCTGTACGGCCTTGAATACTCGGCGGAAAGTATTGCAATAACCGCTCTGCTCCACGATATGTGCAAGGT
Source organism: Ruminiclostridium sp. (assembly GCA_051882195.1). GTDB lineage: Bacteria > Bacillota > Clostridia > Oscillospirales > Ruminococcaceae > Ruminiclostridium_E. Next base: position 8,429 of record JBJERI010000032.1, on the reverse strand, counting down.
GGATATTTACAAGCGTGATTTCCGCAACGTGAAAAACGACGAGGGAAAATGGGAAAAAGTTCCTACATACCGCACGGAGGATTCGCTCCCCTACGGACACGGCGAAAAGTCGGTTTATATGATAAGCGGCTTTATGCGCCTTTCAAGAGAGGAAGCAATGGCAATTCGCTGGCACATGGGCTTTTCGGGCACGGAGGACAACAACCTTACGGGAAGAGCGCTGGAAAGCTATCCTCTTGCCTTTGCTCTCTGCACCGCCGATATGGAGTCTACATATTTCCTTGAAAAGGAATAGGGACTGATTTTCTGTCAATAATAACGTTGAATAACTGTGAAAGGAAATGCTTATGTCAACGATTATTATTACCGAGGAAAATTTTGATAAAGAAGTAAACCACTCCGAAATTCCCGTCCTTGTGGATTTCTGGGCAAACTGGTGCAAGCCCTGCCGTACAATTGCGCCCGTCCTTGAAACGGTCAGCGACGAGCTGAAAAACAGGGTCAAGGTTGGCAAAATCAACGTAAACGACGAGCCAGACCTGGCGGAAAAGTACCACATCAAATCCGTTCCCACTATGCTTTTGTTCAGAAACGGAGAAGTGACTGACGCATTTATGGGCGAGTACAACAAGGAACAGATATTGAAAGTGCTGGGTTAAGCCTTTTCGGGAAATGACGAAAACAATCTGATATTGAAAAAGCTCCTCTTTTTTGAGGAGCAATCAGTCCGTCGAAAAACGTGCCACTGGCACGTTTTTCGAAAATTATGTTGTGTAAATTTTTCACTCTTGGGAGAGATTTTTTCTTGAAAAATCTCCCCCAAACCCCTGCAAAAATCGCTTCAAATAAAGGTATTTCGGCTTCTGCGGAAGCCGACTTAGGGCGTTGCCCTAAGAACCCACAAGCTTTTGAAAAAGCTTGACCAAAACTTTCAAAATGGCTTTTTCGACAAACTGAATGCTCCTCATTTTTGAGGAGCAATTTTTTATATACAACAAAATCTTGCACCGCCGCAGCAATTACAGCACATTGCCGCAAGGCATATTTTCGAGCAAAGTCCACCGTCAACGGTCGAAGGTCTGTCGTAGCCGAAATTGCCCTGCATTCCCGTGTACCACTGTCCATTGTTCTGCAAGGAATAAAGCAATTGCTGGTACTGCTGATTGTTTGGCTCACGCTTTACCGCCTCGTTTGCGTGGTCAAGGGCGGTTACGTTGTTGCCCAGATTCATATTGGCAATGGCGCTGAAATAATACCACATAGCGGTGCGCTCCTTGATTCCCTCAAGAACGTTGAGTGCCTCACGGTTTCTGCCTGCCCTGATGTAATTTGCCGCCGCCTGCATGTGGGTGGTGTATTCGTCTGTGCCGCCGCCAGAATATGAGCTGCCGCTGTAACCGCCATAGCCGGTTGCCTGAGGTCCCTCAGTGCGCTCCTTCATAATCTGATGATAAGCCGCCTGTACCTCCTTGAATTTCTCCTCCGCCGCCTTTGCGTTGGGAGAGCCTACATTTGCGTCGGGGTGATATTTTCTGCTTAAATTGCGGTACGCTTTTTTGATTTCTGCGTCGGTTGCATTGGGAGATACGCCAAGTATGCTGTACGGATTCATTTTTCCTCTTTCCCTTTCTGCTTTTTTGCGTTAATCAGCTCGTATTTGCACCATACGCCCGAATAAAGGATATTCCTCAGAATATCCGTATTTTCAACAATGGGAAGCTGCTCGAAAGCCTTTGAACATTCGGACATCATCATTGTAAGTATTTCCAGACACCTTTGCTCATAATCAGCCCTTTCGCCAAGGCTTTTAAGAGGATTGTACCTGCCGTTTTTAAGGTCCTCCTCCCTGTCCTCATAGGCGTCCATTATATAAATGAATTTGCCAAGGAAAAAGCCCAGTCTGTAAAGCAGCTCCGTCCACTCGTCCTTGTTGGGAGTGAGAATTTCAGCCATTGCCACTCCCCAAAGGTTTGCGGGTCCGTCAACGGTCTGGTCGTCCTTTTCCTCGCACAGGTGTATTTTTTCAAGGGCTTCAAGTACCTTTTCCGTCTTTTCGGGATATTTTTCCCGAAGCCGCTTAAAGCTGCCCTCCAGCACTTTTGACTGCACAAGGCGCTTGTACTTGTGTTCGTCCTGCCAGTCATCACGGCATTTGTAGTAGGTCAGCAGTATGTTCATATCCGCCGCATAGGTGCTGTACTCGCTTACGGTTTCAACGTGCTTGTGCATAGGGTGAACAATACATCTGCACACCTTGCGGGTGGTTTCCGGCTCATACAGCGAGGTCAGCAGTATTGCCCCGAAGGTCATATCAAAGCTGAGCGTCGCCTGCCCTTTCAGCCCGTAACATTCCTTAAGCTGTCTGCAAAGCCCGCAGTAGTAGGAGCGGTACAGGTCGTAGTCCTTGAACTTGATTTCGGGCTTGTTTATAACAATATAGCCGAACATCAGCTTCTCTTTTTGAACTGGGTGTGGCACTTGCTGCAGGTTATCATAATGTTGCCCTTGCCCTTGGGAACACGAAGCTTCTGCTTGCAGTTGGGGCAGCTGTAAATGTGGTGTGTTCTGCGCTGCTTCATATAGCCTATCTGTCTTGTGAAAAAGCCCTTGACCTTGTTATACACCTTGAGGAAAGCCTGATTTTCCGCATAGCGCTTCTGCACATTCCTGCTGAACATACGGACGTAGGTAAGCACTACCAGCGCAAGACCTAATCCCGAAAGGAAAAAGCCGTTTATTCCCAAAAACATTGATACAAAAATCAGTATAAACGCCACAATAAGCATAAAATTGGACAGCTTATCCGAACCGTATCTTCCCTGCATAAAGCGAATTATCTTTTCTCTCATAATTATGTCCTTCCTTAAGCAAAATGCTTTTTCTCTGTAAAGTTTACATTCAGTTAATGTTGCACAAATTTCTGCAACTAAATCTGTATATTATTATACCAAAAAATCGCACAAGTTCAAGAGTATTCACATAATTTTCATCATATAAGCTTAATTTATTCAGATTTCAAGTCAATTTTTGCAATAGCCTGTTTTTGCCGTTAAAAAATCATAGCCTCTGCGATTTTCACGACAGAGGCTATGAGGGATTGCTTTTATGTCAAATACTAAAACGTCAATCAGCAGCCAAAACCAAGCAGTCTGCAAACCATTGTCCAAAGCTTTGAACAATCAAAAGTGAAGTTGCACATAGTGATCTCCTTTCGTTTATTGTTCCAAAGGTTACAAAACGGTAACAGGAACAACCTAATTGTAACAAAACGGTTACAAAAAATCAAGGCATAAATTATGGGAAAAATATTTTTTCAAGGAAACGTTTTCAACCCTTGCCTTTTAAATTCAGTTGATATATAATAAAAGTATTGCAATATATGTACAGAAATTATTATTTCTGCTGCAATACAATGAGAAAGGAATAAGAAAGTATGAAATTCGGTTACTTCGACGACGAAAACCGCGAGTACGTCATCACCTCACCGCAGACTCCATATCCATGGATCAACTACCTCGGAACACAGGGCTTCTTCTCCCTCATTTCCAACACAGCAGGCGGATACAGCTTCTACAAGGACGCAAGACTCCGCAGAATTACACGTTATCGCTACAATAACGTTCCTGTCGATATGGGCGGACGCTATTTCTACATCAACGATAACGGCAACGTATGGAACCCCGGCTGGTCCCCTGTAAAAACTCAGCTTGACAGCTACGAATGCCGTCACGGTATGGGCTACACAATTATCAAGGGCTCGTCAAAGGGCGTTGCAGCGCAGGTCACATTCTTTGTTCCTCAGGATTTCAACGGCGAAATTCAGAAGGTTACTATCACAAACGATACCAAGGAGCACAAGTCAATCAAGCTGTTCAGCTTTGAGGAATGGTGCTTATGGGACGCTAACGACGATACAACCAACTTCCAGAGAAACTTCAACACAGGCGAGGTTGAAATCGAAGGCTCCACAATTTACCACAAGACTGAATACAAGGAGCGCCGCGACCACTATGCTTTCTATTCCGTAAACGCAAAGATTTACGGCTTCGACACCGACAGAGAAAGCTTCCTCGGCTTATACAACGGCTTCGACAAGCCAAAGTCCGTATTTGACGGCAGACCCTCGAACTCCGTTGCAGACGGCTGGTCCCCAATCGCTTCTCACTACATTGAGGTTGAGCTTGAGCCCGGCGAAAGCAAGGATTATATCTTTGTTCTCGGCTATGTTGAAAACAAGCTTGAAGAAAAGTTCGATCCCGACCTTACTCCCGACAGCAAGATAATCACATCAGGCGGCAGGAAGCAGAATATCCTCAACAAGAAAAAGGCTCACGAAATGATCGCAATGTGCGATACAACCGAAAAGGTTGACAAGCTGTTTGAGGAGCTTAAGGAACACTGGAGCTCGCTTCTCGGTCAGTACTCTGTAAATTCTCCCGACGAAAAGCTGAACAGAATGGTAAACATCTGGAATCAGTATCAGTGCATGGTAACATTCAATATGTCCCGCTCCGCTTCTTATTTTGAATCGGGTATCGGCAGAGGAATGGGCTTCCGTGACTCCAATCAGGACTTACTGGGCTTTGTACATCAGATTCCTTCCCGTGCAAGAGAGCGTCTTATCGACCTTGCAGCTACAATGCTGGAGGACGGCGGCGCATATCACCAGTATCAGCCTCTCACAAAGATGGGCAACCACGAGCTTGGCTCTAACTTCAACGACGACCCGCTGTGGATGATTCTTGCAGTTGCCGCTTACATCAAGGAAACAGGGGACGTTTCAATCTTAAGCGAGAAAGTTCCTTACGAAAACAAGGCAGAGCTTGCTGACACAATGCTTGATCACATGAAGAGAGCATTCAACCACGTTTGCACAAAAATCGGTCCTCACGGCTTACCGCTTAGCGGACGTGCAGACTGGAACGACTGTCTTAACCTTTCCTGCTTCTCCAACAAACCGGGCGAATCATTCCAGACATATAACAACAAGGAAATGTTCAAGGAGCCGCCATATTACAGTATGAACGCCGAATCGGTTATGATTGCGGGTATGTTCGGCTTTATCGGACCTGAATACGCTGCAATGTGCAGACTTATGGGCGACGAGGAGGAGGCTGCAAGAGCTGACGCCGAGGTTGCAAAGATGAACGAGCTTACCTTAAAGTACGGCTTCGACGGCGAATGGTTCCTCCGTGCTTACGACCACAACGGCAATAAGGTCGGCTCACACGAATGTGAAGAGGGCAAAATCTTCATCGAGCCCCAGGGCTTCTGCGTACTGGCAGGTATCGGCAAGGAGGTTGGCGCTGACGTCAAGACAATGGACAGCGTTCACAAGTACCTTAACTCAGACCACGGTCTTGTACTGAACAACCCTGCATTCACACGCTATCACGTTGAGCTTGGCGAAATTTCCACCTATCCACCCGGATACAAGGAAAATGCAGGTATCTTCTGCCACAACAATGCTTGGATTATGTGCGCTGAAGCGTCAATCGGCAGAGGCGATAACGCTTTTGAATACTACTCAAAGATTGCTCCTGCATTCAGAGAGGAAATTTCCGATTTACACCGCACAGAGCCTTATGTTTACGCACAGATGATTGCAGGCAAGGATGCAGGCAGACACGGCGAGGCTAAGAACTCTTGGCTGACAGGTACTGCGGCTTGGAACTTTGTAGCTGTTTCACAGTACATTCTGGGCGTTAAGCCTACATACGAGGGTCTGATGATCGATCCGTCAATTCCTCACGAATGGGACGGCTTCACAGTATCAAGACTTTACAGAGGCGCAAGATACAATATCACCGTTAAGAACCCCAACCACATCTGCAAGGGCGTAAAGAAGATGATCGTTGACGGCAAGGAAGTTGCAGGCAACGTTATCCCCGCTTACGCAAACGGCGAGCATACAGTTGAGGTTGAGCTCGGCTAAGAGGGCTGCGCCCTCGGGCTGTTCCGCCTATTATAGAGTTTTATGTGATTAAAAACTCGTCGAACGGCGGAGTCTGAAACTTGCTGAAATTTGTATTTTCGCAAAAGCTTGTTTTATAACTGCGACACCCCCACAGTTTTGGCTGTGGGGGTAAAATTTTGCTGTGCCCTCGGGCTGTTCCGCCTTTTATAGAGTTTTATGTAATTAAAGGCTTGCTGAACGGCGGAGTTTAAAGCTTGGTAAAATTATAAATTAACAGCCCCCACAGTTTGTATTGTGGGGGCTGTATGTGTATAGCGATTTACGATTTTATAAACTTTTTATCCTTATCGGGAATCCCAGATTCGTCAGAAACGTATCTTTCAACCTTCATTGTCAGACCGTATTTTTCCCTGAGCCTGATAATCTCTCCCATCATTTTTGAAGCGTGATGAAGGTCAATAGCCTGTTGGTCCGTCCAGCTGTCAATTAAAAGCACTGTTTCCTTATCGTCCATAGGGAAAAAATACTCATATCTTATATTCCCTTTTTCTGCTCGTATTTCACTTACAATGCCGCTGGAAACCATTTCCTCGGCAAATTTTCTTGCATTTCCGTTTTCCCCTGTGTAATAGATATTCACCGTTATTGCCATTGAATTACCTCCTGATACGGCAAAGCCGCCTCCGACCAATCCGTCAAAGGCGGCTTTATATTTAGTCAAGGAAATCAACAGGGTTATACCTTGTTGCACCCTCTCTTACCTCAAAGTGCAGGTGGTTGCCGTAAGCAACGCCCGTCTGACCAACCGCCGCAATGCACTGCCCTTGAGTTACGGTATCGCCTACCGACACATACAGCGAACTGCAATGAGCGTAAAGGGTCTGAAGTCCGTTATCGTGCTGAATCGTTATCGAGTAGCCGTAGCCGTAGTTATTGCCTGACTGGATTACCCGTCCGCTTGCGCCTGCAAAGATTGCCGTTCCGTAGGGCGCCGCAATATCAATGCCCTTATGGTTGTAATAGCCGCCGTCCCACATTGTGTATTCGCTGATATAGCCGCCGTCCACAGGCCAGATAAACTTGCCGTAGGAGGCTGTGGCGTTGGAAAAGGTTCCTGCGGGAGTTGGCTTTGTGCCCTCTGCTACCTGCTTTGAAACAGGCTTGCTTACCGTTCTTGTGGTAAGAATTTTTCTGCTTGTTTCAGCGCCGTTTACATAGGTTACTTTTGCGGTAACGTGATTTACGCCGTAAACGCCTTCTCTTGTTATCTGATAAGTGCCCACATAAAGGGAGCTGTCATCGTAATATTCCGTTTCGTATGCAACGTCAACGTCATATTCCTCGGTTTTGGTAATACTTACCGACAGATACGGCTCGTCAACGTTCATTTTAATCTGATCGCCAACATGCAGGTCGCTTTCCGTAAATCCGGGGTTGAGCGCCTCGATTTCCGCCTGCGTAAGATCCAGCTTGTCCCCGATAAGAGTGTGGCTGTCGCCGTATTCGACGGTGTAGTACCTTGCAACCTTTCTGAAGCCCGAAATCATATCAAGGAAGTCGTTGACATCAATTATACTTTCCGTAAGGTACAGACCTGCGGTTTCATAGCTTATATCGTCCACAAATTCAACCTCTTCGGTGGGATTGTCCGTGCGGTAAACGTCAAGAAGCTGTTCCAGCTTATCCCTTATAGGCTGAACGTCCGTAACTGCGCCGTAGAACTTATCGTTTATGTACAAGCCGTATGCGTAGTCAATGCTTACTCCCGAGTTTTGCAGGATTAAATCCGCAATCTGATACTTGTTGAGGGTTTCGCTGTAGCCTATTTTTTCAATGGAAAATTCGGGGTTAGCCTCAATGCGCGTCCTGCTTCCAAGGTAGTCGATACGCTCCTGCATAATCATTTCAGCGTCGTCAAAAACCTGTTCGTTTTCGATATAGCCAAGGAATTTTCCGTTTACCGTAAGCTTAACGGCATAGTTAATTCCGTTTGCGTAGGTAACAAGGTTTACGAAAAACATTATGCTGATTATTGGCAGAAGCCAGTTGAAAACGGTAACCGCCGCTCCCCGTCTACCGAAAATCATCTCCATAATATGCTTCAGGGCTGTGCCTATTGCGTGAAGAACGCCCTTTTCCGCCTTTTTCGCCTTGACCTCTCTTACTGCGCTGTCAATAGTGAAAAAGATTATCATAAAGGGTCTTGCAAGGAATTTCCCTATCTTTTTAAGCCCTTTAAACAGGGTTTTTCTGAAATTGTTTGTCACTCTCCACAAAAACTGTGCAAAGCGCTTTATCCCACTTCCGATTTTTTTCAGCAGAAATACGAAAATATAGCATATATATTCCCCAAGACTGCCTATTTCCGCACAAAGTCTGTTCAAGCCAACAATTATGGCAGGATTGCGTTTTATTTCGTGGGATTGCAATGTCTCGGCGGAGCTTAACTGCTCATCCTGAGTGTGCAATTCTGACATCTTTTCAAAACCTTTCTCTATATAGCTGATTTCTC
>JBJERI010000031.1:0-18596 GCA_051882195.1 Ruminiclostridium sp. | reverse complement strand
CAGAGCAAGAAGGGTAAGCCCTATCATTGCCAGTCCTCCGAATATGCTGGTCTGCATAATCTCTGTTTTGTTAAGAAGTCCTGCTACTGCAGGTATCATTATCAGCAGCGGAGAAAAGCCAGATATTATTTTGGCAACGCTTCGAAGACCTGCGCTTTCAAAAGCATAGAACGCTGACATTGCAGTCAGTTGAAGCGCTCCGATAAACGCTAAACCAACCGCTTCCCATACAGGACAATCCATTCCGAAAAACATCAGCCTTATTGCAGCTCCGATACAGCCCAGAGTGTAAATTATAAGCAGTATAAGTCTTTCGGAAAAAGCAGCCTTCATCATAAGCTGACGAGTGGAGGGCAGTATTCCTGCAAGAAAGTTTTTCCGTGAACTGCTCGTCATGATTATGCCGTTTTGCATTTTATCGTTGTCCTGCGTAAGGGGATAGTAGGACACAATAAGCATATCACATACACACAGGAACATAGACGCCGATACTATCCAGATAGGTTGTGTAAAAGCCGCAGCGGAGCTTATCAGTACAAATGCACAGCAGAACAGATAGAATTTTCTTCCGTAGATATTCTTAATGAATTTCTTGTATGATGATACGTTCATTTTTTCACCCGTTCTTTCTGTTCTCTCTGTTCTGTAAAATGGTATGAACCAGCAAATCCTCGTAATTGGGAGTGCGTACCGAAACACCTCCGAAATGGGGTATATCTGTGCGAAGTGCTAGGGCTTCAAAGCTGTTACCCGTTATCTTCGCCCCGATGATTCCTTTTTTCGGCATATCATTCACATCGCCAGAAATAACTGCGTATTTGTCCTGTGCCTCGTCTGCGGAGAGGACCTCGGCTATTTTTCCGTCTATCATCATGGCTATGTAATCGGCAGTCTTGTCAAGGTCGCCTGTGATGTGGGTGGAAAACAGCACAGAATGCTCGCCGTCTGCAACAAATTCACGGAGAATATCCAGTATCTCAATCCTTGCCGCCGGGTCAAGTCCTGCGGTGGGCTCATCAAGGATAAGGAGCTTTGGCTCATGTGCCAGTGCAAGAGCAAGCATTACCTTAGTTTTCATGCCCTTTGAAAGAGTATTGCATTTTTTGCTTGCGTCTATCTGCCACATTTTCATATATTTATTGAAAATTTCGCTGTTCCATGTTCTGAATGCCATTGAGAACGCTGCGGCAGTTTTTTCAACAGTGGTGTTAAAATAGAGGTAATCCTCGTCGGAAACGTAGCCTGTTTGCTCCTTGAACTCTGCCTCGTCCCTTACTGTATCTATGTTGCCAAAAGCGGTGATATGTCCGCTGTTTCTGCCGTAAATATTCATAAGCATTTTTATCAGCGTGGTTTTACCTGCGCCGTTTTCGCCGATAAGTCCCATGATAGCGCCATAAGGTATGTCAAGATTTACATCGTGGAGCTTGAAAGCTGTGCCTGCAAAGCTTTTGCTGATGTTCCTTATTTCAAGAATGTTATCCATAATATTATTCTCCCTCATTAAGATTGTTGATTTCGGTAATTAACTCCTCCTTCGAGAAGCCTTCGTCAAGGTATTTTTTTGCATATTCTGCGAACTTCTCCAGCTGTTTGCGGCGGAATTTCTGTGTGAGAGCCTGTGCGTCGGGTGCATTGACAAAGCTGCCTTTACCCGGGGAGGTGAATATAAGTCCCTCCTGTTCGAGGTCGGAATATGCACGTTTTGTAGTTATAGCGCTCACATTAAGCTCAGCTGCAAGCTGTCTGACGCTGGGAAGCATGGTCTTATCGGGTATTTCTCCGTTCAGCACCGCCTCTCTGATATAAAGCTTTATCTGCTCATACATGGGCTTGTCGCTTGCGGCATTGAGAACTATTTTAAGAATACTTACCACCTCCGTATATATTATGTGTATATATTACAATATACACAGTGTATCACAGTTATATTGATTTGTCAATAGCTTTCCGAAAATATTTTTAGCGTAATTGAGTTTTCGGAGAATATCCGCTTCATTTAAAGCTTAAATTATGCATAAAAACAGCACCGAAGCTTCAGATTATCCCTATAGCTTCGGTGCTTATATTTTCTCAATTTCAACTCAATTTCCATACAATGCCTTTTCCTCCCCCTCGTAGTATACTTGAATTACGGCGAAATGCTATCGGACTTGCCGGCAGCGATAGCAGGCACGCCGAATAGGTATATTGAAAGGATAATGTGTTTGACAGATACAAGATACGAACCGCTTTGCGAGCATACCGAAAATGTTGGAAAAATCACCTTTATCGTAAGCTCCTTTGCGGACAGCGCAGCAGAAAAGAAGCCCGAACAGCTCATTTTGCAGCTGCTCGAAAACAAGATAAATGCAGAGAGTATGGAGGAATCAGCGTGAAAGAATTAAGAAACGGAATAAAGATTATCGGTATCGACCACGGCTACGGTAACATCAAAACCGCCAACACCGTAACCCCCACAGGCATTACAGCCTACACCACAGAGCCGACCTTCGGCGGCAGCATTCTTTTCTATGACGGAATGTACTATCGTATGGGCGAGGGACACAAGCCCTTTGTGGCAGACAAGTCCACAGATAATGACTTTTATCTTTTTACTCTTATGGCAGTAGCCCGTGAGCTTTCACAGCAGGGTATTTCCGAAGCAGACGTCCACATCGCCGGAGGTCTGCCGCTGACTTGGGTAAAAACCCAGCGCGAGGATTTCAGAAGCTACATTACACGCAACAATGATGTGCGTTTTGTTTACCGAGATAAGCCGTACCATATCAAAATTGTGGGCTGTTCGATATATCCCCAGGGGTACACCGCCGTAATCGACAGGCTTCATGAAATGACAGGCGTTAATATGCTTGCAGATATCGGCAACGGCACAATGAATGTTATGTATATCAATAATAAGAAACCAGTTGAAAGCAAGTGCTACACTGAAAAGTTGGGTGTTAACCGGTGCGTTATCGCCGCCGAAAATGCAGTTATGGACAAGCTTGGGGTTAAGATTGATGATACCATCATTGAACAGGTTATCCGCTTCGGAAATGCGGATATTTCCGAAAAGTATCTGAGTTGCATTACCGAGACTGTTCGTGAATACTGCTCGGAGATTTTTGAAACGCTCAGCAAATACGAGTACAACCCCGACCTTATGCGGCTGTATGTAACAGGCGGGGGCGGCTGCCTTATCAAAAATTTCGGTGAGTACGACGATAAACGTGTAACGATTATCGATGATATTTGTGCAACCGCAAAAGGCTATGAACAGCTTGCATATATGACCTTACGAAAGAAGGTTGATAATGCTTGACGAAATCCATTTGCCTGCGCTTCAATCTGGATAAGACGCTTCATAGGGAAGCTTGGGAACTGCTTCAGAGTATGGACAAGGATAATTTCAAGTCTTACACCAATGCCGTAGTGATTGCGGTAACAGACTATTTTCAGCGGTATTACAAAGCCTGCGACGACCCGTATTTTGAAACACGGGAAAAGGAAGACGAATTTGTGCAGAGAGTGCTTACACAAATAGGCTCGGCGGTTGAAAAAGCAATGCCGAGCTTCCTCGCCGCCTGCCTTACGGGACTTGCACAGCCTTGTTTTTCTGCTACTCTACCCGAACAGTCAAAACAAGCGGAAGAAATCACAGATATTGACCTTGACTTTATCGGCGGATAGCAGTATTTATGCGTTTCGGTATCACACCGCTATAAAAACACTGCGGAAATGATACCGAAACTGCACTGCCGAAAACAGCAATATCAGAAATGCCGCTTATTGATACCAAGTATATATCAAATGGGGTAGGTTCTGCTATTTTCATAAAAAATCTTGCAATCCCCTCAAAATACGCTCGATAGTGCGACTGCGCAAAGCGTTAATGCACACAGCCTGCACCGCATTTCTTACGAATCCGCCGTTATTGAAACTTTGACAGATGGCAAAGTTATCAAAAGGCGGAACTGAGGGCACAGGCTTTGTGCATAGGCAGGTAGTACCGACGGCTAGCCATATTTCTGACTACGCAGAAATATACCTATCCTTACGGCGCTACCTGCTCAGAGGGAGAACCCTCCGAGACCTCCCCTTACTACTGCCGCAATATCACATTTTTCCATAAATTGCGGAGAAAGGAGCATTTTTGACACAGCAAAAAGGAAGAAACCGCAGTCATCAGCTTGCGGTACGATTATCCGACAGCGAGCTTGCCCTGTTCAACAAAAAGCAAGCCGCCAGCGGACTCAGCAAAACCGATTTTCTTGTGAAGCTGCTGAAAGGCTCAAAGGTTACAGCTTACCACTTTGCCGATGACTTGAAACGCCTATGCGGCGAACTTCGCAAAATCGGTGTAAATCTGAATCAGATTTCCTACCTCGTCAATATAGGACGGCATAACGAAGCTGAGGAAGAAATACTCCGAATGAGAAGGGCATATTTCGATATATTCGATAAGGTCGACAGTTTTCTTGATAAACCATCTGTTCATATTGAGGAGGAAAGCTAATGCCTTTCGGAAATGTGAACGTGGATTTCAAGCCCTGTAAATCCGCAGGACAGCTTAAAGCCGCAGCACTGTATATGCTTGGCAGGAAGACCGAACAGGTGCGTAACGAAACGGTGAAAACAGCTCACGATTTGTATGACGCTCTTGGATGTAACCGTGATAATTTTGCAAACAGCATTCTTGTTACAAGAAAGCTGAACGGCAAGAGTTACAGCAAATTGAAGCCGAATACAATTCTTGCACACAAAATATCCATATCGTTTCACCCTGACGATAATGATAAACTGACTTATCGAGAAGCTTATGAAATTGCAAGGGAGTTTGCAAAAAAGTTTATGTATGACAAAGGCTTTGAGGTTTTGTTTGCGGTGCATACAGATCGTGAACATATCCACGCCCATTTCCTTGTCAGCAACTGCAATTTCAACACGGGAAAGTCCTACCGCAGAAATCAACGTGATTTGTATGAAATGTCCGAGTTCTTCGGGGAGCAGTGCCTGAAGCGTGGGCTTGTAAACTCCGTTCGGGATAATTTCTACAATCATAATTTGGAAAATCAGCGTGACAAGGAAACCTTTGCGGAACAGCAGATGAAAAAGCGTGGTGCTGAAACCTTCAAGGAGGAGCTTCGGGAAGCAATTCAGATTGAACTTGCCGACCCGAATAACAAGACCTTTGACGATGTTATCCGAGGACTGTCGGAGCATTACAATGTGGAGTGTCGAGTTGCAGGAAACACAGTTTCCTACCGTCACCCGGAATACAAGGACAAAAACGGAAAGCCCGTTTCCGTTCGTGGAAACAGGCTTGGAGAACTTTATACAAGAAAAGGAATTGATTATGAGCTTACAAAGAAATCAAATACCAGAACAGCAGAATACGGACTTGACGAAGCCGCAGCTGAACTTGAACGATTTGTATCAGAAGATACTGTCCCTTCGGGAACAGGACAGACAAGAAGCGGAGGACAAATTGCAGTTAGCGCTTCTTCTCGCAACAACGGAGAAAATGTGCAGGAGCTTGACCGACTTTATGACCGCTACCGAAAGAGAGTTACAGAAGATGAACGAAAATCAGCTGAACACGCTGAACATTCAAGAGCAGTACAGAAAAGAAATAAGGGCAGATGTCGTTGATATTCTGAATAAAATTTACGGCGCTATTCAGAAACAGCAGGCGGCTTCCTTTGCAAAAATGCTTGAAACCTCGCAGAAGTCTGTTACCGCTTTGGAAACAAAAATCGCAGCCTGCACCGAGAAATGCAAGGTGCAGACTGCTAACGTAAAAAGCGCCATTGAGGAAATGCGTAAGGTTGAAAGCTTGCAGGATATTCTGCTCTGGATTTCGCCTGTTGCCGTTATTGCGGATTTGGTTATACGGATTATTCAATACTTTGGGTAAGCGTAAGGAAATCGGGTGTAGTCGAAATATTCATAGACTTGCAAAAATCCAGCACCACGCCGCACTTTTCCTGTATTTCATTTTCGGTTAGTAAGCTTTTGTAAACTCGGAACGCTTCTTCAAATGCCGAAAAAGCGGAAGCAGTATTCTGAATTTGCAGATAGATAATACCCATATCAAGATAAAGGTCGGCATAATCGGTACACATGTCGGTATTCGTTGCCTTTATCCTCTCTGCACACTTTTTCATTTCACGGATTGCCTTTATCGGTTCTCCGAGGTCGCCCATAAGATTTGCGTAATTGTGGAGCATAATGATAACATCATTATTCAGCTCGTCATGCTCCCACATATATGCAAGCGCAGTTTCCATTGACTGTTTTGCTAAGTCAAGCTTTCCGTCAAAATGATAATAGTAGCCAAGGCTCATATATAAATTTGCGGCAAGGTGCAGATTATCATCAGGCACGCAAGTTTCGATTGCTTTCTTTGCAAGGGCGATTGCCTTGTTAAGATTTTTTCCGAAAAATGCTTCAACAGCGGATTGACAATCATAGAATAGCGCAAGGTCGTTAGGCGTTAGCTCATCTACATACTTGCTTATTTCGGTTACAATAAGGCGCATACCGCTTTCGCATTTGTACTTTTCCATATACGAAAAAGCGTTCTCAATGAAACGAATGTAAAACGCTAAATTATCCTTTTCGGCATAGCGGATAACGCTTTCTATAACTTCAAACAGCGTTTTTCTATATGAAATATCCTCTCCGTGCCGCAGACAAATCTGATGAACAGAATTAAGCATAGTGGTACAATTGGCAACAGAGGGCGACAAATCCTCAACGGCAATATCCCTTACAGTGTGCAAAAGCGCAATTATATCCATTTCGGGATTAGCGATAAATCCAAGCTCTACAAGTTCGTTTATATCGTCCATTGTGTCAAGCTCCAGCCACTTCGCAAACATTTTTCCACGAATGCCTGTTGTCGGAACAAAGGCCATACAACGCATAATGCTTTGCTTGTCCTCGTCAAGAAGATATAGCGAAAACAGCGTGCGGATATGGTTGTAATATGTAGCTTTTGCGCTAACGCCGTCCTTGTTGATACCGATTTTATCGGTACTTTTGGGATTTGCACTTGAACTTAAAAGAGCAGACAAAAGTTCCTCAGGCTCAAGCATTCCTTTCTGCAAAAGTCTTGCTGACATTTCCACAGCAAGGGTATGACGATATACAGCTTCGATTATTTTTACAACAGTTTCGCGATTACGGTCAATGTCGGAATAGAACTTCCCTGCAAGAGTTACAAGGGTATCAATATCAGAAATTTCCGCAAGCTGAAAGGTTGTTCCGATTTCAAAATTACTGCGTGTGGTGAAAATAACACTACAGCTGTAATTCATAATTGCGCCGAGTTCGGCTTCATAAGCGGCGGCAGTATCAAAATTATCAATGATAATAAGCGTATCGTTTTTAAGACTGCGCAAAAAACGGTTGCGTTTTCTGAAACGCTCGGTTTCGCTCTCCCCAGAATTATCGTCCGCAAAATCTATATCCATAATCATTTTATGCATACTGCCTTCATATCTGAAATACAAAATATTGGTGTATTCCTTTTTGTATGCAGCTGCATAGGCTTTTGCAAGTTCGCTCTTGCCGATACCTGCAACACCACGAATAAAAACTTTTCCGTTTTCTTTTAGCAGTTTGTGCAGCCGGAAAAGCTCGGTATCCCTGCCACAGAAATGCTTGCAGGGCTTCGGGGCTTCACAGCCAAAAATCATATCATCAGCCGCCGGTGATAATGACATAGTAGTCAGCAGCTTTGTATCACGCTTTTCAAAGCGGCGGTTTATAGCGAATATTATTACATTTGCCATAAAGGTGGCGCTGTTATCGCTATAATCGGCAGTCAGCTCATTTCTCTTCTGCTCTGAAACAGACATATCACTCATCACTAGGTTATACAAATCCTGAGCCGCCATATCTTCATCAAAAAGTAAAGGGAGTATATATTTTTCAATATCAAAAGCAAGATTTTGGGCGGCAGATTTATGCTGATAAAATTCAGCAATTCGTGGACTTACAGCGGCTAAGCCTTTTATCCAACGGTTAATCTGGGCATTGTCAAAATCAAAGTCGTCGTTCTTTTCCGCAAAGGTGTAGAACAGGTCGTAGATAAGCTCGGGCTGGGTAGTAGCGTTGCCCTCGCTTATGTATTTCCGTATTATTCCGATTACTGAGCTGAAATCACAACGGTTCATTTTGACGACCTCCCAATAGTTTTGTTATATAGAGTATATCACATAAGAATAGTTTTTTCAATAGAAAGGAGGCTATCTATGACAGATGAATGGAACGGTTTTGCATATTTATTGGCAAATCTGATTGAAAAATATGCAGCGAAAATCACTTTTGATGATTTGCCGACGTTTCATGAAGTCGATACTGCCAAAAACAAAAATGATTGTATAAATGAAGAATTGTCTATTGACAATAGCTATAAAGAATGATACAATACACGTGATTAATGCGTCCAAACTTTGTGATACATCATCACGTATATTTTTCTGATAGGAGATGAGTGTTGAATATGGCGACAAAGGTTTATACATACACAAGAGTCTCAACTGCAATGCAGATTGACGGTTACTCTTTAGATGCTCAGAAATCACGAATGAAAGCGTTTGCCGACTATAATAATTATGATATTGTCGGTGAATATGAAGACGCAGGTAAATCAGGAAAATCCATCGAAGGCAGATTGCAATTCAATCAGATGATGGAAGATATTAAGTCAGGTAAGGACGGCGTGTCTTATGTCCTTGTATTCAAACTTTCACGCTTCGGAAGAAATGCGGCGGACGTGCTCTCGACGCTGCAAGTTATGCAGGATTTCGGAGTAAACCTTATTTGTGTTGAGGATGGTATAGATTCCTCAAAAGACGCAGGAAAACTGATGATTTCAGTTTTGTCTGCCGTTGCAGAAATCGAAAGAGAAAATATCCGTGTTCAGACAATGGAAGGGCGTATTCAGAAAGCGCGAGAAGGTAAATGGAACGGCGGTTTTGCTCCATACGGTTACAAATTGATAGATGGAAATCTCGTGATAAATGAAGAAGAAGCCGAAGCTATCCGTATTATTTACAATCAGTATGTGAACACGGATACGGGTGCAAACGGAATTGCAAAATATCTTGAAGAGCACGGTATTCGCAAAATACAACGGCAGAATGGGAAAACTCCGCTATTTAACGCTTCGCTTATTCGTATGATTTTGAAAAATCCGGTTTACTGCGGCAAAATTGCTTACGGTCGCAGAAAAATGGAGAAGGTACACGGAACAAGAAATGACTATCATCTTGTAGAACAAGACAATTACCTTCTTGTTGACGGACAACATGAACCTATAGTATCTGAAGAGTTATGGCAGTCCGCACAAGTTAAGATTCTTGCTCAATCCAAAAAGTATGAGCGTTTAAACACAGGTAAAAACTCAAGGGTGCACCTACTTTCCGGTATTGTTAAATGTCCCGTATGTGGCGCCGGAATGTATGGTAATAAATCAATCAAACATAAGGCTGATGGCACAAAGTATAAAGAATTCTTTTACTATGGCTGCAAACACCGAAAAATGCAAAGGGGCTATAAGTGCGATTACAAAAAGCAGATAAGCGAGGAATTGCTTGATAATTCAGTATCAGAAATTATCATCAAACTGGTAAGCAATCCGAAGTTCTCCGCTATGATTCAGGATAAAATCAATATGCAGGTTGATACAGCTGCCATTGAACAGGAACTTGCCAATTACGAAAAGCAGCTACGACAAACTTACTCGATTAAATCAAAAATCATTGAGGAGATTGATTCACTTGACCCCGATGATAAGCACTATATAAAACGTAAGGCAGACCTTGACAATCGTCTTTATAATATGTATGATAAGATAGAGGAAATTGAAAATCAGCTCATTGCCGCAAGAGCAAAAAAACAGTCCATTGAAGCCGAAAAGCTGACAAGCGATAATATCTACAAGGTGCTGATTTACTTTGAAAAGCTGTACGCTATGATGAATGATTCGGAAAGAAGGCAGCTTATCGAATCCCTCGTTTCCGAGATACAGGTATACAATGAACGCCAGCCCAATGGGCAGTGGATAAAGTCGATAAAATTCAAGCTTCCTATTATAGAAGAAGATATAAGCATCTGTTTGGACAATGGAAATCACGTCGAGTGCGTGGTTTCGATGTCACTCAAATAAATCCTGCTGCAAACTTTTCTCCAAATCATTTTCTCATTGCCCATGTTAAAAGTTCTTATAGAAACACAAAAAGCTTTCGCAGAACTGATTGTTAATTCTGCGAAAGCTTTTTTATTTTCAATGAATATTTCCGCTTATTTTCCCTTTTCGCCAAGATTATAAAAAAAGTACCTTTCCTCATAATCATATTTCAGCTCAACGCCGAAAATTTCCTTAATAATTCCTCTTTTGCACACATTTTCGGGGCTGTCGCAAACAGCGATTTTCCCTTTATCAACAACTGCAACCTCGTCAGAAAAGCCGAATGCAAGGGGCAGGTCGTGCATAACCGTTACAATCCCCTTGCCGCTGTCTGCAAGAGAGCGGAGCGTTTTCATAAGGCTGAGCCGGTGGGCAATATCAAGATAAGAGGTAGGCTCGTCAAGAAGAATATAGTCGGAGTCCTGTGCCAGAGCCATTGCAATATAGGCATTCTGCCTCATACCGCCCGAGAGAGCGGACAAAGGCTTTTCCCTCAGATGAGAGATGCCGGCCTGTTCAAGAGCATTATCGGCAATCTGCCTGTCCTTTTCGCTGTATCTGCGTGGATAGGACAGGTGCGGAAACCGCCCGTGCAGAACCATCTGACCTACGGTCATATCGGGAACACTCTTTCCCTGAGCAAGATAGGCGATTTTCTTTGCAAGCTCTCTGCGGCTCATTTCAGCGGTATGAAAATTGTCAACCGTAATTTCACCCGATTTTAACGGCACAATCCCCATAATTGCCTTTAAAAGCGTGCTTTTGCCCGAGCCATTAACGCCGATAACCGAAATAAGTTTGCCCTTTGAGGTGGAAAGCGAAAGCTCCCTAAGCACCTCTGTCTTGCCGTAATTTACGGATATGTTTTTAAGTTCAATCACGGCTGTGTCCCCCTTTTCCCTTGATGAGAATAAACACAAAGAAGGGTGCGCCCAGGAATGACATAATTATTCCCACAGGTATTTCGTAAGGTGCAAAAACCGTTCTTGAAACGGTGTCGCAAAGGCATACGAAAGCTCCTCCAAACAAGCCGCAAAGCGGAATAAGAGCCGACGACTTACTGCCTGCAAGCCGCCTTACACCGTGAGGCACAATAAGTCCTACAAAGGAAACAAGCCCCGCAATGCTGACTGCACAGCCTGCAAGAAGTGCTGACAGCAGCAGGAAAACCGTCCGCATAAGGGCTGTGTTCATACCAAGCCCCTTTGCGTTATCATCACCAAGAGTAAGGACGTCCAGTTCGTTTGTCAGCGTGAGAAGCAGAATTACCGTTACAGAAATCAGTATGGCCGCAGGAATAAGCCTTTCGTATGTGACAGAGGAAAACTCTCCCACCTTGAAATTATTGCTCATAACCCCAACGTCGGGGAAAAATGTGACAACTGCGTCTGAAATTGCTCCAAGCAGACTGTTTACCGCAACGCCAAGTAGAATTACCGTTCCTCTTGAAGCGCCCCATTTCCGAGCGCAAAGACTGACAAGCATTACAACCGAAAATGCGCCGATAAAGGCGCAAAGGGACAGCTGCCAGCCGCCGAAAACGCCAAGTGCGGTGCAAAGAGTAACCGCAAGTCCCGCTCCCGAATTAACGCCGATAATGCTTGGCGAAGCAAGACGATTGGCAAGCACATTTTGAATTACCGCTCCCGAAACGGCAAGAGCGCCGCCGCAGACAATGGCGGCTAATGTTCTGGGAAGACGTACATAGAGAAAAATCCTGCCCCCTGCCGAAGAGTCAAATCCGTTAATAAAGGCAAGGCGGATTTCCTCAAAGGAAAGAGGAGTGCTGCCCAGCGTTATACCGAGAAAAGCGGCTGCTATGAGGGAAAATACCCCCGCAGCCGCCATTATTTTAGTCCTTTTCCGTAAGGATTCCGCTGAGTTTTTCATAAGCCTCCGCCCAATCTGCATTCGGTTTTATATTGAACAGCTTTCTGTCCATAACGTGAAGTCGGTTTTCCTTTACTGCGGAAAGTGTTCCCCAAGCAGGGTTTTCCTCCATCATTCTTGTAAGATTTTCCAGCGCCTTTTCCGTATCGTCCCCCATTGTAACCACAAAAATATGGTAAGGCTCACGGCGGATAACGCTTTCAACGCTTAAATCCTCAAGCAGGCTCGTATCGCTGTCCGCAATATTTACGCAGCCAAAATCAGCAAGCATTTCTCCAAGGATAGTACCCTCGCTGCCCTTTGCCTTAATAAAGCCTGCTGATGCACGAAGAAGCAATACCGTTCTTTTTTCCTCGGGCACTTCAGCATCGGAAAATTCCGCTTTAATACGCTCAATCTCGCTTTTTACATTAAGCCCGTTGGTTTCGTAAAGGTCTTTTCTGCCTGTAATATCGGTGCATATATCCAGCATTTCCAGATAATCCTCAAAGCAGTCAACATCGAAATAGGCAACAGGTATTCCCGCTTTTTCAAGCTGCTCTTTCATTTCAACGTCTGCGGCAGTAGAGGCGCTGCCTATTACGAAATCGGGGTCGGAAGAAAGCAACACCTCAAAGCTTGGGGAATGAGCGCCGCCAAGGTTTACTGCGTCGGGCAGCTCCAGCTCAAAATCGTCCCATGCGTCCTCGGGAGCGGCACAGATAGTTCCTCCCGAAAGCTGCCATACGTCGGCAAAGCTTCCTATAAGTGCGGCTGTCCTGTCGGGATTTTTCTCCACGGAAACCTCTCTGCCGAGTGCGTCGGTAAAGGTAACTGCGTCGGCGCTGTTTTCCGCTTCATTCGGAGCAGCAGAACAGCCGCATAGCGCCAAAATTGCCGCCGCAAGAGCAATAGCTAATATTCTTCTCATCAGCAGGTTGCTCCACCCTTTACTGTTTTGCCAAGAACGGCGGATTTGTCTATTTTCTTGTTAAGAAGCTTGTCCTGAACATAATCAAAGCCTAATCTTGCGATAGTGTCGGCAAAACGCTCGCCCGAAATTCCCTCGTCACGGAAAAGAAGAATTGCGTTTTCAATAAGCTCCATAACCTCTTCCTCGGAGGTGAAAATCTTATCGAGAGGTCTGCCGTTTGCAAATTTCTTGCCCCATCTTCCGCCGATATAAACCTTGTAGCCATCGGTATATTCGGGAATTGCGCCAAACGGACACTTGCCCCTGCACCGTCCGCAGTTGTTGCAGTCTGCGCCGATAACAAGCTTGCCGTCGGTAAGCTTAGCGGATTTAATAGGACAATTTTGCTCAACCTGACACTTTTTGCAGCCCTTGCACAGATCGCTGTTCACAACGGGAACACGCTGTCCCACAACGCCAAGGTCGTTAAGGTCGGGCTTTACGCAGTTGTTGGGGCAGCCGCCTACTGCAATCTTGAACTTATGAGGCAAGGTAACGTTATGATAGCCAAGATAAAAGCGCTCGTGGATTTTCTCGCTGAGCCCGAAGGTGTCTATAAGTCCGTACTGGCAGGTAGTACCCTTGCAGGAAACAACAGGACGTACAAGAGAGCCTGTGCCTCCCGTAAGCAGGTTGTTTTCGTTAAGGAAAGCGATTGTTTCCTCAATATCCCCATAATGCACGCCCTGAATCTCAAGGGTAAGACGGGAGGTCATTGTCACCTCTCCACTGCCAAATTTTTCAGCCGCCTTTGCAATAGCGTACTGGTCAGCGGCGGTAATTTTGCCGTTCTTGGTAATAACACGAACGTTGAACACATCGGGATAGCGTTTGTCCTGCAAACAGCCGAGAGCCTTTACTCTCTTTATTTCCTCGGGAGAAAGCTTTCCTGCGGGGTTATCTACCTTTACGCTGTTGAAGAAAACGCCGCCCTCAAGGACCTTTGTATTTGTGTAGCCGTAATATTTAAGTCTGTTCTGAAGGAAATAGGCTCTCTTGCCCTTTGTGCAGACAAGAAGAAGCTTTTCGTCCTTGGCAATTCCCTCAATTTCCCCGTTCACCTTGCCCAAATCAACCCACTTTGCGCCGAAAATTGTGGGAGCAGGCTGAACATCAATAACTCGGTAATCCTTTGCCTTGCCTGCAATATATTCCGCAGGAGTAAAGGTTTCAAAAGCGCCGCTAAGCTTATTTTCCATTACACAGCACGCCTGTACAAAGGGGTGAATTGCGGTTGAAAAGGGCGGTGCATAAGCCATATCCAGCGTATCGAAATCGCTTATTTTAAGTCCAGCCGAAATGCCCACAACGGCAATATCCGTCATTTTGTCAACAGCGCCCTTGCCAAGCACCTGCATACCGAGAAGCTTTTCGGTTTTTCTGTCGGCAATAAGCTTTGTAATAAATGTTGATGAATCGGGATAGTAATGGGCTTTGTCGTCGGTTACGCACAGTGCCGTTACAACATCGTAGCCTGCTTTTAAAGCCTGTTCCTCGGAAAGACCTGTTCTGCCTGCGCTTAAACCGTCCGAAAGCTTTACAACGCCTGTTCCAAGGCAGCCGCTGTAAATGCTGTCATTTCCTGTAAGGGTTTTTGCAAGACATCTTGCGGTTATATTTGCAGTCGAGCCCATAGCCGACCACTGTCTGCCGCCTGTAATGCGGTTTCTCACAACAGCGCAGTCACCAACGGCATAAATATCCTCAAGGCTTGTTTTCTGATACTGGTCAACGACAATTGCGCCCTTTTCGGTTTCAATGCCTGTTCCCTCAAGGAAAGCAGTTGCGGGACGAATACCGACGCTGAGTATTACAAGGTCGGCGGGAATTTCGCCCGAAGCTGTTGTAACGGAGCTTACCTCATTTTCGCCGTTAATGGAGGAAACAGACGTTCCCGTCATTATTTTCAGTCCGCCCTTGCGAAGCTCTCTTGCGGCATAGCCTGCCATTTCGGGGTCAAGAATACCGGGAAGAATCTGCGGCGTCATATCCGCTACCGTAACGGAAAGGCTCTGTGCGGCAAGGTTTTCTGCCATTTCCATTCCGATAAAGCCTGCGCCAACGACTACCGCCTTTTTGCAGCCGTTTTTCTCGATATAATCTCTTATGGCAATGGCATCGTCGGGAGTTCTTACCGTAAATACGCCTTTGAGATTTACACCATTGATAGGCGGAATAATTGGCGCTGCGCCCGATGCGATTATAAGCTTATCGTAGGATTCGGTGTATTCCGAGCCGTTCTGCAAATCACAAAGAGTTACCGTTTTAGCGGCAGGGTCAACCCTTACAGCCTCCTGTGCCGTATGAACGGAAGCACCTGTCAATGAGGAAAACTTTTCGGGAGAATTTACAATAAGTTCCTCTCTCGTTTCAATATCGCCGCCTACATAATAAGGCAGTCCGCAGCCTGCGTAGGAAATATCACTGCTCATTGTGTAAATATCCACCACAGCAGAGCGGTCTTCCCTTTTAAGCTTAGCTGCCGCCTTTGTTCCTGCGGCAACGCCGCCGATAACAATAATCTTCATAAAGCCTTACCTTGCCTTTCTTTTCACATCGTGGAGATTATGCACAGCAGAAAACTGCACATATCAATACGCTTTAATTATAATACTTTTATGGGGAAAAATCAATGTTAATGTTAAATAATTGTATTAAAAAAGGCTGAAGTCCATTTTAGACCTCAGCCCGACTTTATTCTTTCGGCGTTCTGAACATTATCACAAGGAACAATACCCCCGATAAGCCAAGTGCGCAGCCAAGCCCCGTATAGAACACCGCAATAAACACATCGGGAGCAAGCCCCGAATTTCTCAGCCATATTCCCCCGCCCATCATAACCGCCATAATGATATAAGCCTTAAGGTCGAAGAAATTCCAGACGGGTCTTGTTTCCTCGGCATAGCCTTTAATGCGCTTTATGTGTTTCATACTCATTTTGTAGAACATCATACCGAATGCGCAGAACACAACCAACGACAGCGCAATATGCCACCATTCAAGCTGTTCAAGAACTATGTAGGACAGTATTCCCAGTCTTGCCACATTAAAGCCTGCAATAAGCCATACGCAGCCCGCAACGGCAAGCAGTGTACGCTTTTTCACATGATAAAAGGGTTTGTTCATTGCAGTTCCTTTTTCGATTTTCTCATAGAGTTAAAGCCGATAAGCACCGTCCACACATAAGCGCAGGTTTTTGGAACCATCAGCATACCGATAAGGGGAACTGCGTCCGCAAACAGCACCACGGGTATATAGAAGCCAAAGCTCAGTACAACGGTAAGCCACAGGAATCGGAACTCACGGTCCTTGTTTTTTCCTGCGCTTTGCAGGAACAGCACCACAATAACCGCTCCGAGAATTGCAAAGGGAATATTGCGGTAAATTCCCCATGAAAGAGGCGCGTCGGGAGAAGTCCATGCGTTTTGCGGCATTAAGCAAAGACCCACGCGGATTGCCGCTAAAGCCCATATTGCCGCTGTAAGACCCTTTCTGCCGCTTATGTTGTACCGTGACCGCCATACATAATAAAGCAGTACATAGAACGCAGTCATTGTTACCGAGGTAATCAGCTTTCCTATTCCGAGAGCCGCCGTGTAGCTTTCAAGCCCCGTCGTGCAAAGGGAAATTGCTCTCGGTACAAGGTGAAAAGCGTCCCCGAAGCCAAGAGTCACCGCCATTATTCCGTAAAGCAAATACTGTTTTCTTCCCTTGCTGCCCTTTATCATTATAATTCCGAGGGTAACTACCGTTACAAGATAAATAATGTCAAAGGCTGTTTCAAAAATTGCCTGCATAATTTCCTCCTTATTTATATATAATACGGCTGATTATTTCAATCAGCGTATCGCAGCTTTCCTTGCCCAGCGCAAGCAGCAATATCAGATTGTCCAGCACGAAAGCTGAAAAATCCTCACAGGTAAAGCCATTGCCGAAAACGTCCTTTTCGATTCTCATATCAGCGTTAAGGGCTTCTGTTATTCCCGCTTTCATGTGGTCGAATTTCTGCTTCATAACGCCCTTTGCATTGCCGCTGACGGAATTTGCGGCGGCTATGGAATGGGCAATAAAAAAGTCGGGATATTTTTCAAGTCCCTTTCGGATAAGCTCAAACATCTGCCTTACATAAGCCGTAAAGGGCATATTTCCCTTGTGGCAATGATTATCACCGAAAATGTCCTTCCACACGTTTTCTATTGCGGAAAGCACAAGCTGATTTTTGTCGGAATAGTAGTTGTAAAGCGTTCCGAGAGCAATGTTACATTCATTTGCAACCGCCCTCATATTAAGCGACCCTATTCCCTGCTCCGAAACAATTTTCATACAAGCCTGCATAATTGCTTCTTTGGAAGTGCTGTTCTGCTTCAACCTTTCACCCCCTATAATGAACAATGTTCATTATGAGTATATCACTTTGGACTGCAATTGTCAATGACAAAATAAAAAAGATAATTTAAAACGCCTTTAAAAAATTAGCAGATATCCCTGAGGGTGTTCTCTTTGAAAAAATCAAAGGCTTAACCCAGGAGATATCTGCCGTGTATAATATAACATACTCTTTCGTTTTTGTCAAACATTTTCACATTGAAACCACCTCCAAAAAATGCTATAATCATATCAGAAAATTTTTTCAAAAACCTATTGACTCTCCCCTTAGGGAATACTATAAAATATGAATTGCAAGAGGAAAGGCGGTGCAGAAATGCTAAAAATCGGTGAATTTTCAAAGCTATCACACCTTACGGTAAAAGCGCTTCGGTTTTATGAAAAGGAAAAGCTTCTTGTTCCTGCGTCAATCGACAAATGGACGGGCTACCGTTTTTATGAAACAAATCAGCTTGAACAGGCGGCAAAAATCAAATCCTACCGACAGCTTGACTTGTCTATCGATGAGATAAAAGCCATACTGAACGGTGCCGACGTAAAAGCTATTCTTTCCGAAAAGGCTGAAAGCCTGAAAAATCAGCGTAACAGCATTGATTTCCGTCTTTCCGTAATAAAACATATTCTGGAGGAAAATCAAATGAAGTATCAGGTAACAATCAAGAACATTCCGTCCGCAATCGTTTATTACTCAGAAGCAACTCTTAAAAGCTACTCCGATGCAATGCAGTTCATTCCCGCCTGCGGAGAGGAATGCAGAAAGCTCAATCCCTCACTGAAATGCGCCGAGCCTCCTTACGAGTTCTGCGAATACCTTGACGGGGAGTATAAGGAAACAGATATAAGAATCCGTCACAACGAGGCTGTTGAACAGTTCGGCAAGGAAAACGAAATGATAAAATTCCGTGAAATCCCCGCCGTAAAGGTGCTGAGCATTTTCCATAAGGGTGCTTATGAGAACATAGGCGAGGCTTACGCCTTTATTATGAAGTACGCCGAGGAAAACGGCTTCAAGGTAAGCGGACTTGCAAGAGAATGTTACATTGACGGTATCTGGAACAAGGATTCCGTTGATGAGTGGCTTACGGAAATTCAGCTGCCTGTTGAATAAGAAAAACCGCCGTGCAGATAAGTGAACTGCCCCCAAAAAGTTAGACAAAGTTTTTTATGAATAATTGTACAAAGCGA
>JBJERI010000030.1:0-4038 GCA_051882195.1 Ruminiclostridium sp. | reverse complement strand
GATGTATTCAATGCCGTTGATTTTGCCGATATATTCCAGCCTGTGTTCAAGACCCTTGAAGCTTTCAACCGCTGAAATAGCCTGTTCAAGGTCACAGCCTGCTCCAATGGCGGCAGTAAGTGCAACGGCAATGTTGTAAAGGTTGTGCTTTCCCATAAGTCTTGTTTTAATGCGGCTTAAGGGGATTTTTCCGTATGGAATGAACATAGTTTTCCCGTCAATGTAAATGTCGCTTTCACAGCCTGAGGAAGAAGCGGTAATTTTTTTGCACTTTGTATTCTCTATGCTATTATCGGCACATTCGGAATTATAAATCAGCGTGTCATTTTCCCTCTGATAGGCGTAAATATTGCGTTTTGCCCTTGCGTAAGCGGCAAAATCAACGTAATGGTCAAGGTGCTCCTCGTAAATATTCAACAGCACCGCAATATTCGGGGAAGCCTTAACATATTCAAGCTGATGGCAGGACATTTCGCAGACAATTACCGTTTCTGGTGTAAATTCGTCAATGCGTTGGAGTGGCGGAATACCGATATTACCGATAAGCATTGTATCAAAGCCGCACCTGTCAAGAATGTGGTAAACGAGGCTTGAGGTGGTGGATTTGCCTTTTGTGCCTGTTATTCCGATTATTTTGTTTTCGCAGAAGCGGAGAAGCAGGTCAGTCTGACTTGTAATTTTAGCTTTTGTGGCATTATCGGGATAATCAAGCAGCACAACCCCGGGGGATTTCATAATTATATCGTAATCTCTCATTGAGTCAAGGTAGTTATCTCCTGTAAAAAGGGAATAAGCCTTGATTTCATCGGTAATTTCAAGGTTTTTGTCGGCAATTCCGATTTGGCAGTCGAAATCCCTTAAAAGCTCAAGAGTGGATTTTCCCTCTCTGCCAAAGCCAAGTATAAGTACTTTTTTGCCTTCAAAAAAGGCTTTAAGCTTATTTTTCATAGTTGTCCTTTCAGCATTTGTTCCTATTTCAGCAGCGATATGAACATTTGCGGCACGAAATTATTTTCATCATAGAAATTATCAAGAGAAACAGGCTTTTCGTGGGGTTTGTTCATATATTCGGAAAGCAGGAACGGCAGCTTGTTTTTTCGCTTTTCGCACGCCATTTGCAGCGATAAGTTTATTTCGTCCCTTGTGCCCACACATTCAAAGGGCTTGTCAAAATCGGCATAGGCAAGACCGTTGAATATATCCAGTAAATCCTTATCATCAAGGAGATTTTTTCCGAAAATCTCCACCAGCTGTTCATCGTCAAGAAAAGCCGCCAGCATTATATAAATGTAAAGGCATTTTGCACATTTGCAGCACCAGATATTTGCCTTTGAGCCAAGGTTGCAGCTTCTGAACTCCCTGAAATAGATTGGGTGCTTTACAAATTTCTTTGCAATCTGCCATTCGCTCCATGGTCTTAACAGGCTGAAATACTCGGGATAGGGGAGCAGATATTTTCTTGAATAACAGCGGAAATCCGCTTCAAATTCAGTGCTTTTGCTGTACTGGTGGTTTACCTCTGCACCTTGAACATAGCTTTCGTTGGCGCTGCTTTCGTTGGAGAGGATAATGTACTCCTTGCCTAAAATATAGGCGAAAAGCCATGAGGAAAAGGCTACAACGGCGGAAAACGGCGTGTGGCCGTTAAGATAGCCCATTTTGTTCAGCTCAAGGAGTTTTTTGTCAATTGTTCTTGTTACCGATAAAATATGAACATTGTCATAGCCTGCCGTTTTTGCTGTGTCCCTTGCCGCCTGAAGCCCGTTTATAAGATAGCAGGTGTTTTTGTCTGTATTTCCCAGCTTTTTAAGCAGTTCAAGAGTAACAACGCTGTCCTTTCCTCCGCCTACGGGAATGAGAAAGCCTTCGGGATTGTACGGCTTTTCAAAAACAGGCGGGGTATTGTTTAGCGCCGAAATGTTCATAAAATCATCAATATGTGAACAAATTCCGTTTCGGTAGAAAAATTCTCCCAAACCGTTCCAATAAAGCTTTTTCCACCACTTAATCTGCTCGTCGTTAAGCGCTCCGCAGCGTATCTCCACATTGGGACAGCAGGCGCATTTCCAGTAGCTGACAAGCTCCGCCATTCCTATATTGAAAACAGCGTAGTCAATAACCTTTGGGTCGGATTTTTCGTCAATAAGTCTTGTATCGAATTTCCACTCAGGGTAAAAGTGGTAATCGTCAATGGAAAAATGAAAGCTGAAACAGCTTTCGGTCAGCTTGTAGCTATGATCTATGAACAAAGGATGTTTTGCACGAAGTTCTTCAAATAAACCCATTTTTGTTTCCTTTCAAGCGTTATGCTATAATTATACAACAAATCATGCAAAAATAAAAGGGCTTTTCCATAAAAGTTTTGTCGAATATACTATTATATATATCAGGGAAAATAAAGGAAACTCTTTACATTTCATAATTGTTGTGATAAAATTTTACCATAACCAAAAAGGAAGTGTGAAAATGGAATACGACTTTGATAAATTAACGGACAGAACGGGTACAGCATCCCTCAAATGGGATATAAAGGAAAACGAACTGCCTATGTGGGTGGCGGATATGGATTTTGAAACTGCGCCTGCTATTGTCAAGGCAATAGAAAAACGGGCAGAAAGCGGCATTTTCGGCTATTCGGTAATTCCGCCACAATGGAGCGAGGCAATCTGCGGCTGGTGGAGAGAAAGACACCATTACAATATGCAGCCGGAAACATTGCTGTTCTGCACGGGAGTTGTTCCTGCAATTGTCAGCATTATCCGCACGATGACAAGCGCAGGCGATAATGTGCTTATACAGTCGCCCGTGTACAATATTTTTTTCAAGATTATAAGGAACAACGGGCGGAATGTTGTCGAAAACAAGCTTAAATATGACGGAACGGACTATTCGGTGGATTTTGAGGACCTTGAACAAAAGCTTGCCGACCCGAAAACCACACTGATGATTTTGTGCAATCCGCAGAATCCCACGGGAAAAATATGGGACAGGGAAACCCTTGGGGAAATAGGCAGACTTTGCATTAAGCATAACGTTCTTGTTGTTTCGGACGAAATTCACTGCGACATTACCGACCCCGAAAAGGAATATGTGCCCTTTGCCTCTGTTTCGGAGGAGCTTGCAATGAACAGCGTTACCTGCATTTCTCCCACCAAAACCTTTAACATTGCAGGAATTCAGACCTCGACGGTAATGGTTCCGGACAGAAAGCTTCGCCGTCTGATAGGGCAGGGGCTTAGGGTAGATGAACTGTCAGAGCCTAACGCTTTCGCCGTAAACGCTGCAATTGCCGCATTCACAGAGGGCGGAGAGTGGCTTGAACAGCTGAAACGGTACATTTATGAAAACAAGCTGACGGTGAAAAAATACCTTGAGGAAAATATTCCTATGATAAAGCTTGTTCCCTCGGAGGCAACCTATCTGCTTTGGCTTGACTGCACCGCCTTTGTAAAGGACGGGGACAATTTTGCCGAATATATCCGCAATACGAGCGGATTATGGGTTTCGGACGGCAGCGCATACGGAAACGGGGATAAATTCCTCCGAATGAACATTGCAACACAAAGGGAAAGAGTGCTGGACGGACTGGAAAGGCTTAGGAAAAGCACTTTGATGTATATGAAGTAAAGTGGTTTTGCTTTTGTAAATCAATATGGAAGCCTGAGAAGAAGCCATTCTTCTCGGGTTTATTTCCCGTTGTAAAAAACCCCCGAAGCCGCTTATTATGCGAATTCGAGGGTTTTATGCCTATGGAGCTACTAATCGGAATCGAACCGATGACCTCATCCTTACCAAGGATGTGCTCTGCCGACTGAGCCATAGTAGCATCACATTGCTTTAAAATTATAGCATAAAAATACAAGCCTGTCAACAGTTTTTGAAAAAATATTTTCAAAAAATTGAAAAATATTCAAAAAACCTATTGACAAATACTTGTAAATGTTATATACTATTATACTGTATCATAATGGATATATATGTTTAAAACGTTAAATTTTATATGTTCATACGTTCAAAAGAATTAAGGAGTGATTAAGC
>JBJERI010000029.1:0-4039 GCA_051882195.1 Ruminiclostridium sp. | reverse complement strand
TGCCGTGCAGAGGATTTCGCAAAATATTACACAGAAAAGCAGAACAAGTACAGCTTTGAAAAACGTGTGCTTCAGAATTCGCTGAAATATTATCAGCTTGAGGGCTATTTATTCCCCGATACCTATGAATTTTTCGTGGTTGACGACCTTAAGGATAACCCTGATTTTGACACAAGCACTTATGCGAAAACCGCTGCTGACAAGATGTACGCTAACTTCAACGAAAAAATTACCAAGGAAATGTACAAGAAAATGAATGCAATGGGACTTACTCTTGACGAGCTTATAACCCTTGCTTCAATGGTACAGTCCGAGGCGGGTACTGTTGAGGATATGGAGCTTGTTGCAAGCGTATTCCTTAACCGACTGCATAACAGCGAGGTATTCCCTTATCTCCAGTCAGACGTTACCGTGCTTTACGTTGAGGAAAATATCAAACCCTTTATTGAGGGCAAACAGTCCGACTACACCGATGTGTTCAACGCTTACAACACATACGTTACCGTGGGAATCCCCGCAGGACCTATCTGCAACCCGGGTATGGACGCAATAAAGGCGGTGCTGAACGCTCCCGAAACAAATTACTACTACTTCTGTGCAAACGAGGAAACGCTGGAAATGTACTATGCGTCAACCGTTTCTGAGCACGAACGCAATCTTGTTCTTGCAGGACTGGCTGAATAAACCCGAAAGGATATAAAAATGTTGGAATTATTATCTCCCGCAGGGGATTATGAATGTTTGCAGGCGGCTGTAGAATACGGCTGCAATGCGGTTTATCTTGGCGGAAAAATGTTCGGTATGAGAGCAAACCCAAAAAATTTCGACGCCGATTCTTTGAAAAAAGCGGTGGAATTTGCTCACAGCAAGGGCGTAAGGGTGCATCTTACCTGCAATACTCTCCCCACAAATGATGAAATTGAGCAGTTCCCCGAATTTATAAGGTACGCCCGTGACTGCGGCGTTGACGCCGTTATTGTCTGCGATTTAGGCGTAATGGCAATGGTGCAGAAATACGCCCCCGAGCTTGAAATTCATATGTCAACTCAGATGGGAATTGTGAATTACGTTACCGCAAACGAGCTGTACAAAATGGGCGCAAAGCGGATTGTGCTTGCCCGTGAGGTTGGCATTGAGGAAATAAAGAAAATCCGTGATAAAATCCCTGATGATATGGAAATTGAAACCTTTGTCCACGGTGCAATGTGCGTTTCCTTTTCGGGAAGATGTCTTCTTTCCACTTATCTTACAGGCCGTGACGCAAACAGAGGCGAATGTGCTCAGCCTTGCAGATGGAAATACTATCTTATGGAGGAAAAGCGTGAGGGACAGTTCTATCAGCTTTTCGAGGACGACAGGGGCTCTTATATCCTCAACGCAAAGGATATGTGTATGATTGAGCATCTTGACAAGCTTATTGATGCAGGCGTTACCAGCTTCAAAATCGAGGGCAGAGCCAAATCCTCCTATTACGTTGCAACCGTCACAAACGCTTACCGTGCGGCTCTTGACGCTGTATCAAAGGGCGAAGCCGTACCCCAGTGGGCAAGGGAAGAGGTTTTCAAGGTAAGCCACCGTCCCTACTGCACAGGCTTTTTCTTCGGTCACCCTAATGCCTGTCAGTATTACGAGGACAGCGGCTATCAGCGTGAATATGATTTTGTGGGCGTGGTTGACGGTTATGAGGACGGAGTGCTTAATATAACTCAAAGAAATTATTTCAAGCGCACAGATAACCTTGAAATTCTTTCGCCCGGTTCAAAGCCTGTTAAATTTGCTCCCGAGAAGATTTACAATCTTGCAGGGGAAGAAGTGGAAATTGCAAATCACGCTACCGAAAAGCTTAAAGTGCCTTTTGACAGAGCTTTTCCGCCACATTCCATTATCCGCAGACCTTCGGAAAATTAAAAAAGCGGTATCTGATTTTTTCAGATACCGTTTTCCTTTATTCAAAATATAAATTCATACTTTCCACCGCTTCCTGCAAAAGGGGTGAGTAAGCTTCTCTTATTTCCGCAAAGGTTTGATTTTCTGCCGCTTCGTCAAGTGGAGCAGTTTCAAGCATCGGCAGAATTATTTCGTTTACAGTCGATTCGTCAAAGCCCATACTGTAATCTACAACAAGATTTGCGTAATTTTCGGGGTGATGCAGACTGTCCCAGAATTGGTACTGCTCGTCTGTGATGTTTTTCTGCGACATAATACTTTGCTTTGTAGCCTCGGACAAGTCATCATCGGTCTGAGTTAGGCGCACGCAGTTTATGAACATGCAGGCAGCCTGAATGTTTTTTGAGCCGGAAGGCACCATATAGCCGAAATCGTCAAGCTGGTAATAATAATTTCGGTTAGTTGAATTTCTCGGGAAAGGCACAAAGAAAATATCCGCATTTTCATCATTGTTTGACGCCGACAAAAAATCCACAAGACATCGATTTTCCACCGCTTCAAAAGCTGTGTTTCCATCAATCAGCCTATTGCCGCCTTGATTCCACAGTCCCTCGCTTTGCAGTTTTTGCAGAAAATTCTGCGCCTTTTCAATTTCCGATGAGCCTATATTGTTTACAAGCTGTCCTTTTTTGCAGCCGACAAGAGGTTTCCCAGTACTGCATATTGCGGAAGAATTAAGCGCTCCGCATACGCCGAAGGGATTATCTACGCCGCATTTTTCAGCAAATTCGGACATACAGCTATAAAACGAATTCCAAGTCCAGCTATCGCCATGATACAGTGTATATGGGTCGTCGATACCCAGTTCCTCAAACTTTCCTCTGTCATAAGCGAGAAGAACAGGGGAAACGTAGTAGTTGCAGGGATAGTAGTAATGCTTTCCGCCGACGGAATAGTTTTCGATAAAAGCCGAAAGTCCGTCCCATTGAGGAGCGGTCATATCCATATACTGGTCAAGGGGTTCGTACATATTTTTTGCAATATAATACGGGAAAGTGTTGTCCCGTGCGTCAACAAGGTCGGGGGATTTGTCGGAGGAAATATAAACGGACAGCTTATCCATTATTTCCGCTTCCGCAGCAATTTCCGTTTCTATTGCAGCGTTGTATTTTTGACTGAAAAAGCTGTAAGCGGGCTTAAGGCTGTATTCCTCTGCAATATCGCCGCTTCCAAAATATTTAAGGGTTGTTCCGCTTATATCAGTGTTTTCGGGTATTTCGGCAAACCTGATATTTTCCGAAACCTCTGTAATGCTTGTTTCTTCGCTTGCTGGCGTAACGGAAGGAGTGCTGTTTCCACAGGCAGAAAAAGCCTGTATTGCAGCTATGCATATAAGAAATGCTATTGCTTTTTTCAGTCTGCCTTTCATTGCTTTTCCTTCCGTTCTGTAAAATGTAACCGTTTACAAATAAACTTCTTTTCAAATTTTATCATAAATCAATCTTACAGTCAATTTACATTCTGCACTAACAGTAAAGTGAAACCTTGTACACAATTGATAAACGACGGCAGTAATTTTCCGATAATTAAAAAGCTGTGCTAAAAAGTGATAAAATATAGTAGGGTAAAAAAGAGATTTAAGGATTATTTAATAATTTCTGTGTTATACTGAAGCCACAACAATGAAAGGGGCGGCGAAATGTATCTTAACATACTGAAAAAGGACCTTAAGCGAAAAAAGGCAATGAACGTTATACTGCTGGTATTTATTATACTTGCGACAATGTTCGTTTCTTCAAGCGTGAACAATATCGTAAGCGTAACAATGGCGCTGGACAATTATTTTGAAATGGCAAACGCACCCGATTATTTTGCTGCAACTATGAACAAGGCTTCATCAGAAAATATCGAAAAAGCGCTTTCGACAGCTGAAGCCATAGACAGCCTGAGCAAAGAAAAGATAATATATATGTCCCAGTCCAATATAAAGGGCGATAATATCACAATGCCCAACGGTACTCATATTCTTCAGAGCAATAGAGATATGTCCATAAACTACTTTCTTGATGATAACACTATTCTTCATAAAGTAGAAAAAGGCTATGTTTACATAATTGAAAGCTCTATGGAAAAAGCAGGACTTAAAAAAGGC
>JBJERI010000028.1:0-4042 GCA_051882195.1 Ruminiclostridium sp. | reverse complement strand
AACAACCTTATGGCTACAATAGACAGCTTTTCGGGGGTTGACAGCTCAATGGTAATTCTGAACATTCCCGAAACAAACAACTACGTTATCAGCACCGACGAAAAGCACGCCAGCGCAAGCGTTGTGCTTCATCTCCGCAATGAAACCCTGCCCAGCGAGGTTATCGACGGTATTTACAATCTTGTAAAAACCAGCGTTCCGGGGCTTGAACGGGATTACATAACAATTACAGACGGAACGGGAAAGCAGCTTTTCGCCGACCTTGACAAGGATTCGGTAATCGACCCCGCCCTTGAGGGCTCGTCACTTGTACAGCTTTACTACAAGCGCCTTGAATATCAGCAGAAATTACAGAACATTCTTAAGGAAGAGCTTTCGGGAATGTTCGACGGGGTTTACAAAAAGTTCAACGTTGGCGTAAACCTTATCCTCAACTACAACGACGAGGTAAAGGAATCCACCGAATACACCCCCTCCATAGATGAGGAGGGCAACCGTGGCGGTATGGTTTCCAACGAAACCTACGAATCAGCGGCAGGCGGTACAGCAGCCGAGGGCGGTATTGTAGGAACAACGGTGGATTCGGACATTTCCCCCGATTATCCTACCATATCCGTGGGCGAGGGCGACGAGTTCTATTCCAGCTCCGCAAAGACAATCAACTACCTTGTAAACGAGGAAAAAACACAGATTGCCAAGGACGGCTACAGCATTGAAAACCTTTCTGCGTCCGTTATAGTGGACGGCCCTACAATGACCGAGGCTGAAATTGAATCCTGGCAGAAGCTTATTGCCTCCGCAATAGGCGCAAAGCCCGAAAACGTATCCTTTGTTTCCACCACTTGGTCGCTGGAAAGCACAGGCGATCAGGGCAACGGCACAATCGTTGTAACCAACAACAGAAATACACTTATCTTCGTTATTATCGCACTGGGCGCACTGCTTATCATACTGCTTATCCTTGCGCTTATGACCGCAGGCTCCAAGAAGCGCCGCAATATCAAGGCACAGCGTCAGGCAATTGCACAGGGTATGGTTGCGGTACAGGGCGCAGGCTCGGAGGCAATCAATGTTGCCGCAGGCGAGGGCGGCGCAGCAGGTGTAGAAACAGGCGGCAACTTCAATCCTGCCAACTCCTCCGCATTTGATCCCGCAGACCTGCCAAGCCTTAACGAACAGGGCGCTAACGAAACAAGAGAGGTAGTTCTCAAGCGTGAAATCCGTGACTTCTCCAAGAACAATCCCGAAATTGTGGCACAGCTTATCCGCTCCTGGATGAAGAATGAGGAATAAGAAAGGAAGAGTGTTTTATGGCTGATTCAACCAGCGGAATTACCAACGTGCAGAAAGCCGCTATGGTAATTTCATCAATCGGCACGGAAAATGCTTCAGAGGTATTCAAGCACTTTTCCGACGACGAAATAGAGAAAATAACCCTTGAGGTCGCCAAAATGGACTACTGGCCCGCAGAGGTGGTAAACGACGTGCTGAACGACTTTTACGAGCTTTGCCTTACTCAGAAGGTTATTTCAGAGGGCGGTGTGGAATACGCCAAGGAAGTCCTTGAAAAGGCATTCGGCCCACAGGCGGCGCAAAGCCTTTTTGAAAAAATCACCAAGCAGCTTAAAACAAAGGCCTTTGCTTTCGTACGCAAGGCGGATTACAAAAACCTGCTTGCAATCGTACAGAATGAGCATCCGCAGACAATTGCACTCATTCTTTCTTATGCAAGAAGCGACCAGGCGTCGGCTATTCTGTCCGAGCTGCCAAAGGATACCCGAATCGAAGTCGTTGAGCGTATCGCAAAAATGGACGCCGCTTCTCCTGACGTTGTAAAGTCAATTGAAGCAACCTTGGAGCGGAAATTCGCAAACCTTGTTACAATGGACAGTATGGAGGTTGGCGGTGTAAACTACATTGCGGACGTACTGAACAACGTAGACCGTGCAACGGAAAAGTTTATTTTCGATGAGCTTACTCTCCGCGACCCCAAGCTTGCAGACGATATCAGACAGAAAATGTTCGTATTTGAAGATATTGTCAACCTTGACTCTATGGCAATTCAGGCATTTGTCAAGGAAGTTGACCCCAAGGACCTTGCGGTTGCAATCAAGGGCTCGACCTCGGAGGTTGCGGAAACTATCTATGCGAATATGTCAACCCGTATGAAGGAATCCACACAGACGGACGTAGAGTATCTGCACAATGTCCGCATGAAGGACGTAGAGGAAGCACAGCAGAGAATCGTTTCCATTATCAGACGTTTGGAGGACGAGGGCGTTCTCACCATTTCCAAGGGCGGCAACGACGAAATCATCGCATAATCACAAAATATCGGAGGGCGTATGGCTGGAGTTATCAAAGGCGGTTTTTATGGTAGCAACATCATAATAAACGGCGAGGTTGACATTGACAACGGCAGTACGCCCGTTTCTGTAAACCGCACAATCAAAAGCGGCGAAAAAGCCGCAGACCAATACACGGGAGAAAATTTCGGCGGAGATGATTTTTCGGAAAATGAAACCGACCTTTCCGAGGAATGGAAAAAAACCGATGATTCCGAAACAAAGGCGGAAATAAAAGCACAGCTTGATGCCGCCGCAATGAAGAAGCAGCAGCTTATTGCCGAGGGCGAAGCCGAAAAGCAAAGACTTATAAAGGACGGCGCAGCCAGTGTTGAAAGGGCAAAGGCCGAAACGGAAAAGCTTGTGCTGGAGGTAAAGAAGTCCTGCGAAAAAATGCACGCAGACGCCCAGCTTGAAGCAAAGGTAATCCGTGAAAACGCAGGTGCCGAGGGTCACAGCGAAGGCTTTGAGCAGGGCTACGCAGAGGGCGAAAAGGTAGGCCGTGACGAGGGCTATTTAAAGGGACTTGCCAAGTGCAAGGATACTCTTATTGAGCTTAAAGCCGCCCTTGAAGCCTTTGAAAAGGAAAAGGAGGCCTACTTCAAAAGCTATGAGCGGCAGATTTTTGAAACCATTTTCGACATTGCACAGAAAATTACACTGGATAGCCTTAAGCAAAAGGACAAGGCTGTTTTGCAGAAAATGCTGAAACAGGCGGCAAAGGAATTTCTTAACAGTGAAAACGTGAGAATAACCCTTTCCGCCCTTGATATAAGCGAGGAAGCAGGCACAAGCCTTGATGTGCTGAAGTCCTGCTTTAAGGACAATCAGCACGTTGAATTCGAGGTGCTTAAGGACGCGCCCTCGGGCACGCTGATTATCGACAACGGCAAGGAAATTACCGACGCAGGAATACCAACTCAGCTTAAAATGATAGGGGAGCTTGGCAAGGGCAAATACCGTGACAAGCCCGACAGCAATCCCCCGAAAACAGCCGCCGAACCCACGGAAGAACAAGCCCCCGTTATTGCCGAAGCGCCTGCTGATGATATTCCCGAAAGGGCTGACGAAGCTGTCCCCGAAATTGCCGCTCCCTTAAACGAAATGAGCGAAGCGGAGCAGGAGGAAGCGGAAATTGCAGAAGCCGCAGAGGAAATGAGCGAGCCTGAAATAGTGGCTGAAGCTGCGGAAATTGAGGAAATTCCTCTGAAAAAGCAGGAGAAAAAGCCGAAATCCCCAAAGCCCGCCGAGGAAAGCAAATCCTCAAAGCGCCCCCGAAAGGCAACCAATCCTCTCCTTTCAAAAATGATGGGCAAGCTTGAAAATAACCAAGAATAAGCACGAGGTCAGAATATGGATTTAACAGGATTCAGGAGCGAGCTGAAAGGCTTTGAGTCCTATCGCCACATGGGTAAAATTGAAAAAATCATAGGAATGACCATTGAATCCACAGGTCCCTCCTGCAATATCGGCGACGTCTGCCGCATTTACACAAAGGATATGCAGGACTTTATTTTTGCGGAGGTAGTGGGCTTTCAGGAGGACAAGGTGCTGCTAATGCCCTATACCGACCTTGAGGGCGTAGGACCGGGCAGTATCGTTGACAACACAGGCGAAAAGCTTATGGTAAAAACGGGCGATGCCCTTATGGGACGTATTATCGACGCAATTGGCAATCCCCTTGACGGAGGTGCTCC
>JBJERI010000027.1:0-18936 GCA_051882195.1 Ruminiclostridium sp. | reverse complement strand
AAGGTTTTCACGGTGAGCGCAGATTATTTTATCCCCGAAAGAAAGCTTGTTCCACACGATAAAATCCATATCAATTATTGCCACGGGGGCTTCAATCTCACGAAGCGCCAGCAGCTTGCCCGATGCCCAGAACATACGCTGATTTATTCCCTCGCATTTATCGTCGATAACCTTGAGAATACCGTTCCAAACTCCCTCAAGACCGAGGCTTTCTATGTATTCGGCGCCCTTGCTGTCTGTGGCAAGGTATATTTCGCCGTTATTTTTGCGCCATTGTAAGGCGGAAATAACCGTGTTGTATAGTTCAAAGCGGTCTATTTTAAAATTTCCGCCGGGATTTTTTTCGTAAAACGGGGCGGTTGAAAGAACGTGAATGGCTTTCAAAAAACCACTCCTTTCCTGTTATGCTGATGTTTTTCTGATTATGGGATTAAGCTTTCTTACTGCAAAGGCTGAAATAAGGGAGAAAACCAAGTCCCCCGGAATTGTCACAAGAAAGCCGTACAAAAACACATTCCAAAGGCTCATTTCAGAGCCAAGATAAAAATTCTTGATAAAGTAAAGATAAGTGCAGCCTATAAGGTAAATTGCGGCAATTCCCGCAAGGACAGCCAGCACATACGCCTTTACCAACCTGCCGCCGAGCCTTTCAAGGACAAATCCCGTCAGGAACGCCCCTACCGCAAAGCCGATTATATAGCCGAAAGTTGGCTGAAAAATATAGGCAGGCCCGCCGCCCTGTGTAAAAACTGGTATTCCCATCAAGCCGATTATCATATACAGCAATGCCGACAAACCGCCCAGCTTTGAGCCGAGAAAAAGCCCCGCCATTGTAACGAACATAGTCTGCATTGTAAAGGGAATTACGGGAATGGGTATCTTTATGAACGCACCAACCGCAATCAGGGCGGTAAAAAGTCCGCAAAGCACAATGTTTAGCGGACTGAAAAATTTTTTTGAAGTCATTATTTTCCTCAGATAAGATGTATTCCGTATCCGTATCTGTTAAGGGGATAGGTTGAAAGTACAAAAATTGTTTCCTTGTATTCTTCTTCGGTAAGCTGTGTTTTTGTAAAGGTATATTGTCCGTCAGGAGCGGCTGTGAAAGAGCCTGCGGTAAATGAGCCCACGGAGAAAGAGCCTGTACTGAACGAGCCCATATTGAAAGAACCTATGTTAAATGAACCGACCCCGAAAGACCCAAGGCTGAACGATCCAACGCCGAAAGACCCGATTTCAAATGAACCCACGCCGAATGAGCCTATTTCAAATGAGCCTGTGCTGAACGAACCTATTTCAAAAGAGCCAACGGGGAAAGAACTTTTCCGGTATTCATACTCGTATTCATAAGAATAGGACGAGGGGAAAGACGAAATGCCGTAAGTATTGACCGCTTTTGAAAAGCTGTATGTAAAAAACTGAGTAAACTGCGGTGCATAGTCCATGGGGCGGGGGTCTTTAACTCCGAATATTTTTTCAAGCTGAGCCTCCACATTGCCGTTAAGGTCGATTTTTTTCAGCTTTTGTGCGGCGGTTTTTCCTCCGTTTTCTTCAAGCCATTTTATGAGAATGCCGCCAAGCAGATAACCCTTCAACACAGGCAAATCGAAGTTCTTCTTGATTTCAGAGGCTTTTGAAATCTTGTTTCCGCATAACCACAGACAAAATTTCATTTTTCCACCGCCTTTCATCGCAACATTTATAAAAATACACAAATTACAGTTTTTGTCTATTGTATTATACCACAAAATCCACAAAAAAGCAACATAAATTCAAAATTTGTATAAATATACAAAAAATATTACCGCAAACTTACAGGAGCGGGTCTTGAACGACGCTCGTTTATGGCGAAAACCTGCTCGGAAAGCTGTTTGCAAGCCATTGCTTTCTGTTCAAGGGCAGGGGATTTTGCACGGTAATTCGCCATATTGAACAAAAGCAGACTTTTCAGCTCAACGGGGCTGAAATATGCAAGGGCTTCCGCAACATCTTCCTTTTCCGTACCGATTTCGCTGTCCTGATTTTCAATGAGAAAATCTATCCTGTCCATTTCCGAAGCCGTAAAGCCAAGCCTTTCCATAACTCTGTCCGCAAGCAGTCTTGAACGGGTAATATAGCCGTCAAAGGTTACAAAGCCTTTTGCTCCCTCCGCATAGCAGTCGGGCTTGCCCATACCGTGAAAAAGCAATGCAAAGCGCATTGCCGAATCGGGAGTTGAAAAACCCACGGCTTTGGCGGTGTGAAGCCACAAGTCGTACATTTGCTCTCTGCTGTGCTGGTCAAAATCAAGCATGGGCTCAAGCTCGGGAATTAGGGTGAAGAAAAACTTTGGAATCTGCTCCATTACGTCCGCAATGCGCCTGCTGAGCAGCAGCTCGGAAAGCCTTTCCTTAAGGGTTTCGGACTCCTTTTCGGGTATAATATGGCAGTTGTTCTCGATAATTGCTTTTGCCTCCTCGGACAAGGCGTAATCCCCTGTGCCAAGATAGCCAAGCCCACGGAACATTGTATCCCCCTTTGTTTCAAGGTCGGAGGGCTTTTCTCCGTAAACAACGGGCTTGATCAACGGCGGGCAGTTACGCAGATCGTCGCAGCCGCCGAATGGGTCAACAAAGCCTCCCACCGAGGAATAAGCAATAGCGTTCATAGTAAATTCGCGTCTTGCAAGATCCTTTATAACATCGTCGGTATAATAGTTTTCGCTGTCACGGTAGGTCGAAACCTGCACCGCCATACCTTTGTAAAGAATTACCATTGTGCCTTTTTCGGGGTTGAATTTCTTATTGCGGAAGGGCTCGAAAATTACCTCTAACCTTTCGGGCAGGGCGCTTGTAATAATGTCATAGTCCTGCACCTCACGGTCAAGCAGCAGATCCCTGACGCACTCCCCTGCAATATAGGGCTTGTAGCCATGCTCGGAAAGCATATCCATTATAAGCTGAACCTGTTTTGGTATTACAATTTCTTCCATATAAACCTCTACTTTTAGTATAATTTATATTGATATATACAATAAGTTGTCTATTCACCGGTATGATTGTTCATTTATTTGCAGAATGTGAACAATCAGT
Source organism: Ruminiclostridium sp. (assembly GCA_051882195.1). Lineage (GTDB taxonomy): Bacteria > Bacillota > Clostridia > Oscillospirales > Ruminococcaceae > Ruminiclostridium_E. The sequence goes on along the minus strand of JBJERI010000027.1, from coordinate 15,865 downwards.
CCTTGTTAAAACCCCAGCCGTCAATGCCGCTTCTTCGCAGCGCACCGAAAATCCGCACCTTAAAGCCCTTGTCCTTACGCTCTGTTTCCGCAAGCCATTCCTTTGTTTCCTGCCTTACGGTATGCTTATCCGCAGGGCATTTCGACTTGACAATCTCAAAGCCGTTCCGCCTGCAGCAAGCGGAAACCTGACTTTCGGGGGCAAAAACAAGGGGTCTGATTACGGTAATGTCCTTTCGGGACAAATGGCTTTTCGGGGAAAAACACCCTATTCTTCCCTCCTTGAAAAGATTCATTATAAAGGTTTCAACGGCGTCATCGTTGTGATGCCCAAGAGCAAGCTTGTTGCAGCCGTACTCCTTTGCGGCGTCGTGCAATGCCCCTCGCCTCATTCTTGCACAAAGTGAACAGGGATTAGGCTCTTTCCGCACGTCAAAAACAATTGCGCCTATATCCGTTTCGATAAGGTGATATTCCACGCCAAGCCTTTCGCAAAGCCTTTCTACTGCCGAATAATCGCCCTTTGTTCCCCCGAAGCGTGGGTCGAGAGTTATTGCCACTACGTCGAAATTAAAGCCCTCAAACCGCCTTAAACCTGCAAGTCCTGCAAGAAGAACAAGGCTGTCCTTGCCGCCCGAAACGCCTACTGCAATTCTATCTCCGTCCTCAATGAGATTAAACTCGTTGCAGGCTTTTCTCATATAGCCAAGAATTTTCTGCATATTTGCTCCTTTTGCTATACAGTTTGTATAATCACGTTTTGATATTCCCGATAGTAATGCACCGTATGGAGTGCATACGGTGCAATGTTGCCTTTTGTATAATCAATCCTCGCCAAGCTTAAGCGCCTTGTTGATGTTGATTTTCTTTATAATGCTGCCCAGAATTGCAAAGCCGCCGCCAAGCATAAGCACAATAATTGCGTAAATCTTGATATAGTCGCTTGCGGAAGCGGAAACATAAAACGGCGGAATCTGATCCACAACATCATACATCATCTGGAACAGCGGTACGAACAGGTCGCTTGCCATTCCGCCAATCACAAAAGCAATAGCAATGGAAACACCCGAAACTAAAATCTGCTCATAGCCAATCATTCCGATAATTTCCTTAAAGGTAACGCCCATTGCACGAAGAATACCGAATTGAAGCGTTCTGCTCTTGATTGACAGAATCCAGTAAATCAGGAAGCCGATAATGGTCATTATCATAATTATGATAAAGCCAAGGGTCAGCGCTCCGTTCATGCCTTGCAGCTGCGGCTCATTCTTTTCCGCAATAAGCAGCTGTGATGAGTCCTTAAGCCATTCAACAGGCATACGCTTTGCGGAAATATCCGCATAAAGCTCCTCGCTTGTTGCACCGTCAGCAAGCTTCAGCCATACCTCGTAGGGCTCAAGCTTTGTTTCGGTGTAGCAATAATTGTAGTTCATAACCGCAAAGTCGGGAGTATCGTTAGGGTTAATTCCCGGCCAGTAATCGACAATGGCAAGTACAGTTGCCCCTACTGTGTCGTTGCCGCCCCAGCGGAGAGCAACCTCGTCCCCAAGCTCTATTTCGTATTTCTCCGCAAGAGAAGCCGAAACAAGCACACCCGATTTGTAGTCGGTAAGGGCGTTGCAGTAGTTGTACCAATGAACGGGCAGCAGGTCGTTTCTGAACCACGCCACCTGAGCAAAGCGATCGGGCTGAATGCCCATAAGCATAACGTCCTCGGTGGTTTTTCCGTCAAAGGTAAACTTAACCTTTTTGTTTTTCAGCACCTTTGTTGCCTGTTCAACACCTGCAAGATTTTCATAACGTGAAAAATCCCTTTCGGTATATTCGGTGGTTGTTTGATTTTCCTCGGTGCTGGAGGTTTCAGTCCAGTATTCACTTAAGGTTATATCTGCACCGTTGGAGTAATAAATCCTGTCGCTTTTGTTGTTGTTTATAGCTCTTGCGGTATTTGCCGAGAACAGTCCGAAAGAAAAGGTTATAACAAGGAACAGCATAAGAAAGCGCTCCTTGCCACCCTATAAACAGGCAACAGTAGTTATTGCCATATACTGGGACGGAGTCCAGAAGGGCTTGCCTATGGTGTAAATCAGTCGTAGGAGATAGGGATAAAGCCTTATGAAAAGCAGTCCCACGCCCATTACAAAGGCAGTTGCAAATACGAAAATAAGCGGGTCGATTTCGCCGTTTGTAACATAATCCGAGCTGCCGCTGTTCAGATGGTCGGTGTATATAATAAGGAACACAACCGACGCCGCAATAAGTATAACGTCCACAAAAAGCTTTTCCCAAAGGCTCATTTTAACGACCTTTGTCTTGCTCTGCTTGTACTGAACAATGGTAAGCTTGGACGCAGGAATAATAGGAATCATTGTGGTAACAAAGAAGATAACCACCGCAAGCAATGCGTAAAGCACAGCCGTAATTGTTACCTTTGCGGCAATTCCCGTGCGGTTTACAAATTCAAGAAAGCCGTTGGAAACGCCAAGGAACTGGCATAAGAACAAGCCGATAAAGGGAGCAACAATAAGGGTAATTAAACCCAGCGCTCCCGCTTCCATTGCGTAAATTGCAAAAATCTGCTTTGAGCTTGCGCCTCTTGATTTGAAAACGGCAATCTCGTTCTTTTCCTGCTCAACGTTAAGCTGAGATACCATAAACAGGTAAAAGCCCAGCATTACCATTACAGGAATCTGCAATACCCATAAAATCTGAGTAAGCTTTGCAGCTCTTTCCTGATAGCTTACAAGGGTATCGTACATTGGCATTTCAAACTCATAGCCTGCGTCCTTGTAGCTTGCGAAATCATCGTCAAGGGCGGCTACAATAGAGGAAATGCTGTTCATATCAATTGACTGATAATTGAGAGCATAGCGCACGAAAATATTTGAAAGGGAAACCGTTCCCTGGGGCAGCATTTTGTCCTTGAAGCAGTCAAAATCGGTCATAACCGCATTGATATAGGGGGACATGGTTTCCGACCAGTAGGTGTCGTTGTCGGTTAGCTGTTCATAAACGCCCGTAATACGCACTTTAATGCGCTCCTTTGCCGTATCAACGGCAGTTACCTCATAGTCGTTGCCGTAAACAATGCCAAGGGATTTCATTGCAGGCTCGGAGATAATTACCTCGTAAGCGCCGTCCTCGGCAACGCCGCCCTCGCAGAACATTCTGCCCTTTGTAATGGTAATATGCTCTTCAAGACCTGTCATTGCCACCATTTTAAGACGGGTTGAGGTTGTACCGTCAATGTTTCCGCCTCGGATAAGATAAAGCAGGTTGTCATAGACAACGGTCTTGCTGTTTTCGGGAGCAATGCCCGTTTTGCCTACCCTGTTTTCAACCGCCTTGGGCAATGTATCAATAAGCTCAAGCTGGGACTGAACGGTTGTTCCTGCCCTCATTGGCAGCTCAATTGCGTAAATTCCGGGGTATTCCCCTGTGTTTATCTGATATTCCTCCATATCCTTTATAAGCATACGCTGGAGGGAAGCGTCCATATAAATGGGGACGGTACTCATCATTCCCGCCGCCATAAGGAAGCCTATGAACAGGCACAGCACCATCCATTTCGTGCTGCGCATTTTTCTCAGAAGTATAGTAAACATCTGTTTCCTTTCGCTTACTTGACGACTACCTGGTCGCCCTCGTTAAGTCCGCTTGTAATTTCAATTTCGGTTGCATTGCTTATTCCCGTGGTTACGTCAACCTCTTTCTTTTCGCCGTCAACAAGTATCTGCACATAGGTGTGATTGTCGTCGCTTTTAACAAGATGCTTAGGAATAACAATGGCGTTTTCGGAAACGCTGTTTACCTTGGTAATATCGGCAAGGCTGCCTAAAAAAGCAAAGGTGGGCTTTGTACTTCCCGTAAAATCAGCGTGAACGGTGTTTGTTACCTCGTCCCCCTCCGCCTTTTCCTCCTTGGGAGTACGGGTTATTTCAGCGTCATAGCTGTCGTCCCCGATTGTTACCGTTACCTTGTCGCCCAGAGTATAAGCCTTTGTTTCGTTTACCGTTGCAACAACGTACAAATCGTCGGGATCGACTATCTTGACAAGGATTTTGTAGGGATTTACCTCCGAGCCGGGGTTTACTCCGTCAACAAAGGAAACCTGTCCGCTTATGGGCGCAGAAATTTTTGAGCCGTCGTATTCCGCCTGATATTCCGCAAGGGTGTTCTGCTCAATTTCAAGCTGTAATCTGTCTGCGGCAGAGCCTGAGCTGTTGTAGTTAAGCTGTGCAAGCTGAACACGCAGGCGCTGTATTTCAAGCTCGTATTCAAGCACTCCCGTGTTCATTTCCGCAAGAAGCTGTCCCTCCTCAACCATATCGCCGGGACGTACATATATATTTTTAAGCTGGCCTGTGTAGTCGGTAAAATAGCACTCCACCTCTGTTTTTGAGGAAAGGTAGCCTGTTGTAATGGTGGTGCTTGAAATCGTTTTCCTTTTTGCCGTGTATGTAGAGTAGGTTACGTCCTCCACCTTGATTGTAGGAGCGTCCAGCAGCTTTTCCTCCGCAGGGAAGAAATAACAGCCCGAAAAGCTTCCCATAACCATTGCGGCGGAAATAACAGCAGCGGCAGCCTTAAGCTTTTTCATAAATTTATTCCTTTCAAATTGACAATAGGCATATAAGATAATTTTATCACGTTTTAATGAAATTTTCAACCATTTTTCCGATTTTTATTTATTTTTTTGAAATCGCCTGCAAAGGCAATTGACAACAACCATTACTTCTGATATAATAGGCAAAAATCAAACGGGAGGGTGCAAAAATGAATGTACTGATAATGAACTGCAGTCCCGTCAGAAACGGAGCAACTGCGGAAATAGCGTCCATTGTTTCTCACAGCCTAAGCGAAAAGTACACAGTCACAAGGGTATGTATCGACGATTATCGCTTTGGCTTCTGCAAAGGGTGCAGAGCCTGTCACAGTACGGCGAAATGCGTTCAGAGCGATGATTTTGACAAAGCAATGGGCCAAATTGAACAGGCGGATATAATTATAATGGTATCACCCTCTTATTGGGCGGACGTTCCCGGGCAGTTCAAGGCGTTTATCGACAGATGCACCCCTTGGTGCAACACTCATCAGCCTCATGCGTCACTTGGCAAGGGCAAAAAGGGCTACTCGATAGCCCTCCGTACAGGCCCCGGTATGAAAGAGTGCGACAGGATAATTGAAACCATAGAGCATTTCTACGGTCACATGGAAATTGAATGCTGCGGCAGTCTGGGGCTGTGCTCTGTTGAATACAAGGAAGCGGTGGAACAAAGAAAAGATGAAATTATCCGATTCTGCGAAAAAATATAGCCTTTGCCTTATGGGAAAACAAACAGCCCGGGAAGAAATTATATCTTCTCGGGCTTGATTTTTTGATTTAACAGACGGCAAAATTACTTTTCGTTTTTGGTTTGGTCTTTTTTCTCTTTCTTTGCGCCTTTAAGCTTGCTGTCCGCTTTCATTTTTATAACTGCGGTCACTCCCGCAACGCCAACAGCCGCAATTGCAGTAACGATAAGCGGCACAAAATTTGAAACCACCCCTGTCTGCGCGTTTGAATCGGCAATTCCCGATTCCGCAAAAACAGATACGGACGTGCATACAGCCGTCATAACGCCTGCCGCCCCAGCCGAAAGAGATTTAACAAGCTTTTTCATTTTAACCGCCTCACCAATATACTTTATAAATATTATACACCTAATATTTTCCTCTGTCAACAAATTCAGCGAAAAACTTGCAAATTCAGCATTTTATTTTGCTTTGCAGGTGATTGAGCAATTCGCCGAAGCGCTGGAAATGCACAATTTCCCTTTCACGAAGAAAACGTATAACGTTGTTTACGTCGGGGTCGTCTGACAGCCGCAGAATGTTGTCATAGGTTGCTCTTGCTTTCTGCTCTGCTGCTATGGCGCAAACTAAAAGCTCCAATGTATTGTTACGGGAACATTGCGAGTGCCTTTTATACGTCTGCCAACTTCAATGCGTTCTATGAAAATATCCGCCATTGTGTGCGTGAAACAGTTCGGTTGAGTGTATTTTTCAACAAGCTGCTGCGGATTTAAAGGCTTTTCTTCATTTTGCTCTGCTTTTTCAATTTCTTCAAGCCGCCTTTGCATATTTTCCTTTTGCGTATTCAGCCTTGTAAGTACCTCCGAAAAGCTTTCCTCGTCCACAATACCCCTTGCCCTATCCATATAAAGGCTTGCAAGCGCCTTTGAAAAGTCGGCAATTCCCTTTTGGCAAGCGGCTTTTTCCGCAGGCAACTGGCTGTGAGATTTTTCAACCCTTTGCTCTCCTATCCGCTTTTCAAGCAGGCTTTTGTCAAGATAAAGGCTGTTGATTTTCAAAAGCTCATCAAGTACAAGCTGTTCAAGTCTTGTTTCCGAAATAAAGCCGCCAATACAGCCGTTTTTTGACACATAGCGGTTTGGGCAGCACAGGTAACGTCTGCCCCCCGATTTGGTTGAGCAAAGATGATAGCCGCAGTAGGCGCAGTATGCCTTGCCCGAGAAAATGCCGATTTTGCCGCTTTTGCTGGGCTTTGAGCGGAGCGAGAGCATACTGCTGACCTTGCTCCAAAGCTCCTTGTGGATTATTGCCTGGTGAGTGTTTTCCACCCTGAACCATTTGCTTTGAGGACGGGGCTTGTTAAGCTTGGTTTTGTAGGAAATACTGCCGTATTTTCCCTGAACCATATTGCCGATATACATTTCGTTTTTCAGCATTTTTGTGATTGTATCGTACTTCCACAATTTACCCGACTTTGACAAGGGCTGCTTGTAGGAAAGCCCCTTTTGCCGCTTATATTCGGCGGGGCTTGGAATACTCTTTTCGTTGAGATAGCGTGCAATGGCGGTTTTGCCCATTCCCTCCGAATAAAGGCGGAACACCGTCCTTACCACCTCCGCCGCCTCCTCGTCAATAAGCAGCTTTCCCTTATGCTCCTTATCCTTGATATAACCATACAGCGCAAAAGAGCCTATGTGAAAGCCACTTTGCCGCCTGCTGTCAAGAACGCTTTTTATATTCTCGGACATATCCTCAAGGTACCACTCGTTTACAAGTCCGTTTATCTGCCGTGATTTTTTGTTGCCCTTGTTTTCCGTGTCCCCATTATCAACCACGCTTACAAACCTTATCCCCCATTCCGCAAACAGTCCGTGGATATACTTTTCCACAAGCTCCAGCTCCCTTGTAAAGCGGGATTGAGTTTTGCAGAGGATAATATTGAATTTATGCTGCTCTGCGTCTTTCAGCAGGCGGTTGAACTGGGGGCGATTGCGGTCTGCTCCCGTGTAATCGTCATCGCTGTAAATCCCGTATATTTCCCAGCCCTTTTCCTTTGCGTAAGCAGTCAGCATTGACTTCTGATTTTGTATGCTTAAGCTGTCCTCAAAAGGATTCAGCTTGTTTTTGTCCTCCTCGGAAAGACGGCAGTACACCGCCGCCTTTTCAGCCATTTTTCTCCCTTGTACTATTTATATAGTACGTCCATTTTTCAAGGAGCGCCTTTTTAAGCCGCTCCTGGTCATTGCCGCTTTTGAAAATGCTTTTTACAGCGCTGTTGTCCATACTCATTCTCCTTTCGGGAAAGAATATGCGGAGGGCGGGGGAAAAATGAGTTATACTATATAAATAAAAAAGACCGGCTGCGAATAGTCGCCCGGGGTTTTTACGCCCCATTACCAGTCTGAATTTCAATATAACATACTTTTTTGGTGATGTCAAGGGAGAGATTTCACAATCCAAAATGTAAAAAAAGAACCTGCCGTCGAAGGGAAAACCATTGATGCAAATGCAAGCAACGACTTTTCCCTGGTAGCAGATTCTACAATTAGTTTACCACAGCTATTCTCAAATGTCAATATGTTCCATAAACATTTCTCTTAAAAGCAAAAAGCCCGACCTAAATCGGGCTTTTTGCGTGCCGAGGCACTCGGCTGGCGCGCCCAATGTGATTCGAACACACGACACGCAGCGTCGGAGGCTGCTGCTCTATCCAGCTGAGCTACGGGCGCAAAAAAGGCGGTACATACATACCGCCTATTATTGTATCACATTTTCTCGGAAAAAACAAGCCCTTTTGAAATGTTTCAGCCCTTATTCGCCTAAAAGAGTCTCCACAGCCGCAAGCTTTGCGGAAACGCAGAACACTTCCATAGCCTTCTGAAGCTCCTCAACCGTTGGGAATGTAGGCGCAATTCTGATATTTCTGTCACGGGGGTCAATGCCGTATGGGAAGGTAGCACCTGCTCCCGTCATTACAACGCCTGCTTCCTTGCAGAGTGCGACCGTTCTCTTTGCAGTACCGTCAAGACCGTTGAAGGAAATGAAGTAGCCGCCGTTTGGCTTATGCCAAGAGCCTATTCCGCAGGGCGCAATTTCCTTTTCAAGAGCGTTAAGCACAACCTCGAACTTGGGCCATATAATTGCTCTGTGCTTTTCCATCTGCGCCCTGATTCCGTCAAAGTCCTTGAAAAATCTTGCGTGACGAAGCTGATTAAGCTTATCGTAACCGATTGTCTGATAGGTCATCTGACTCTTGATAAAGTCGATATTCGCCTTGCTTGCGCCGATTGCCGCAAGACCGCCGCCGGGGAATGAAATCTTGGACGTGGAGGTAAACTCAAACACCATATTTTCCTTGCCCGTTTTCTTACATTCCTCAAGAATGTTGAGAACGTGGTCGGGGGTATCTGTAAGGTGATGAACGCAGTATGCGTTATCCCAGAAAATTCTGAAGTCGTCCGCCTTTGGCGAAAGGTTTGCAAAACGACTTACCACCTCGTCCGAATAGGTGATTCCCTCGGGATTTGAGTACATTGGAACGCACCATATACCCTTTATTTCCTCGTCCTCGGAAACCAGCTTTTCAACCATATCCATATCGGGGCCGTCGCTGAGATAAGGAACTGTAATCATCTCAATGCCCATACTCTGACATATTGCAAAATGTCTGTCATAGCCGGGAGCGGGACAAAGGAACTTAACGTGCTCGTACTTGCTCCATGGCTTTTTGCCGCCGAGTACGCCAAGGAGCATTGCTCTTGCAATTGTGTCGTACATAAGCTGCAGACTGGAGTTGCCGCCGATGATTATTTCATCTCTTTCAACGCCCAGCATAGGCATAAGCAGGCGCTTTGCCTCGTAAATTCCGTCAAGAACGCCGTAGTTTCTGCAGTCGATTCCGTTTTCCGAAACATATTCTCCGTCAAGGCAATGGGTCAGCATTTCCTTTGATAAATCAAGCTGTGCAGGCGCAGGCTTTCCTCTCGACATATCAAGCTTTAAGCCTAAAGCCTTGTATTCCTCGTACTGCTTTTCAAGCTGTGCCTTAAGCTCGGCAAGCTTTTCCTTTGATAATTCCTTGTACATAACTGCCCCCTATTAAACGCGCAATGCGCTGTATTTTCTATTTCTATTATATTGTATAAAGCGAAAAAATGCAAGTCGTTTTTCTATTTCTTGCATTTTTTGTTTACTTTTCAGCACTTTTGTTAATTTTAGCCGTAAAAACTGCGGTTTTTTATTCAAAATCTTCAGTGCTGGAGTAATTCTCAAGGGTGTAGGTCACCGAGGGAATCCCTCTTTCGCCCTCCGCAATGCTTACGTCAACCACAAGCACCTGTTCTTCAAGCACCTTTTGGGTGAAAATGGAGTTGGTGTTTACATTGTAAAGGAATTGCAGTCTGACAGTGCCGCTTGTGCCTTTAAGCAGCATTTCATAATAACCCGTATCCCCGAGAGAAAAAGCAAGGTTTGTTCCGTCCTCGGAAAGAATAGGCGCTCCGAAAGAGGCAACCTTGGAATCGGTGGGCTTTGTAACGGCTTCGGTAATGGTAAAGCCGCTCGCCACACATTCCGCAACAAGACCGTCGCATCTGAAATCCGTATTTGTCTGCCCCTCCGCCATTTCCTGATTTACCGTGCCGTAAAGGCGATATTCGCCGGCTTCGTCCGACGGCTCGACGGTAAAATAGAAGGAGGGATAAAACTGGGGAATGCCTGCCGCAAGAGCCGCCTTGTAAATATCGTCCTCGGTAAATTCCGTTGAAATAAGTGTCTTGTCCAGAATTTCGGACAGCTTATCATAATCAATATCCGAGCTGTAAAGCCGCTTTACCGAATAATCAAGTCCATTTCCCACTGTCTTCGGAGTATCGGAAACATATTCAATCTGCGGCACGCTGAGGGATATATATGTATAAAATCCCACAATGCCCACAACCAGCACAATAAGCACAATAATAGCAATCTTTTTCATTTCGTCTTCCTTTATACGCAGTATAAATTCGTATCCCAGCCCGGAATATACGGGTGATGTCTTAAATAAAGCCTGTATGAGCCGTTGAGCTTCTTAACCTGCAAGGGCAGCTCAACCATATCCTCTGTGCGGTGATAAAGTGATACAATAAGCTTAGGCTTGTATTTTTCAATAGTTTGTGCCGCACCGTCAAGGGCTTCCTTTTCGCAGCCCTCAACGTCAAGCTTGATATAGGTAGCTTCCTTGCCGTCAAGGATTGAATCAACGCTTCTTGCCTCGGTGGGAATGTTTCTGCCCTTTAGCCCCGAAATTGCGCTGTTTCTGCCTCTGCGCTGGAAGAAATCCATCATGCAGTCCTCGCTCCACGCAATGGCGTTTATTGGCTCAAAAATTGCCGAACCAAGAGCGTAATGCCGTCTGCGCAGCTTGCCGTAATTTCTTGCGTCAGGCTCAACGGCGTAAATCTTGGTGAATTTCCTGTCCGTAAGCCGTAAAAATTCCTCAACGGTATCTCCGTTGTATGCACCTAAATCCACAAAGGTTTCCTTTTCCCCAAGGCTGAGCAGCTTCATTGCCTCCTCCTTGGGAGTTTCACATTCCTTAAGGTAATTTATATTTCCGCTGTAACGGTACTTTATCCAGCAGTCAAAGGTTTTTCTTGAAATATCGTCTGCAAGTATTGCCCTTACCTGCTTTATTTTCTCCATATTTTCCGCAAGATATTCCTTGTCGAAAAGCCCTCCGCCTATAACGGGCACATCAGGAGCATAAAGCTCGTGCTTTTCCGCAATGGCATAAAGCCTGTCCATAACCTCGGGCAGTGCGCTGCCAAAGCACACAAGCACAATAAAATCCTCGTACTGCTGCTCAATTTCGGACAGTTTTTTTACGGTATATCCCATAAAGGAATGACCCCGCACAAACTCATCGCTTGCCATAAATTCGGCAGGCTTTAGTCCGTACCTTTCCATTACCTCCATAATTTTAACCGCTCCGTCGCCCATTCCGTACATAACAATGGGCTTGTCCGAGGCTTTGAGATAATCCCAGAGGAACATTGGCTGTTCCTCTATATTAAACAATTCCGACAACATAATACCTCTTATTCCACCGTAACGGATTTTGCAAGATTCCGTGGCTTATCAACGTCATTTCCTCTGTAAACGGCGGTATAGTAAGCAATAAGCTGGAGCGGCACTACCGTAACAAGCGGCATTAGCAAATCCGAAACCACAGGCAATGTCAGCTTGTAATCTGCGCTTTCCTCCTCGACGCTCATATCCTCACGGCAGACCATAACCACAAATGCCCCTCTTGACTTGACTTCCTTTACGTTGCTGCACATTTTTTCAAAAAGCTCACGCTGGGTGGCAATGGCGATTACGGGCATATTCTCGGTAATAAGGGAAATTGTGCCGTGCTTAAGCTCTCCTGCCGCATAGCTTTCGCTGTGAATGTAGCTTATTTCCTTAAGCTTTAGAGAGCCCTCCATGCTGAGAGCGTAGTCAAGCCCTCTGCCGATATAAAGCAGGGAATCTGCGCTCATAAGCTTTGAAGCAACCTGCTGATAGGGCTCTTTATTTTCAATACAGAGAGCCACCTTATCGGGAACAGTCATCAGCTCCTCAACATAGGCTCTGCACTGCTCCTCGGTAATAGCGTTTCTTGCAAGAGCAATTCTGAATGCAAAAAGGTACATAAAAGCGGTCTGCACCATATACGCCTTGGTTGAGCAAACGGAAATTTCGGGGCCTGCAAGGGTGTACATTACCATTTTTGCCTCTCTTGCAATTGCAGAGCCAACCACGTTTACAATGGCGAGAGTGTCTGCCCCAACCTCGTTTGCCAGCTCCAATGCCGCCTTTGTGTCAGCGGTTTCGCCGGACTGTGAAATAATCACAACCAGGTCCTTATCCGTAAGCAAAGGGTTTCTGTATCTGAATTCGCTTGCTATATCAACAATAACAGGCGCTCTGGAAAGGCTTTCTATCACATATTTTCCCACTGTGCCTGCGTGCATTGCCGAGCCGCAGCCTACAATGAAAACGTGCTTGTAATTGCGGAGCATTTCGTCCGTAAGACCGCACTCCTCAAAAGAGGGCAGCCCATTCTTTATCCGTGGGGAAAGGGTGTTTTTAAGCGCAGTGGGCTGTTCGGTAATTTCTTTCAGCATATAATGCTCAAAGCCGCCTTTTTTCGCCGCTTCAACGTCCCAGGTTGCGGTCTGAATTTCCTTTTCTATTTCGCAATGATGAATATCGTAGAACTTAACGCCGTTTTTATCAATTTCCGCAATTTCGCCAGGCTCAAGATAGTAATACTCCCTTGTATGTTCAAGAATAGCGGTAATATCCGAGGCAATGAACATTTCGCCCTTGCCCTTTCCCACAATAAGGGGACTTTCCTTGCGGACTGCGTATATCTTGTTTTTATGCTCCCTGAAAATTATTCCAAGAGCGTAAGCACCTGTGATTTCGCCTATAGTCTTGATTATAGCGTCAATGGGGTCGCCCTCATAATGATAATCAAGCAGCTTTGCAACCGCTTCCGTGTCCGTCTGGCTTTCAAAGCCGTAGCCCTTTGATGTAAGAAACTCCTTTACCTTGCGGTAATTTTCAATAATGCCGTTATGAACAACGGAAACCCTGCCGTTGCCGATAGGGTGAGAGTTTATATCGCTTGGCTCGCCGTGGGTCGCCCATCTGGTGTGACCGATGCCCGCAACCGCTTCAAGCTGCTTTTCCTCACGGAGCTTTACCTCAAGCCCCTCTGCAATTTTGCCCTTTGCCTTGACTGTTTTTATTCTGTCGTCCTCGAAAACGGCAATTCCTGCCGAATCGTAGCCGCGGTATTCAAGATTTTTAAGTGCGCCCACCAGTATATCAACGCATGGGCGGTCGCCTGTAAAGCCGACAATTCCGCACATAGACCTTACCTCACATTCTCATTTTTTGCCTATATATTAAAAAGTATATGCCTTTTTAAAAATTATAGCACATTGCAGTAATAAATGCAACCGTTTTTATAATTACTGCCAAAAAGAGCAATATTTTACAGTTTCTATACGAAAATAATATTGACCTTGAAACAAACTTGATGTATAATATCTTATTGCAGGCGCTTCAGCCTATTTTAAGTTATTTGGAGGATAATTATGGCTTTTTGTGAAAAATGCGGCGCTCAGATTGACGACAGCGCAAAATTCTGCAACGTATGCGGCGCACCCCGTACGCCAATCAGCGAAGCAACGGTAAAAGACGGCACAGGTTCAAACGGCAATACAGGCAAAAGCGGCTTTGCGGCTATTTTTGACACTCCCGACCATACAGCCGAGTTTGACCCAACAGAAATAAACAACAACAAGGTTATCTGCGTGATTTCCTATCTGTGGATTTTATTCTTCCTTCCGCTGGTTTGCTGCCCCGATTCACGCTACGGCAAATTCCACGCAAATCAGGCACTTATTCTGCTTCTCACAAGCGTTGCGCTGGGCATTGTTACAACAATCTTCTCCTTTATGGGAATGATTCCTTTTATCGGAATACTGTTCAACCTCCTTTCCGCTCTGGTCAGCCTCTGCGACCTTGGTCTGCTCCTTTTCGGCATGATTAACACAGGTCTTGGCAAGAGCAAGGAGCTTCCTCTTGTGGGCAGATTTACCATTATCAAGTAAAAAATACATTTTCTGAATAAAAGCCTGTCTATATGACGGGTTTTTATTTTTTGCACAAAAGTTATTATATTTTGTATTGACAATTTGTTTAATTAATGATAAAATATAAATATGATAATGATTACTATTTTATAAGGAGTGATTTTTTATGAAAGGGTTCCTTTCAAAAATCAAAAAGCTGTTGAGGAGTCAATCCTTTATAGTCAAATTCCTTTGTATTTTCAGCGCAGTTATTCTTGTCTGCGGACTGGCGTGCTGTGCAACCTCGTTTATTTATTCCTCAAAATTTGCGGAGGAGGTCAACGACCAGAACACCCTTATAACCAACTGCAACAACCTTAACGCAAATTCGCTGTACCGTTTTGCTATGCTGAATGCTTACTGTGAAACAAAGGATTCACGGTACAAGGCTTCGTGGCAGACTGCTGCGTCATATATGGACTACAACGCTATTGCAGAGGAAACAAGAACCCTTTACATTGCGGATAACGAAATATCCTATTTTGAAAGCGTTGTAAACGCCGCAAACAAGCTTGACGAGCTGGAGCAGCAGGCAATCGCTCTTGCAAACGGCGGAGATTTCGACGGCTGCCGCAGGGCAATAACCGACAATGTTTATCTTAACGCAATTTCAGCAACCACCGCCAACTGCAACGCATTTGTGGCCGCGGTAAAGGCAAGAACGGACAGCGACCTTGCAAGCACCTCCGCTATGCTTTCTGCGCTGCTTAAGCTGTCAAATGCCATTATGTTTGTAGTTATTGCGCTGCTGATATTCCTTATCATATACAACTCCAAGAACTTCTTAAAGCCTATCAGAACCATCAAGGAAGAGCTGAACAACTTTGCAAAGGGCGAAATGTCCAAGGAATTCAAGCTTAAAGCGGACGATTCCGATATGGGTCAGCTTATCGGCTCAATCCACGAAACAAAGTCCTATCTGAAAAAGATGATTGACGAGCTTACCTATGTTCTTCAGCAGATCGCCGAGGGCAACGTAAGCTTCTACATAAACTATGATTACATCGGCGAATTTGCCGCTATTAAGAACGCTCTCAACACCATTCTTAACGAGGATAACAAGGATTACAGTGAAATAAACAATGCGGCTCGCTCTGTAACCAATGCCTCCGAGCAGCTTTCCGACAGCTCGCAGAAGTTAGCAGGCGGTGCGTCTGAGCAGGCTGAGCAGATCGAAAAGCTTTCCGAAAGCATAAACGCTATTTCCGAAAAGGTAAACCGCAACGCTGAAAACGCAAAATCGGCAAGCGAGCTTTCCAACCAGTCCGAAGCGGCTCTCGGCAAGGGCAACGAGGAAATGCAGCGTATGCTTGATTCAATGGCGCAGATTGAGGAAACCTCCGGTGAAATCGTCAAAATCATCAAAACCATTGAGGATATTGCTTTCCAGACCAATATTCTCGCTCTTAACGCTGCTGTTGAGGCGGCAAGAGCAGGTGACGCAGGCAAGGGCTTTGCGGTTGTTGCAGACGAGGTAAGAAACCTTGCAAGCAAATCCGCCGAGGCTGCAAGCAACACCACCAAGCTTATCAACGACTCCATTTCCGCCGTAAACACAGGCAAGGACGTTGCCAACGCAACCGCCTCCGCTATGAACGAGGTGCTTGACAAGGCGGCGAAAACCAATGTTCTTATCAGCGAAATTTCCGTTTCGGCAGAGGACGAAGCAAACGCTATACAAAGCCTGCTTACGGGCATCGAAAAAATTTCGGGCGTTGTACAGACAAACTCCTACGCCGCACAGGAAAGTGCCGCTGCAAGCGAGGAAATGGCGGCTCAGGCTCATACCCTCACCAGTCTTATGGGCAAGTACAAGCTGAGAGAGGACGCAATGTAAACCATTTGCCGCTTGAAACGAGGACAATGAAAGCAAAAAGCTCCGCCATTTAGCACACTGCGGAG